>DATNHI010000106.1:0-65033 GCA_035605035.1 Verrucomicrobiia bacterium
TCTTGACATTTCTGCCTCGGCGTCATTCCTGGCCTTGACAAATTTCAAAGCGATGTCGGTGCTGGCCTTGAAAAAATTCTGGTCGTCCGGCACGGGTGGCGGAATGTACGCGTTCCAATCCAGCACGGCGCCTTTGGCCTCGAGTTCGCGCTTGCAATTTTCCCAGGCGCGTTTGCCGCGCCAGTCTTCCTCGGTGTAAAAAATGGCAATCAGCGTGGCGAGTGTGGCCAGGGCAATCAAAACCCGGCGCGAAATGCGCCAGCCCGATTTGGTTTTTGGTGTTTTGTTCATAAATATTTCTGTTGTAGCGTCAAGCCTGTGGCTCGAACAAATCGGCGCGCAGCGCCGACGTTACACCGTCAAAAACTCCGCGATTTCCGTCCGGGGCTTTGGCAAAAAGATTTTCCGCCGCTCCGCGGCGCCCGGCGCGGATGGCCCGATCAGTTCCGCCAGCAATTTTTCCTGCTGCCGCCAGGCTATGATCGCTTCCGGCGAGGGCGGCGGCAATTTCCGCGCGGCCAGTTCCGATTTGTCCCGCTGCGAAACATTGAAGATGAAAAGCACAATCCACACCGTGGCCAAAATTGCCCAAGTCCGGCGGCACGGCCAGATGAGTTCCAGCCAGAGTTTATGTGAACCACCAAGGCACGAAGCCACAAAGTTACCCGCCCGGCTTTGCGCCTTTGCGTCTTTGTTGCTTAACTCCGTCATAACCTCGCGGCGGATGGCGTCGAGTTTCGGAGCGGCAGCGCGATGTCGTTCCAATAAAATTTCCCGCAGCATTTTCATTTTTTCTCCTCCAGCAATTTTTTGAGCGCGCGTTTGGCGTAATGCATCCGGGATTTCACCGTGCCGGGATTGGCGCCCGTAATCCCGGCGATTTCTTCGAGTGAAAAATCCTCGATGAAGTGCAGCAGCAGCACCGCGCGTTGCGGCAATGGCAATTGGTTCAGCAAATTCATGAACCCGGCTTCCTGTTCCTGCCGGATAAGCAAATCGTCCGGGCTGTGCTCAAATTCATCCGGCAATTCAGCAATTTCCTCGCGCAAAATCTCTTCGCGATTCTGTTTCCGCCAGCGTTGAGCGCATTTCTGGTGCGCAATGCCGAAAAGCCAGCTCCCGAATTTCGCGTTATCGCGCAGGCCGCCGATATGCCGGACGGCGGCGATGAATGTCTCCTGCACAATGTCCAGGCTCGTTTGCTCGTCATGCACCAGTTCAAAAACATAAACGTAAAGCGGCAGTTGGTAGCGGTGGAACAGGGCGTCCCAGGCCGCCGGTTCTCCGGCGCGGGCCTGCGGCACGGGCAGTTGTTCGCGTTCAGCCACTACCAGCATTTACAACAAGAGGAATGCGCAAGGCGAGAAAAGGTTCAATCAAATTGAACAGAAGCTAACGAAGAAAACGAAGGGGCACATTTTCTTTGTTCCCTTTGTTGCCTTCTGTAACGAAGTTGGTTTCTGCTATCTCCAGACCCAATCGCTTTTTTCGCGGTCAACCGAACCGTCTTCCTTCAACACCACCTGTCCACCATCATCCGTTTCATTCCAGCCGACGGAATAGAGCAAGAATTTGCCGTCGCTGGTGCGGTGATAATGCAAAGGCTGACCGCCGATAATGTCGTGCGGCAGTTTTTCGATGAATTGGGGCACGAGCGCGTCGAACGTTTCGGGATAGCCGCCGTGCGCGAGGCGATAACGCTCCAGCGCACAGGCGATTTGCGCTTGGTTTGCCATTGTTTGGTTGTGCGCGGTGGTTTGGCATGCCCGGTTGAAATTGGGAATGGCGATTGCCGCAATGAGTCTATATGGTGATATGCCGCGGCCGACAAATTTGTTAAGATCACGCAGATTCTGCTCAAAGAATCCTGGCGAAATGGTGTCGTGTGCCTCATCAAAACCATCCAGCGTATTCAATTCCATCTTTGTGACATTGACCATGTTTTGATAAGTCCAGCCGCTTGGCCAGAACCACCAGCAGAATCTTTCGAGCCGACTTTGGCGATTAACATTCCACAGCTTTAACCAGCTTCCGTATGCCATTTCAACCTCCCGGCAAGTACGCACCGGCCCCTCACGGAGAGCTTCCAGCACAAAGGGAGTCAAATGCACTTCCGCAAATTGTTTTTGCAATTCAGCCAGTTGCGCCTCCTGCCAGATGTGTTGTCGCACTCCTTCCGCGGCGGCATCCGTATAAAGCCCGGCGACGGCCACGTTGATCATCGCGGCCACCAGGGTCATCGGTTTGCCGGTGGGTGCGACTTGCAACAGACGGCAAAGGTCGTGCAACAGCGTCAAATCCTCCAGTGCCTGTTCCGGCTGGTTCAACAGCAAATGACTATGTGCTCGTTGAGCCAGGGTCTGTGCGACGGCGCGCACGGCAACAAAATCCGGGATCGGCATCGCAACCGGGTCGTGATAATCGCCCTCCATCCGCGCGTAAGGCCGTTTGAGCGCTTCGCGAATGAGATTGAAGTCCGGTGTGAATTGGTCGCTCCAGGCCAGATAGTCCCTGGCGTCTTTTTCGGAACTGATGCCGTTGGTTGTGCCTATCGTACTTGTTTTTGGATTGGCGAGCCGTTTGGTCAAGTCACCCGTTGCATTCGGATTTCTGACAAACCACGCCTGCATCTTTGGCGCAGCGAAAAAATTCCGGTCAGCCGGCACGGGCGGCGGAATAAATTTGTCCCAATCCAAAACAAAACCCTTCGCCTCGAATTCGTGTTTGCACTTTTGCCAGGCGTGCCAGCCGCGCAAATCCTCCTCGGCGTAGAAAATCAAAACCAGGGCAACCAACGCGGCCAGAACGATTGAGGTCCACTTCAGAGCTTTCACGCCCTCGCTTTACAGGATTGCCAATGGCGCGTCAATCGCGCTAAATAAGGTGAATGCCAACGGTCGCCGAACAACTCCGCGCCGGGCGCGAGGCCAAAAAACTCACGATCCAACAGGTCGCGGACGCCACCAAAATCCGCACCGACCACATCCGCGCGCTGGAGGAGGGAAATTTCAACGTGTTCTCCGCGCCGGTGTATATCCGCGGGTTTGTCCGCAATTACGCCACACAGCTCAAACTCGACGTGCCGCAAGTCATGGCCGCGCTCGATGCCGAACTGGGCCGCACGGAAAAATTCAGCGAACCGCCACCGCTGGTCGAGCAGCCCAAAACCGTGCTCGATCACCTCATGGATTGGCTCGTCAAACTGAACTGGCGGGTGGGGGCCGCCGGCCTCGCCGCCGTGGGCGTCGTCCTGGTCCTCGTGCTCGCCGGTCTGGCGTGGCGGCATCACAACCGCAGCCATCCGGTGGTCAATCTGCCGCCCGCCGTTTATCAAACCACCAACTCCGGCGAAACGCTCCCGCTGCCGTCACACCGCTGACTTTGTAGGAGCCGAGGTAACGAGGCTCATTTCAAGCCGAATCTTGAATCTGGAATTAAGAAGTGAGCCTCCTCACGTCGGCTCCTACATTTCACACATCGGTCAGATAAATCGCCCGGTTGCGCCATAAATAAATCGCGCCGGACGCCACCGTCAGCCCGACGGTCAGCCAGAGCATGAATTCCGCGAACGCCGGCACCCACGACAGGAAAAAATTTCGCAGCCAATCCTTCCATTCCGCGCAGGCGTCCAGGACCAGCAGGGCGTTGATGGTGATAATTTGCGAGATGGTCTTGTGTTTGCCGAAGTTTTCCGCCGCCAGCACAACGTTTTTTGACGCCGCCAACAGTCGCAGGCCGGTGATCGCGAATTCGCGCGCGACGATGATGATGACCATCCACGCGGCGACCTTGACCGGCGCGTGCGGGTCCAGACGCGTGCTTTCGACGAACGCAATGAACGCCGAGCAGGTCATGATTTTGTCCGCCAGCGGGTCCATGAGGATGCCGAAATTGGTGATGAGCTTGCGGCGGCGGGCGAGCCAGCCGTCCAGGAAATCCGTGGCGCCGGCCAACGAGAAAAAAATCAGCGCCAGCGTGTCGTTATACCGGATCGGCGAGAACAGCGCCCACAGAAAAAGCGCCGTCAACACAAAACGAAAGACCGTCAGCTTATTGGGCAGGTTCATTTCGTAAAAGTGTAGGAGACGACGCAAGGAGTCTCACTTTAAAAATATTTGAGCCTCGTTACCTCGGCTCCTACAAAATCAAACTTACGCCCCGAATTTGTCGAACATCCGCGCATTGGCCTGCATCAGGCGGATGAGATACTTCGCCTCGAACACGCCCAGCGAGCCGAGGTTCGCGCCGGTTTCGGTGAAGCGTTCCAGCTTGTCCGTGCCGCTGAACGCCGAGTGCAACAGCACCGGTTGCGGATGCCACGAATGGCCCTTGACCGCCACCGGCGTCGAATGGTCGCCGGTGATGACCAGCACGTCGGGCTTTTTCCGCAGCAAAATCGGCAGCGCGGCGTCGAAATCCTGAATCGCATTCATTTTCGCCACGAAATTGCCGTCTTCGCCGTATTTGTCCGTGTATTTGTAATGGATGAAAAAGAAATCGAAATTGTCGTATTCCTTGAGGTAACGCTCGAACTGCTCGGTGATGGTCGCCGGGCCTTCAATCTTCTTCATGCCCACGAGTTGCGCCAGGCCTTTGTACATGGGATAAACCGCCAGCGCGGCGGCCCGCAGCTTGTAACGCTCCGCGAACAGCGGGAGGTGTGGCTGGTGCGCGATGCCGCGCATGAGAAAACCGTTGGCCGGCTTTTCCCGCACGAGGAGGGGCAGCGCAGCCATGTAAAAACCCGTGATAAGCGCGGCCATTTTTTTCTGCCCGGCGTTGTTCTCGTCGCGCGGACGAACGGTGGGAATGGGAAAACCTTCGCGGTTCGGATCGGCGTCGGTCAGCGGCCCTTCGAGTCCGCTGCCGCGAAACACGACGACGAACCGGTGTTCCTTGCCGGCCTTGATGAGGATTTCGGTGTCGCCGAGTTGTTTTACTTCTGCCGAGAGCATTGCGCACAGTTTCTCGCACGTCTCCGTCGGGATGCGTCCGGCGCGGCGGTCGGTGACGATTGCCTTCTTGTCGAGCGTGCAGAAGTTTGCGCGGGCGCAAACGTCGCCGGGCTTGAGTTCCATACCCAGCCCCAGCGCCTCAATCACGCCGCGGCCGACCTGGAACTCCAGCGGATCGTAACCAAACAAGCCGAGATGCCCCGGCCCGCTGCCGGGTGTGATGCCGGGCGCGACGGGAATCATCCGGCCCTGCGCCGAATCCTTGCAGAGCTGGTCGAGGTTCGGCGTGGTGGCAGCTTCGAGCGGTGTCAGGTAATTTTGTTCCCGCGTGGCGAGATCACCGAGGCCGTCCAGCACGACCAGCGCGAGCTTGGCGTTGGTTTTCAGCGTCAGTTCGGAATAAAGCGCGTCCAGATTCATCCGCCCATTTTGCCGCAAGCGCGCCGGAGCGCAATGCGATTCCCGATGGGCCGGTAAAGTTACGCTTTTCAGCCATGTTATTTGTGTTAATCTCCAGCGGTGCTCACGAGTTCAGCGACCGAACAAACCACGCTGCGACGGAGACGGCTCAATTTCCTCCGCTGGTTGCCGGTCGCCGCGTCGCTGACCCTGCTGATCATGATCGCGATTATTTCCACCCGAACGATGTCGGATTTGAAGCAGGCAACCTATCGCCACCAGCACACGGTTCAGGAAATCCTCGCCGCGCATGCTTATGAAGACAATATCGTGGACATCCAGAACAACATGCGCGATTTCGTGACGATGGGCGATGCCGCGGCGCTCGCCGCGTGTCAGCGCTGCATCGTCCAGGAGCAGCAGCAGTTCGACCGGCTCGTCAACCTGACGCGCGACAACCCTGAACAGCAGCAGCGTTTGCAGGCCCTCTCCGTAGCAATGAAGGACCTGTTTGCCTACGACACGCGGTTGATTGACACTTACAAGCTACACGGCGCCGAGGCGGTGCTGCAAATCGAGCAAACGGGTGAAGGCCGGGCCGTCACCGGCCGCGCGCGTGACATTTTGAAGAAGTTCACCGGCGTGGAACAGGGATTGTTGGACGCGCGCGCCGCCATGGAACAGACGGATTACAACAATACCGAGCGCTTGCTCATTGTTGGCAGCGTGCTGGTCGTGGCGCTGCTCGTGCTGGCTAATTTCGTGACCAGCCGCGAAATGGCCCGACGCCGGCGCGCGGAAATCGAACGCGAAAAACTCATCGCCGAGCTGCAGCGGACCCTGGCCGAGGTAAAAACCCTGTCCGGCCTTATCCCGATTTGCGCCTGGTGCAAGAACGTCCGCAACGACCAGGGCTACTGGCAAACCGTCGAGCAATACGTCCATTCGCGTTCCGACGCCAGCTTCTCGCACAGCATCTGCCCCGGTTGCCGGGAAAAATTCAAAGACGAAATTGCCAAAGGCCACCGGCCGGGCGAACCATCGCCGTCACAAAATTGAACTTCGCCACCGGCATGCCGGATTTTCAACGTGACTCCGCTGCAATTGCATGAATTTCATCACCGCCTCGGCGCGCGATTTGCGGAAGTGAACGGCGCAGAAGTGGTGAACGATTACGGCGTTTGGCTGGCCGAACACGCTGCGCTCCGCGAAAGCGCCGGTGTGATTGATTTGAGTTTTCGTTCGCGAATCTGCCTGGTCGGCAGCGACCGCGTCCGCTTTCTGCACGGACAGGTCACGAACGACGTGAAACGTTTGCAGGTCGGTGAAGGCTGCTATGCCGCGCTGGTCACGGCCAAAGGCAAAATGGAGAGTGGCCTGAACATTTTCTGCCTGCCGGACGAACTGCTGCTGGAGTTCGAGCCAGGCCTGACCGGAAAAATTTCGCAACGGCTCGAAAAATTTATCGTCGCCGATGATGTGCAAATTTTGGATGCCGCGCCGCAGTACGGCTTGTTGAGCGTGCAAGGGCCAAGGGCGGAAGATGTGGTCCGCGCGACTGGATTGTTTGGGTGGGGCGAGGATCCTGACGGGCCGGATTCTACGGGCAACCAGCACGGCTCGTCAGGAGCCTCGCCCCACCAATTCCCAACCAAGCCATTCGACTCGGTGAAAATTTCCGATGCGACGCTCGGCGAAATTTATCTCGCGAATCAGCCGCGTTTTGGAGTGCGGCGACATGTCGCCGCTTTTCAAAGCGCGGACATGTCCACGCACTCCACGATTTCAAGCGGCTTCGATTTGTTGGTCCCCAACTCATCTCTGGCTGCCGTGGCGGACAAACTCATCGCTGCCGCAAAGTCCGTCGGTGGTCTTGCCTGTGGTTGGCAGGCGTTCGAGACCGCGCGCATCGAGGCGGGCATTCCGCGCTTCGGCGCGGACATGGACGAAACGAACCTGCCGCTCGAATGCGGCATCGAAAATCAGGCGGTGAGCTACAACAAAGGCTGTTACATCGGGCAGGAAGTCATCAACCGTGTCCACAGCTTCGGTCATGTCAACCGGGAATTGCGCGGCCTGCGTCTCAGCGACCCCGCAAGCGCGGGGCTGCCATTACCACAACGCGGTGACAAGCTTTTCCATAACGACAAGGAAATCGGCTACGTCACCAGCGCCGTCAAATCGCCGGTGCTCAACGCGGTCATCGTACTCGGTTACGTCCGCCGCGAAGCGAACCAAATCGGGACCGAGTTGTTGCTGCGAACGGCGTCCGGCGAGAGCCCCGCGAAGATTGTAGAATTGCCGTTTGTGAAATGATTTTCGGAGGGACGAGTTACACGAGTCCCTGACTAATCTGCAATCGGAATTCGGGAGTTCGCGAGGATCAGCGTCCACTCAACGCCGGCTCGCGGGTACGCTCGCCCCACCAACTGGCGAGGGACTACCCGCCTCACCGCTTCAACGCTGAAACTGCGACTTGCTTGCTGACTTTCGCGAGGCGTTTTTCCCATTCGCCCTTGTGCGCCAACGGGTCGGCGTCCGTGCCCCAGAGTTTCTTGACCATCTCCAATTGCGGCACGAACGGGCATTTGGCCTTGGGATTTTTGTAAATCTCCTCCATCTCGCGCAACGCGAACTGCGCGCCGGTCATCACCGCCGACGAGCCGAACCGTTCGTTGAGTTGGTGCGCCGCGTCGTCCAGCGCGCCCCAGCGTTCCGCGTCGGTTTTGCCCCAAAGCGTCGGCTGCGTGTCCAGCCGCGCCAGGTTCCAGAACCCGATGCGGATTTGCCGGACCGGTTTGGCCTGGTCGCTCATGATCTTCCGGAAAATATTTTCCAGGACCGCGTTCATGACGGAATTTTGAAATTGTGGTTCGTGAAAACGGTGACCGCCGCTGACTTCGCTGAAATCGTTGAACCGGATCGTCAGGCCCAGCTCGCGCGCCTGCATTTGCTCGCGGCGCAACTGGCCGACCAGCCGCGTCGCCTCGCTCAACGTAAACGTGAGCGCGCCCTCGTAATCCGGCTCGTCGTAAGGCAGCGTCGTGTTGCTGGAAATCGTCGTGCGGTCCTTCACCTGCAACAGCAACGGCTCGCTCCACAGGCCGTTGGCGAACAGCCAGAGTTGCGTGCCCCAGATGCCGAACTTTTTCCGGAGCAGGGTCGAAGGCAATTTCGCCACGTGCCCGAACGTCTGCGCGCCCAGCGCCGCCAACGCGCGCTGGCGGTTTTTGCCGATGCCGGAAAGCTCGCGCACGGAACGGTCCTTGAGAAATTCTTTTTCGTCGCCGGGTTTGATTTCGATGAACCCGGGCTTGGCGGCGTCCGTCGCCAGCTTGGCCAGCCGCGATGAATTGGCCAGACCGGCCGAGACCGGCAATTTTACTTCCCGCGAAATGCGTTCGCGGATTTCGCCCACGTATTTTTCCGGCGTCGTGTCGCGCCAGACGTGACGGTCCATCGTGGTGAAATCCAGGAAACCTTCGTCAATCGAGATGGGAACCAGCGTGGGCGAATATTCCTCGAGGATGCGGAACATCTGCCGCGACAGCTCGCGGTAGTCGTCGTAGTGCGGTTTGCACAGGACGCCGCGCGGACACAGCCGCGCCGCCTCGAAACACGCCATGCCGGTCGTGATGCCGAATTTCTTGGCCGCGCGATTGGCGGCGATGACGATGCCGTCGCCGCGCCGTCCGCCGCCGACCCAGACCGGGCGGTCCCGCAATTTGGGATTGCGGGCAATCTCGCAACTGGCGAAGAAACTGTCGCCGTCCACGTGCAGGATGCGAATGGGTGTGCTCACAACAAGCGCGTTTCGTTGGAGTTCACGCTTCAGCGTGTCTTCATGCCCTAAACAACCTGAAGGTTGAACTCCAACTGTGCGTTGTTCAGGTTCGCCCAAAACCATACGCTGTCAATCCTGACTTATGACCTTGGACAAAGGCGGTCCAAGCGGAAATTTTTCATATTCTCATCCTGGAATGGTCGCCGTGCCGACGACCCTGATTTAGTTGGGACGGCGGCACGCCGTCCCTCCCGGCTTAAATCTCGTCGCCCCCCCACCATTTTGCGGATCCAATCCCCCTGTGACACACGGGCGCTTCGCCGTAAAGACTTTGCCTGAAGATTTCAGCCAATGCCTTCGAGCCGGTCGGTATAGACGTTCACCAGCTTGTGGGATTTGAGCAGCGTTTCAACCTGCGGCCAGACGCGGGCGAGCAAGGCATGAAAAACATTGCGGCGGAGATTGCCGAATCGCAGATGCACCACCCGTGGCGGCGGCGATTGCGTGATAATCCGGTCTGAAAAATCCGCATCCTTGCTCACGATGACCAAATCATGTTTCCGGGCAAATTCCCAGATCTGTGAATCAGTTGGCTGCCTGGCGATTTTGGATGTGGAAACAATGGGAAGCTTCGGCGAAAACCGCAGCCGCGTGGGCAGGTTTTCATCGAAGAGAAAGCCCTTCATGCCGGCTGCACCACGGAAAAATGATTGCCCATCACGCGCGAAGCGTAATCGAGACACGCCTGAACGTCAGCACGCGTGAGCCTGGGATACTCCGCGAGCACGTCCTCGACCGAATCGCCGGCGGCAAGGAATTCCAACACCGTCTGCACCGTGATGCGGGTGCCGCGAACGACCGGCCGCCCGTTGCAAACATCCGGCTTGATGGAGATGCGTTCCGACATGCCGTTACGCTAGCACATTTATGCGTGAATCCAAGAGGAAAAGCGGCGCGCTGGAGCGACACGGGCATTTGCGCAGGAGCGCGGACAGCTTGTCCGCGAGTTGAATTTGCTGCTTCCATGCATACGCGGGCAGGCTGCCCGCGCTCCGAAATCAAAAGCCCGTCACGGCTGACATCTTTGTAGTCCAATAATCCAGATCAAGCTAAAGCTCCGTTAGGAGCGGCATCATCGGGAAATCTGCACGGAATATACCGCGCCTGCGAAGTTTCAATCGGCCCTGGCGTTACTGCTAAGGACCTACTGGCCGAGCAAGTTTTATATCTTTCATCTCGTTTTCGTCTGGTGTCGCCACCACCAGATTCACATTACAAGTGAATTGCCTGACCGTTTTTGAACCTCCACTGACCGCTGTATAAGTGTATTTACCGTTCGAATAAGCTGCCACCCTTATGACATCACCATCAACCACATTTCCCTCGCGGGCATAGTCGGTGAAATGGAGACAGTGATTGCTGGTCATGATTGGTATAGGGAAACAAACAGCCGTATGCTTAAAAGTCTCAGGGAATCTAACTTGGGATCGCAGATGATTCCCCATCCGGTGCGGGCCTAAACAGCGGCCTTGCACCCGCCGATGTCATAAGTGAAATTTTCTCGCCCGCGAATCCTTTTGCGGATTTAATCTCCCTGTGAAACAAAAGGCTTATGCCCGGGCGGGCGTGGATATTGATTTGGGCAACCGGGTCAAATCCACCCTGCCGCAACTGCTCGCCGCCACGCATCGCCGTGAGGTGCTCGGCAAAGTCGGCGGCTTCGGTGGTTTGTTCGCGCTCGACCTCAAGAAATACCGCGAGCCGGTCCTCGTATCGTCCGTGGACGGCGTCGGCACCAAGCTCAAAATCGCCTTCGCCATGGACCGGCACGACACCATCGGCGCCGACCTCGTGAACCATTGCGTGAACGACATCGCCGTGCTGGGCGCCGAGCCGCTGTTCTTCCTGGATTATCTCGGCACGGGCAAACTCGAGCCGCACGTTTTCACCGAAATCATCAAGGGCTTCGCGCGCGCGTGCTCCGAAAACCATTGCGCACTCATCGGTGGCGAGACGGCGCAGATGCCTGGCTTTTACCAGAAAGGCGAATACGACGTGAGCGGCACCATCGTCGGCGTCGTCGAAAAAAGCAAAATGCTCAACGGCCAGAAAACTGTGCGCGTCGGCGATGCGGTCGTTGGCATCGCGTCCAGCGGCTTGCACACGAACGGCTATTCGCTCGCCCGGAAAATCTTTTTCGAGCAATTGAAATTGAAACCCACCAGCCGCGTGCCGGGACTGAAAGGCACGATTGGTTACGAACTGCTGAAAGTCCATGTAAGCTACGGGCCGTTGGTGCAAAAGTTAATTGCAAAGTTCAACAACGTAGCGCAGACGTCTCGTCTGCACAGCAAAAGCAGGCGGGACGCCTGCGCTACTATCAAAGCCTTCGCCCACATCACCGGCGGCGGGTTTGTGGACAACATCCCGCGCGTTCTCCCGAAAAATTGCGACGTCGTCATCCACAAAGGTTCGTGGGACATGCTGCCGATTTTCGAAATCATCGAAGCCAAAGGTGGTGTGCCGGAAACCGAGCTTTATCAGGTGTTCAACATGGGCATCGGCATTGTGGCGATTGTGTCGGCGGCCAAGGCAGGCGCGATTTTGAAATTCATCCGCAGCCAGAAGCACCGGGCGTGGCTCATTGGCGAAGTGGTGAAGGGCCAAGGCCAGGCGCGGGTGATTTGAAAGATGATATTGCGGACACCGTATCGCTCAAGTCGCCCGTCAATTGACATGCTGGCAGTCAATTGGGCTGTCTTCAGTTTCGTGATGATGGTGGTTTTTGTCATTGGACTTGCGCTGCCGCAGCAATTCATAAAATTTGCAGTCTCCTTTCCGACAGGATTCATTCTGGCCGGTATTTTTGCGATCAGCTTGCACAGCCTCATAATCTTTCTTTTGTCGCGGTCCAAAAAACTGCGAACCGCTGCCGCATACACCGATGGAAGGGCGGTCAAAATATTGGAGTACACCGTATCAGCGGTCTGCTGGGTTTTATATTCTTTGTTGTGGTGGTATGGCGCGCTTGAAGCGACAGCGATTTTTCTTTTCGTTCCAACCTACTTTGTGACGTCGTTAGTAGTTTATCATGTCTGCTTCAACTACTTCGCGCGCGACGAAATCAACAAAAAGACTCTGTGGGTGTTGGTGGGAAATATCTGGACCCTCGGCCACTACGCCTTGATCTTTTTGAAGGTTCTCAAACCATAGTTTTTTTCTCACAAACTCAAGCAGCCCGGCGTGGTTCATCGGTGAAGTCGTCAAAGGCAAAGGCGAAGCGCGGGTGGAATAAGCCCGAAGTCCGAATACCGAAATCCGACCCGTCCTCCGTAGCAGCACTGCGGAGGGTGGAAAGAAATCCGAATTGCGAAATCCGATCAAGTGAGGCGAGCACTCACGAGCATTTCGGGCTTCGGGTTTCGGCCTTCTTTTGGAATTCGGATTTCGGGCTTCGGATTTATCTCAGTAACTCATCCGGTCCAGCTTCACCTTGCCGCGGAAAATCCAGTAGATGCAGACGGTGTAGGCAATCACCAGCGGCACGCCGATGCACGCGATGATGAGCATAATCTCCAACGTCTTCGGCGAGGACGCGGCGTTGATAATCGTCAGGCTGTTTTCCGGGTTCGGTTGGCTGAAGACGAGATTCGGATATTGGTCCAGGCCAAACAACGCCATCAGCGTAATCATCGTCGCGCACGATGACAGGAACGCCTTCCAGTCGCGGCCGTGGTAAAATTCGCGCGGGATGTTGGCGATGGCGAGCATGTTCGCCAGCGCGATGCTGAACAACCAGGGATTTTCCCGCACGCGCGCCGCCATGTGCGGAACGTAGAGCAGTGTGGCCATCGTCGTGATGGCAGCGCAGATCACGAAGAAAATGATGCTGTTCATCGCCCAGCCGCGCAATTTGTCGTGGAGCGGGCCTTCGGTTTTCATCAGGCCGTAAATCGCGCCGTGCATCATGAACAACGCGACGGTCGTAACACCGAGCAGCAACGGATACGGTTTGAGCAAACCCAAAAACGTCCCGGCGAATTCGCCGTTTTTGTCAATCGGAACGCCCCAGGCGATGTTGCCCATCGCTACACCGATGAGCAACGCTGACACAAGGCTGCCGGCAGAAAAGCCGATGTCCCACATCTGTCGCCACCAGCGCATCGGTTGTTTGCTGCGGAATTCGATGGCCACGGCGCGAAAGATCAGCGCCACCAGCAGCAGGACGAAAGCCAGATAAAAACCGGAGAACACCGTGGCATAAACGTTCGGAAACGCGGCGAAGAGCGCGCCGCCGCCGGTGACCAGCCAGACTTCGTTGCCGTCCCAGACAGGCCCGATGGCATTGAGCAACGTGCGCCGTTCCATATCATCCTTCGTGAACAGGTGGAGCGCGCCGATGCCGAGATCAAAGCCGTCGAGCATCGCGTAGCCGGTAAACAGCACCCCGACGAGGATGAACCAAGTAGTATTCAGATCAAAATTGGCAGAGTTCATGGGTGGCAGGAAATCCGAAATCCGAATGCCGAAATCCGAAAGAAATCCGAATACCGAATTCCAAAAAAGCGCGGCGCACAATCACTGGCATTCCGGGTTTCGGATTTCGGGCTTCTTTCGGGTTTCGGATTTCGAGCCTCGGATTTTGGGCATCGGGTTTCGGATTTTGAGTTCATGGTTATTCCCGTGTTGGCAAAGCGAGCTTGCCTGCCGGGGTCAGGTCAGCGTCGTCCGGTCCGTGCTGGATCTTGTCGTTGAGCAGATAAATGAACACCGCGAACAGCAGGAAATAAATGAACGTGAACAAAATCAGCGACGAGAGAACGGCACTTTTTGCCACGACGGCCGACAAACCCGCCGGCGTGCGCATCAGGCCATAGACAATCCATGGTTGGCGTCCGACTTCGGCGGCGAACCAACCGAGCTGGTTGGCGATTTGCGGTCCGAGCACGGAGAAAACGAGGATCCACAGCAGCCAGCGCCGTTCATGCAGCGAGCCGTGGCGGAAATACAAAAAGCCCAGTGCTGCAATCGCGATCATCGTGAAGCCGACGCCTACCATGCCGTGAAAAAACAGGAACGACGCTTCGACCGGCGGACGGTCTTCGGGCGCGAAGGCGTCCAGACCGGTTACCATCGTTTTGGTTTCAAAGCCGACGAGAAAACTCAACAGCCCCGGCCATTGCAGGCCAACGACCTTCTCCTGTTTTTCGTCCACATAACCCACGAGCGTCAGCGGTGCGTTGGAAGAAGTTTCATAGAGTCCTTCAAACGCGGCGAGTTTGGCCGGCTGATTTTTCGCCACGCTTCGGGCACTGCTGTCACCGCTGACCAGTTGCAGCAGCGAGGCGACCAGCGCGACGGTCAAACCGACCCGTAGCGATGCCCGCGCAAAATCCAAGTTTCGTTTCTTCAGAAGATACCACGCGCTGACGCTCACCACGAGGAACGCGCCCGCCTGCCACGCCCCGCACAACACGTGAAACAGCCGGTCCACCATTGATGGATTGAACACCAGTTGCCAGAAATCCTTGACTTCCGCGCGCGCCACGCCGTTGTGAGTCACGATTTGGTAACCGGCGGGCGTCTGCATCCACGAGTTGGCGACGACGATCCAGACCGCGCTGAAATGCGCGCCCAGACAGACCATGCACGTGGAAAAGAAATGCAGCTTGCGACTGACTTTGTCCCAACCAAACAACAACACCGCGAGAAAACCGGATTCGAGGAAGAACGCGAAGATCCCTTCCGCTGCCAGCGCGCTGCCGAACACGTCGCCGACAAAACGCGAATACGTCGCCCAGTTTGTGCCGAACTCGAATTCCATCACGATGCCGGTCGCCACGCCGATGGCGAAGGTGAGGGCGAAGACCTTCGTCCAGAATCGTGCCATCTGGTGATAGACCGGATTTTTGGTTTTGAGCCACAATCCCTCCATGCAGAGGAGCAGAATGCCAAGGCCGATGCTTAACGGCGGGTAGAGATAATGAAACGCGACCGTGGCCCCGAACTGGATGCGGGCAAGTGTCAATACATCCATACGCCCTAATTTTGCCGGGGCGAAGTCAAACGGTCAAGACGCCAAAAAAGGAATCAAAAAACATTTTCCCGATTTGTTGATTTCCTGATTCAATGCTTTCGGCAATGAAACTTCTGGTCATCGGTTCGGGCGGACGCGAACACGCGCTGGTGTGGAAACTCGCGCAGTCACCGCACGTCACCCAACTGTGGTGCGCGCCGGGTAACGCTGGAATCGGACAGGAAATAGTGGGACAGGCTTCCAGCCTGTCTGTGGCAACGAACAGGCAAGATGCCTGTGCCACGGCACGGGCCGCAAAAAATTCTCCCCTTGTCGAATGCGTCAATATTTCCGCCGGAGATTTGCCAAAGCTTCTCGCGTTCGCGCAGGAGAAGAAAATCGAACTTACCGTCGTCGGCCCGGACAATCCGCTGGCGCTAGGCATCGTGGATTTATTCCAAAAAAACGGCCTGCGAATCTGGGGTCCGAACCGGAAGGCCGCGCAGTTCGAGTCGTCCAAGGTTTTCTCGCAGCGGTTCGTGGAGAAATACGGCATCCCAACGGCGCGCGCCGGGACGTTTTCGGTGGCAGGACCCGCCAAGGCCTTTGCCGCGTCACTCGGCGGCAAATGCGCCGTGAAAGCCGACGGCCTCGCGCTCGGCAAAGGCGTTCTGATTTGCACGAACATGGCAGAAGCGAACAAGGCGATTGACGAAATCCTGGTCGGCAAAGCCTTTGGCGCGGCGGGCGCAAAGATTGTCATCCAGGAATTTCTGGAGGGCATGGAAATTTCGCTGCACGCGCTGTGCGACGGTAAAACGGCGAAGCTTTTTCCGACGTCACAGGACCACAAACGCGCGCTGGACTGTGATAAAGGTTTGAATACAGGCGGCATGGGCACCTATTCGCCGACGCCGTTCCTGAGCGAAAAGGAATTGGCGGAGACGAGCCGCAAGATTCTGGAACCGTTCACGCGTGGTTGCGCGGCGGAGGGTATTGATTTTCGCGGCATTCTATATCCCGGCATCATGCTCACGAAGTCCGGCCCGAAGGTGCTGGAATTTAACGCCCGGCTCGGTGACCCGGAAACGCAAGTCTATCTGCCGCGGCTGGAAAACGACCTGGTCGAACTGCTCGACGCCAGCGCCAGCGGCACACTCGATAAAATGGAATTAAAATGGAGTCCGGTGGCGGCGGTTTGTGTGGTCATGGCCAGCGGCGGTTATCCCGGCAGTTACACGAAGGGCCAGCCCATCCTGGGTCTGGCCGAAGCGGCGAGATTGCCGAACACAAAAGTATTTCATGCTGGAACGGCATTGAAGGACGGTCAAATCGTGACGAACGGCGGCCGGGTCCTTGGGGTGACCGCGCTCGGCAAGGATTTGAAATCCGCACAGGCGGCGGCCTATGCGGCAGTTGAAAAAATCCATTTCGACGGCGCGCATTTCCGCCGCGATATCGCGGCGAAGGCGCTTTGACCGCGAAATTTTATTAATGACCCGGAACGTGCATGTTGGTTGCCCGGCCACTTAATGCCACGATGCTCTCCCGACTCTTCCGCCGCAAATCGCTCGACCAACTGAGTGCCGAGGCGATAGCGCCGCAGTTTCAGCTCAAACGCGCGCTCGGGCCGGTGCACCTGACATTGCTCGGAGTGGGCGCGGTCATCGGCGCCGGCATCTTCTCTTCCATCGGCGACGCGGTGGCGGGTGGGCAGAATCATCCCGGCGCCGGCCCGGCAGTCATTGTGTCGTTTGTGTTGTCGGCGATTGCGTGTGCCCTGGCGGGATTGTGCTACGCGGAGTTTGCCGCCATGGTGCCGGTGTCCGGTTCGGCTTATACCTATACTTACGCCACGTTGGGCGAACTGGCCGCGTGGATCATCGGTTGGGATCTTATCCTCGAATACGCCATCGGCAACGTCGCCGTGGCGATCTCGTGGTCGGCTTACTTTCAGGAACTGCTGCGCGGGCTGGGCCTGCACTGGCCGTTATGGCTGGGCGTGGATTTTCGTTCGGCACTGCAGGCCGCGAAGCAGATCGCCGCGGCCAAGGCCGCCGGCATTGATCCGGCGACCCTGGATGCAACGGTGCGAGAGGCAGCCCAGGCGTTTACGGACGCGCCGCGCCTGGCTGGCGTGCCGCTCATCTTCAACTTACCCGGGTTCGGCATTGTGATGCTGTTGACCTGGATTCTGGTCATCGGCATCCGCGAAAGTTCCTGGTTCAATTCGGCGATGGTGATTGTGAAGCTCGTCATCCTGGCTTTTTTCATGACTTTGGGCGCGTTCTACGTGAAACCGGAAAACTGGACGCCATTTGCGCCCAACGGCTGGGCCGGCATCACCAGCGCCGCGGCGATCATCTTTTTTGCTTACATTGGTTTTGATGCGGTTTCAACCGCCGCCGAGGAAACCCGCCAGCCGCAGCGCAACGTGCCAATCGGCATTCTCGCCAGCCTCGCCGTTTGCACGGTCATCTACATCGTGGTGGCGGTGGTGCTGACCGGCCTCATACGGTGGGACAAACTGGGCACGGCCGAGCCGCTGGCTACGGCATTTTCCGGGCTGGGGCTGAACTGGGCCGTAGGCATTATTTCCGTCGGCGCGCTGGTGGCGAACACGTCGGTGCTGCTCGTCTTTCAGTTCGGGCAACCGCGCATTTTTTTCAGCATGGCGCGCGACGGCTTGTTGCCGGCCTGGGCGGCAAAAGTTCATCCCCGGTACCGCACACCGCACGTGACGACCATCCTGACCGGTGTGCTGGTCGCGGGCTTTGCCGGGATTACGAACCTCAACGAAATGCTGGAGCTTTGCAACATCGGTACGCTGTTTGCTTTCGTGCTGGTGGCGACCGGCATCCTGATCCTGCGGCGCACGGACCCCGACCGCCCGCGATCGTTTCGCACGCCGCTGTGTCCGTGGGTGCCGTTGGCGGCCATCCTTTCCTGCGGCTGGTTGATGCTCAAGTTACCGTGGAAAACCTGGTGGTGGTTCTTTGTCTGGCTCGCCGTCGGGCTGCTGATTTATTTTCCCTACAGCATGCGGCGGAGCCGGCTCCGGTGAGCCAAGTCGTGAAATCGGTCAACGGAAGAAAAATCCATTTCGACGGCGCGCATTTTCGCCACGACATCGCGGCGAAGGCATTTTGAATTGCGAAAAAAATTACTGTTCGGCAGCTTGCGGCGGAATATTTGTATAACTGGCGTCTTCATGCACCCGATTGCCGGCAGGGTCAATGATTGTTGCGGTGACAAACACGAGCGTGTGCCGATTAAGAGAGTTTGTTTTGCTGCCATCAAGTTCTGCAAGCGCGGCGTCTGTTTGAACTTGATTGTCCTTCAGTCCAAAAACCAGCGTCTGATCGTCAAAAAGATTTACTGAATTCGTTGTTGATTGCACACGAAATTGAGGCGACACCGTTGGCACGTCAATTTCCTGCCCGGCTGAATTATAAGCTGGTGTCGTGTTTGTAGATTGAGCGTAACCCAAAAATTCAACCACCGAAGCGATGACAGGCAATTCGATGGTATAACTGTCAGGCAGCACGCGCGGTATCGCGTCGAGAACCGGTCCCGTTTCAACATTTTCAGTTTGAGGAACAATGCTGGAAGTGCCATTTGTTTCTTGAAGGCAAAAATTGGTCACGACAGAAATAATCTGTGTTGCCCGCATTTGAACTTGGCGTCCGCTGGTTAACACCACTTCTGGTTCGGCGAGAGTTTCAACATCATTGCGTGAGCGTAATTGCTTTAACGCAATACGGAAGTTTTCGTCGGTAAGAATACCGGCACTGGTCGAATCATACCAACCGGCAGATACGTCTTTCGGCATCGTCAGAAATCTTGCTTTGATGTGGATTTGCGGGATGGACGAATTGGTATCCGGACTAAAACGCAAATGTGACGATGTTTGCAACGGGCGATTTTTTTCGGCGAGTTCGTCAAGCTGTCGCCGCAAGACGCCGGTTTCACCGCGTAATTTCAGCAATTCGTCAAATTGGTCTTCTGATAATTTTTTTGCATCGCCAACTTGAGCGAGACGATTTGAATAACTTTCGTTGTCCGTTTGCAATTGCGCGATTTGTTGGTTCAACGACGTTTGCTGTTGTTGCAATGCGCCGATTTGTTTTTGCAATTGAATCGAGTAAATGCCGCTGCCAATTGCGGCGACGGCAAATCCAGCGATGAGAATTTTGTGAATCATAGTCATTCCGAGGGTTGTAGTTGTTAAGGCGACGGTGGTTGAAATTGTAGCGGCCAATCCAACCGGTGCGGATTGGACGGCGTTGGCGGAAATCAGAACCGCCAGTCCGCTCGCGCCAATCGTCACGTTACGTTTCGATAAAAATTCGCGCAGCCGCTCCACGGCGCGGCTGACGCGCTTTTGCGCGGCATCGTCGCTCACGCCGAGCGCCCGGCCAACGGCGCGGAAATCCTGGTTCCGGAAAAAACGGAGCAACAAGGCTTCGCGGTCTTCTTCGCCGAGGCTGTCGAGCGCTTCATCCAGCGCTGGCCGGATTTGTTCCCAATCTGCGGAAGGTCCGGCATTGGAAAGAAATTGATTCATGGCTTGCCTTTCGTTTGCGAGCCGGCGCCGGTCATCGCGCAAATGCTTGAGCGCCGCATAGCGCGTGGCACGGTGTAGCCAGCCGGCCAGTGAAGCCTCCACCGCCAGCCGTTCGGCCACCGATCCTGCTTTGCGCGCCAGGTCCACAAAAACTTTTTGAGCAATGTCTGCCGCCAAATCGGCGGATTCCACCTGCCGCAAGGCGGCGGAATACACGAAGTCCGTGTGGCGCGTGACGATTTCGCGGAACGCGGCTTCGTCACCGCGCTCGGCGTAGTCGCGGAGCAGTTGGACGTCGGATTTGTCGCTCACTCACTTATTAAACAACCGCGCCAGGAAAAATCCGACAAAGTTTTTCAAAATTTCCTGCGTGACGGCTCGGGCGAAAGATCTGAAACCCGCGCAAGCCGCCGCCTGCGCGGCTGTGCCGAAAATCCATTTTGACGTCGCGCATTTCCGCCGCGACATCGCGGCGAAGGCGTTGAGGTGTTATTGACGTTTTGGAAAATCCCGGCCATCCACAACCGTCGGCGTCACAAACATCAAGAGGCTTTTTGGCCCAGCCGGCATATTTGTGGATCCAGGCATCCATCCATCGTCGGCCATTTCTGTTGCCATGACAACCGTCTGGCCGGGAGATAATGTCACTTGATTTGTTAATTGAATTGTCTGCACGTCCGGCTGCGAAGGATCGCCGGTCAATTGGTTTAATTTCGCTCCGAGATTCAAATTAAAAGTAGAGGAGTTGGTTGAAAAATAGGGCTTCACATCCAGGTTGACGCCGATATTCGTGTAATTCACGCTGGCATTCGCGTTTGTGCCCTCGGCGGAAAGCACGGGAAACGCCTTGGTCACGGAAATTTGAGCTTGTTCTCCATTGATGGTAACTATTCGCGGTGCGCTGATGACATTGGCGTCACTAGCCCCTTGCAACGCTTCATTGATGACCTTGAATTGCTGTCCGGTCAGTAAGCCGGTTTTTACACCGTGCGCGTCCGACTTCCACCCAACTCCAAGAACTTGCAAATTTTCGGTGGGAAGAGAAACAAATTGTGCCCTCAAGAGAATCTGAATCTTTTCCACTTCCGGCACACTGTTCGTCTCCGTTTGCGCCGCGACCGGTAAAGCATTTTGCTGCCGCCTCAATTGCGTCATTTCGCCGCGCAATCTCAGAAGTTCCGTCTCGTTGGCGCGCAATTGTTTGTTTTCCTGTTGAAGTGACGCCAGTTGATTTGTCGCCTCGTCACGCTCCTGTTGCAATTGCTGGATTTGTTCGGTCAACGTCGTTTGTTTTTGACGCAGTGAATGAATTTGGTTTTGCAGTTGAAACGCATAAATGGTCGCACCAACAGCGGCGGCACCCAAGATGATGAAGAGTGTTTTTTGGATTGTGGTCATGGCGATGGCTTTGGTGGCGGCAATTACGGCTGAAGTGTGAACAGCGGCTCCGGCCAGAACAGCGGCGGTTGAAATGCTCGCAGCCAGCCCAACCGGCGCGGCTTGAACGGCGTTGGCGGAAATCAAAACCGCGAGTCCGCTCGCGCCGATGGTCACGCTGCGTTTCGAGAAAAATTCGCGCAATCGTTCGACCGCTCGGCTGACGCGCTTTTGCGCGGCGCCTTCGGACGCGCCCAAAACTTCACCGACTTCGCGCAGATTTTTGTTTTCAAAATAGCGGAGCAGAATCGCGCTGCGGTCAGCATCGTCAAGCGTGTCCATGGCTTCGTCGAGCAGCGGCTCGATTTCGAACCAGACAGGCGGGACGCCTGTGCCACTTTCGGTCGCATTCATATTGTTCATCTCCACGGCGATTTGCTCGCGCAATTGGCGGCGCGATTCCTTTCGGATTACGTCAATCGCGGTTCGGCGCGTGACGGCGTAAAGCCACGGCGTCAGGGAACTGACAGGCGGGACGCCCGTGCCACCAATCTTGCCGGCGTCGCGCGCCAGATCGGCGAAGACGGATTGCGAAACTTCCTCAGCCAGTTGCGGTGAGCGGACTTGCCGCAACGCGGCGGAATGAACCAGATCCAGGTGCCGCCTGACAATTTCGGCGAAGGCGTCCTGTGAATTTTCCCGCGTGTATTGCCGTAGCAAATCCAAATCGCTTGTCATGCTTTTGAAAGTATATCGCCGCCGGACGACGAAATCCGACACAATTTCCCCGGTTGAATCCAGGCTCGACGGAGGCTTCCACCCTCCGTAGCAGAGCAACTGCGGAGGACGGGCGCCCCACCACTTTTCCCGGCGGCCGTGCGCAAGCATCTTTACTTTCGCCGTTTTGTCGCGCATTGTGGAGGCAGCATGACACAACGTTATTTCAGGCTCTCGATTCTGGTCTTGGCCGGCGTGCTGGTGGCGCAAGTGGCGTCGTCCGCGGACACGACCAACCCGGCGCTGGCGAAGTCGGAGATTTTGGAAGGCAACGTCGCCTATCTCCGCGTCAGCCACGTCGCCGCTGGCCTTTCGGATGAAATTGGCGTGGCCAACAGCGCGTTGACGACCACGAACAAAGTTGCCGGAACCGTCCTGGACCTGCGCTTTGCCGACGGTGACGATGCGGCGGCGGCGACCGCAACCGCAAATCGGCTGGCGGCAAAGAAGCTGCCCCTGGCAATTCTGGTAAACGACGAGACGCGTGGCGCAGCGGTAACATTGGCAACGGCCTTGCGTGCGTCGCGGGCGGGGCTGATTTTCGGCAGCGTGCCGGCGGCGGTGAAACCGGACATTGCCGTCGCGGAAGACCCCGCCGACGAGAAAAGGTTTTTTGAAAATCCCTACGCGACGCCGGCCACCAACGCCGTCGCCGCGCTGTCCGGCACAAATGAATTTCTGCCCTGGGTGGACCATACCAGCGAAGCGGATCTGGTCCGTGCGAAAATCAAGGATGGCGACGAATTTGAAAATCCGCCGCCGCCGCACGCGGCGGGACCGCAAAAGCCGGTGATTCGCGACCCGGTCCTGGCGCGCGCGGTGGATTTGATCAAGGGACTTGCGATTGTCCGGGAATTCCATCCTTGATTTCGGGTTGACGATTGGCGGTTCGCGACTCACCTTGGACTTTGCGCGGCATGAAAACCATTCTGTTCATTTGCACCGGCAACATCTGCCGCAGCCCGATGGCCGAGGGGCTTTTTCGCCGGGCGACCGACGGACGCGGGGAATACCGCGTGCTGTCGGCGGGCCTTGGCGCGGCGAACGACCAGCCGCCGACGCCGCATGCGGTGTCGGCCATGCGCGAACTGGGCATTGACATTACCGGCCACCGCAGCCGGATGCTGACGGCGGGCCTGGCGCAAGAGGCGGATTATATTTTCGGGATGACGCGCAGCCACGTGGACACGGTCGCGCTGTTGTTTCCGGAGGCGGAGGAAAAGACCTTTTTGCTGCGCGAATTCGACGAAACGCTGGAGCCATTTGAAAAGGACATCAGCGACCCGATTGGCAGTTCCTACGAGGTGTATGTGAACTGCCGCAACCAGATCAAGCAGGGCATCGCGTCTCTTTTGAAATTTATGGAACAACACGAAACCCCGTCGGCCGCGCCGGCGGCCAAAGCCGTGGCGACCACAAACTTTGCGCTTGGCGCCGACCACGGCGGCTACGAATTGAAAGAGGCGTTGAAACAGCATCTGCAGCAACGCGGCTTGAACGTCACGGACTTCGGCGCGAAATCGAAGGAGCCGGCCGACGATTATCCCGACTTCGCCCAACCCGTGGCGCAGGCCGTGGCTGGCGGGCAGGCGGAGCTTGGCCTGCTCATCTGCACCAGCGGCGTGGGGATGAGCATGACGGCCAACAAAGTGCCGGGTGTCCGGGCCGCCCTGGTCACCGACGAACCGGCGGCGGCGTTGGCCCGGCGGCACAACGATGCCAATGTGCTCTGCCTCGCCGGCAAATCCACTTCCGTTGAGGCCGGCAAAAAGATCCTCGACGCCTTCCTCGACGCGAAATTTGAAGGCGGCCGGCACGAACGCCGCGTCCACAAGATGGAGGCCCGGCCCGTGCCGCCGCAACTCCGTCTGCAGAGCGTGGATCCGGTCGTGGCCGCCGCCATCGAGCGCGAGCGGCGGCGCCAGCAGGAAAACATCGAGCTGATCGCCAGCGAAAATTTCGTCAGTCCGGCGGTCCTGGAAGCGCAGGGTTCCGTGCTCACGAACAAATATGCCGAGGGCCTGCCGAAGAAACGCTGGTACGGCGGCTGCGAGAACATTGACACCGTCGAACAACTCGCCATTGACCGGGCAAAGCAGCTTTTTGGCGCTGAACACGTGAATGTCCAGCCGCACTCCGGCAGCCAGGCAAACATGGCGGTCTATTTTGCCGTGCTGAAACCCGGCGATAAAATGCTGACGATGGATTTGAGCCACGGCGGCCATCTGACGCACGGGAACAAGGTGAATTTCTCCGGCAAATTTTTTGAAATTGTCCACTACGGCGTGCGCAAGGACGACGAGCGGATTGACTACGACCAGCTCGCCGCCCTGGCGCGCGAGCACAAGCCGAGGATGATCACCGTCGGCGCCAGCGCCTATCCGCGCATCATTGATTTCAAACGCATGGGTGAAATCGCCCGCGAAGTCGGCGCGTATCTGCTGGCCGACATCGCGCACATCGCCGGCCTGGTGGCGGTGGGAATTCATCCCAGCCCGATTCCGCACGCGGATTTTGTGACGACCACGACGCACAAGACCCTGCGCGGCCCGCGCGGCGGATTGATTTTGTGCCGCGAAAAAAATGCAAAGGAGATTGATTCCACCGTTTTCCCCGGCATCCAGGGCGGGCCGCTGGAACACGTCATCGCGGCCAAGGCGGTTTGTTTCCAGGAAGCGTTGCAGCCGTCGTTCAAGGCGTATCAGGAACAGATTGTGAAAAACGCTAAGGCGCTGGCCGAAGGCATGAAGCGCAACGGCTACCGTATCGTTAGCGGCGGCACGGACAATCACCTGATGCTGGTGGACGTGGGTGTGAAAGACCTCACGGGCAAGGCCTGCCAGACGGCGCTCGACGAAGCCGGCATCACAGTGAACAAGAACACGATTCCGTTTGAGACGCGCTCACCGTTCCAGGCCAGCGGCGTCCGGCTGGGCACACCGGCCGTGACGACCCGCGGCATGAAGGAACCGGAAATGGCGGCCATTGCGGACATGATTTCCGAAGTGCTGCTGGACATCAAAAACATCGAGGCGGCGCACAAAGTCCGCGAACGCGTGCGCGAATTGACGGCGAAATTCCCGCTGCCTTATTGATTGGGCGGTGGAAAAGCCATGTGCTGTTGTTCCCAAGCGCCAAAATCACCATCAGGTTCGGCGTGCAGTTGTGCATGGCCGTCCGCGAAACCATAAACCTTGACCCATTCCCCGTTGTACAACCAGGGTTGGTTTTCCCGGACAATGATGGTGGAGCCGGGGTTGGTAATGCTTTTCCACGATCCTTGATAAACAATTTCGAGTTGACTCAAATTACTGCGAACCGAATTTAAATCGCCGCCCAAATAGGGTGCGGCCTGATCAAAGTTCGTGGGAAGCTGATCTTCGTTGGCATTTGCATACATGATCATTCCCATCACCGATTGTTTGGCGTTGTTCATCTTGAACAGGGCGGCCTTTTCCTGTGCCGCATGCAAATCAACCTTCTCATCTTCCGATTGCTGTTGGTTTGAGGTTGCGAGATCCGGTGAGGCACGCAGCTTCCCAAGTTCGTTTGTCCGTTGGCGAAGCATTCCCACTTCACCCCGAAGCCGCAGCAAGTCGTTGAATTGTTCATCCGTCAGTGATTTGGCTTCGCCAACCTCCGCAAGGCGGTTGGAAAAGCCTTCGTTGTCCGCATGCAATTGCGCGATTTGCTGGCGCAAAGACGTGTTTTCGTCACGCAATTGAGTTTGGGTTTGATGTTGAACCACCAAAGCGGTTGTCACGCCAGCCACGACCAGCGCGCTGACGCCGAGTTTCAGTTGGGTTGCAGTCATAATTTTCAAAAGTGTAAGGGGGGTTCCTGCGCCGGCGGCAATCGAAGCAGTCGAAAGCGTCGCGGCCAGGTTTGCGGGCGCCAGTTGGACCGCGTTGGCGGAAATCACGGACGACAGCGCGGTCGCCGTCGTGATGCCGCGTTTGGCAAAAATGGTGCGGAGCTTTTCGAGCGTCCGTTCCACCCGCATCCGCGCGGCGTTTTCGTTGAGGCCAAGCTTCGCGCCGAGTTCGGCGAATTGCTGGTTCTCAAAATAGCGCAGCAAAACGGCTTCGCGGTCGGTTTCTCTCAGTTCGTGCATGGCGTCGTCCAGCACCGGGCGAACCATTTCCCAATCGGCTTCGGACCCGGGTTGGGCAGACGGGGTGCCCGATCCGCTATTTTGAATCGGTTCACGCATAAATTTTTCCTCGCGGTCGCGCCGGCGATTTTCCGTCCGCACGATTTTCGCGGCGGCAAAGTGAGTGCTGGTATAAAGCCAGCCGGTCAACGTTTCGCGACGCGCAAGCGAACCCGCCTTGCGCGCGAGGTCGGTGAAAACAGTCTGCGCCACATCCTGTGCCAGATGCGCATCGCCGTTGACCTGTCGCAATGCGGCGGAAAAGACCAGATTGACGTGCCGCCGCACCAGTTCGGCGAAGGCGTCTTCAGAATTGGTGTTGGCGTAACAACGCAGCAGTTCGGTATCCGGCGTCATGTGCAACTTATAGCACCCGCCGAAACGGAAATCGCACAAGAAAAAAGACACGGATTTCAACGATTTGCACGAATGGAAACCGCGCAAAGCCGGTAGATGATCATTCGTGTAATTCGTGTCTAAAAATCTCTTTGACAACGCGGTCAAGGTGCGGCATTCTAGCTGTGAGTTGACTGCGAAATTCCCTTGCCGTGTTGAGGCTGCGCTGCCTCAGACGCTCGGTTGATGTAATCCATTTTGAACTTTTCCGGCCATCGGGCGTCCAATGCGTGACGGCCTTTCTGTCCGGCAATTGGAATCCGGTCAATCCAACCAGTTTAATTTTGTTTATGCCAAGAGTTTCAACGAGAAAAGCCAAAGCTAAACCGGTCGCGGAAGTTCCCGCGGCAGCACCGCCGGATTTGAATAACGGCGCGGTGGCCACAGAAACCGCCGTCGCCGAACCGTCGGGTTCCGCCGACTTGCAGCCGCCGTCCACACCGGTCGAACTGGCCGAAGAGCCGAAGGTGGAGGAGCCAAAGGTAGAAGAACGCCGCGGCCCGCAACGCGACAAAATTGTCACGTCGCTCAACATCGCCAAGCTGCAGGCCATGCAGATGAGCGAGTTGAACCACATGGCGCGCGAGTTGGGGGTGGAAAATTTCGGCACCATGCGCAAGCACGAGGTCATTTTCCACATCCTCCAGAAAAACGCCGAACGCGCGGGGGTGCTGTTTTCGGAAGGCGTGCTCGAAGTGCTGCCGGAAGGCTTTGGTTTCCTGCGTTCGCAGAGTTTCAATTACCTGCCCTGTCCGGAAGACATTTACGTTTCGCCATCGCAAATCCGCCGGTTTGACCTGCAAACCGGCAACCTCATCGCCGGCCAGATCCGGCCGCCCAAGGAAAAGGAAAAATTTTTCGCGCTGCTCAAGGTCGAGGGCGTGGACGGCGAAGACCCGGACAAGGCCAAGGAAAAAACGCATTTCGACAATCTCACGCCGCTGTTCCCGGACAAGCGGTTTATCCTGGAAACCGTGGCCGAGGAAGTGAACACCCGCGTGCTCGATCTCGTTTGTCCGATTGGCAAGGGCACGCGCGGTCTCATCGTCGCGCCGCCGCGCACGGGCAAGACCGTGCTCATGCAGAAAATCGCCAACGCCATTCTCAAAAACAACCCGGAGACCTACCTGTTCATCCTGCTGATTGACGAACGGCCGGAGGAGGTCACCGACATGGAACGCACCTGCCGCGGCGCGGAAGTGATTTCGTCCACGTTCGACGAGCCGCCGGAACGCCACGTGCAGGTGGCCGAAATGGTCATCGAAAAGGCGCGCCGCATGATCGAACACAGGCGCGACGTGGTGATTCTGCTCGATTCCATCACGCGCCTCGCCCGCGCCTACAACACCATCCAGCCGCACTCCGGCAAAATCCTGTCGGGCGGCGTGGACGCCAACGCGCTGCACAAGCCGAAGCGCTTTTTCGGCGCGGCGCGCAACATCGAGGAAGGCGGTTCGCTCACCATCATCGCCACCGCGCTGGTGGACACCGGCAGCCGCATGGATGAAGTCATTTTTGAAGAGTTCAAAGGCACGGGCAACATGGAGGTGCATCTCGACCGCGCACTGGTGGACCGCCGCATTTTCCCGTCCATCAACGTCGAGATGTCCGGCACGCGCAAAGAGGAACTGCTTTATCATCCGGACGAGTTGAGCCGGATTGTGCTGCTGCGCCGCGCGCTCACCGGCGTGCCGCCCGTCGAGGCGATGGAACTGCTGTTGGGCAAATTGAAAAAGACCAAGAGCAACATCGAATTCCTCCTGAGCATGACGGTGAGCTAGCAAGCCCGCCTGATTTCCAGGTCAGGCAACACTCCGAGTTTCTCAATTTTGTTTGCGCACCGATTTCCAATCGGTCCGGCCGCGGACTCCATCAATCAACTGTTCGGTGGTCCAAAGCTGAATGGGGCCAATGTTGGCATAATTGGTAACGCTCTTCCGATTTTTGCCCGCCGCAACGGTAATCATGCAGGCGCTGTATTCCAGCGGATTGGCGCGATACGTGTCCTGGAAATTTTTGAAGCCACCCGTGTCCAGCGCATAGCAAAGGCGCGCAAAAGTCGGCAAATCAATCAGCCCGACGGCCTGTGATTTTTTGGGCTGGAACACGTCCAATTCGGCCTCGCCGGAGCGATGAAAGGTCACGCGATAAATCGGGCTGGCATCGGCATTGGTCGTGCGCGCCAGGGAAATGCTGTCATAGGGCAGGCCAGCCCGGAACGCGGCCAGCCGGTCGGCGGGAAGGTTTCCCAGGTACAGTGGTTTATAGACCTCGGGCACATTGGTTACGGCCTCCGGCGCGAAGAAAACCATCGGCTTCTGGGTGTCCGTGTTTACTTTTCGAGAACAGGCGCCCAGCAACACCGCCATCACACAAAAAACGCCGACCAAACCGATTCGTGCGGGATTCACTTTAAGCATGTAATGGTCATTTCCTTTCAATGTGACCTTTGCTAGAGCAGAATTATTGCCAATCGTTCCGGCTTATCGGCGAGGCGGGACAAGTGACCAAGGCCGGTCAAATGCTTCAAAAACCCAATAAACAAGGCTGTTTGATTGCACTTGACGGTTTAAGGCCAAAAACCTATTATATTCATTCAAGAACGGTAAAATTTGCTGGTTTGACCAGCGCGCCAAAGTCGGAAGATGTCTATCTCCGACTTTTTTGTTCCCCCGAGCGGGGATGCCGTCGAGCGTATGAATGCGGAATTTTTGACAGTGCTGGAGTTTTGGGAGCGCGAAAAGGGCATCAATCGTGATGTCCTCGTCGGTGCCGTCCAGGAGGCTTTGCTGTCCGCCGCCAAAAAGGCCGTCGGCCCGGCGCGCGAATTACGCGTGGAGATTGACCAGAAGAGCGGAGATATCCGGGCGTTCGCCAAACTCATCGTCTCCGACCGGGTCATTTCCAAGCACGACCAGATTTCGGTTTTTGACGCGCGCCGCCTCAAACCCGGCGCCCAGATTGGCGACGAAATCGAAAAGGAAGTCACGCCGACCGGTTTCGGGCGCATCGCCACGCAGTACGCCAAGCAGGCGCTCATGCAGAAAATCCGGCAGGCGGAAAAGGCGCTCATTTTCACCGAATTCAAGGACCGCGTCGGCGACATCGTCAGCGGTTCCGTGCGGCGGTTTGAACGTTCGGACGTGATCCTGGATTTGGGCAAATACGAGGCACTGCTGCCGAACCGCGAGCGCGTGCCCACCGAGGAATATCAGGTCGGGGAGCGCATCCGCTGCTACGTCAAGGCGGTCGAACAAGGCCCGCACGGTCCCGAAATTATTTTGTCCCGCGCCGACCCGCGCTTCGTCATCAAACTCTTTCAGCTTGAAGTTTCGGAAATCAATGATGGCACGATTGAAATCAAAGGGGTCGCCCGGGAACCGGGTTTCCGCACCAAAATGGCGGTTTATTCGCGCGACAGCAAGGTGGACCCCGTCGGCGCGTGTGTCGGCATGCGCGGCCAGCGTGTCAAAAACATCGTCCGCGAACTCAACAACGAAAAGGTGGACGTGATTCCGTGGTCGCCGGATGTCCGGACGTTCATCACCAACGCGCTCGCGCCGGCCAAGCTCAAGAGCTTTGAGGTGGATGAAGCCGGCAAGCGCGTCAGAATCCTGGTGGCGGAAGACCAATTATCGCTGGCCATCGGCAAGCGCGGGCAGAACGCGCGCCTGACGGCCAAGTTGACCGGTTGGGAGGTGGACATTGACGCCGAACAGGTCGTCACGAAGGGCTTCGAGGAAAAGGTCGCCGAGGCCGTCGAGTCGCTCGCGGCCATTCCGGGGATTTCGCGGGAGCAGGCCGATGCGCTGGTGCATGCCGGGCTGACGCGGCTGGAGGATTTGTTGTCGGCGGATGAAGGCGATTTGAGCAGCATCCCGCAGATTGGCGAACAGGCGGCGGAAATTTTGAAGGCGGCGCGGGCGGAAGCCGAGCGCCATACGTTGAAAGTCGGCGAGCCGCCAGCGAATCCCGACCTGCATGCCGGGGTGAACAGTTAAGATTTATGACGCAGACCGAAACAGCGTTGGGAAACGCGCGTTAGCCATGACGGCCTTTCGCACATTCCGGTCGGCGGCGGTGAAAATTTATGCCCGTTCGAATTTACGACATTTCGAAAAAGCTCGGCCTCGAGAACAAGGAAATCCTCGCGCAGGCCAAGGCGATGGGCATTGCCGCTGCCAAAGTCCCCTCCAGCTCGCTGGATAAAATCACCGCCGAATGGCTTGAGGAAGAGCTGGTAAAAAGCCATCCGGAAATCGCCGCCCGACTCGCGCCCAAGCCCGCACCTGAACCGCCCAAGCCGCCGCCGGTTGAGGAAAAAATCATCGTCATCACGGCACCGCCGCCCGAACCGCCCCCGCCGGAAATCAAGCCTGAACCGCCCCCGGTCATCGAAGCGCCCAAGCCGCCACCACCACCGCCCAAGCCCGCCGGCCCCAGAATAGGCGACAAAGTCGGATTCATTCAGTTGCCGCACAAGCCGGCGCCGAGAGTCAGCGAGAAAGCCGGCCCGGCCAAATCGGCACCCAAACCGGCCGCGCCCGGCAGATCAAGCGGCAGGCCCGCCGCGCCAGCGCCGCATAAAGAGGATCGCAAAGCACCGGCGGCTCCGGCCCCGCAGCCGAAGTTTGTCGCCCCGGCGAGCGCCGAGGTCATCGTCATCAAACCGCCGATTGTCGTCCGCGAACTGGCCGCGCAGCTCAAACAAAAGCCGTTCAAGATTATTGCTGATTTGATGGAACTGGGCGTCTTCGCCAACGTGAACCAGGCGATTGACGAAAAAATCGCCCAGCAGCTTTGCGCCAAATACGGTTTCCGGTTTGAAGTGGAAAAACGCGAGCGCGGGGGCGGAGTCGTCCATGCGCCGATCAAGAAAGTGGAACTCGATGTGGAGGACAGACCGGAGCAACTCAAACCGCGCGCGCCGGTTGTCACCATCATGGGCCACGTTGACCATGGCAAAACGACGCTGCTCGACGTCATCCGCCAATCGAACGTCGCCGCCGGCGAGGCGGGCGGCATTACGCAGCACATTGGCGCCTACACCATTTCCGTGCCCCACCCGGAACGGAAAAAGGAGCTGGCGCAAATCACCTTCCTCGACACGCCCGGCCACGCGGCGTTCAGCTCGATGCGCGCCCGCGGCGCAAACGTCACGGACCTGGTGGTGCTCGTGGTGGCGGCCAACGACGGCGTGATGCCGCAGACGATCGAGGCGTTGAACCACGCCCGGGCCGCCAAAGTCCCGATTCTGGTCGCCGTCAACAAGTGCGACCACCCGAATGCGAACCCGATGAAGGTGCGCCAGCAATTGCAGGACAAGGGACTGGTGCCGGACGATTGGGGTGGTGACACGATTTTCGTGGACGTTTCCGCGCTCACCAAACAGGGCGTGGACAAGTTGCTGGAGATGATTTTGCTTCAGGCCGAGTTGCTCGAACTGAAGGCGAATCCCGACCGCCGCGCCAAGGGCAACATCATCGAATCCGGTGTCGAGCCGGGTGGCCCGACGGCGACCGTGCTCGTGCGCAAGGGCACGCTGCGGCTGGGCGACATTATTTTGTGCGGCGAGTTTTATGGCCGCGTCCGCGCCCTCATCAACGAGGAGGGTAATCGCCTCAAGGAAGCCGGTCCGTCAGTAGCGGTGAAGGTGCTTGGCTTAAACGGTGTGCCGGAAGCGGGCCTGGAGTTCAGCGTGGTTGAGGACGAAAAAGCCGCGCGCGACGCCGCCGAACAACGCGCCCAGGAAATCAAAACCCAGGATCTGGAGAATCGCTCAAAGGTCACGCTGGAAAACCTGTTCGCTTCGCTGGCGGCGGCGCAAAGCAAGGTGCTCAAGGTCGTCGTCAAAGCCGACGCGCAAGGCTCGGTGGAGGCCATCGTCGAGGCGCTCAGGAAAATTGAGGCGGAAAAAGTCTCGCTCGAAATCATTCACAGCGATGTCGGCACCATCACCGAAAACGACGTGGCCCTGGCATCCGCGTCCGATGCCGTCATTCTCGGCTTTCACGCGCGGTTGGACAACACCGCCGCCGAAAAGGCGAAGCATGAAGGCGTGCAAATCAAACTGTACGCGATCATTTATGAATTGATTGACCAGGTGAAAGAGGCGATGGCCGGGCTGCTCGAACCGGTCGTCAAGGAAAACGTCATCGGCTCGGCGGAAGTACGGCAGATTTTCGAATTGTCCAAGGGCACACCGGTTGCCGGTTGCATGGTGGCCAGCGGCCGCATCGTCAAAGGCAAGGTGCGTGTGCGCCGGCGCAAGGACGTCATCTACGAAGGCATCGCGCAATCGCTGCGCCGGTTTCAGGACGAAGTCAACGAAGTCCGCGCGGGCATGGAATGCGGCATCCGCATTGAAGGCTACAGCGAATTTCAGGTCGGCGACGTGATCGAGTGTTACACGATTGAAAAAGTGGCGGCAAAACTATGAAATCAGGCTCCAGGTTCTTGGGTCGGGTTTCTGGGGAAAGGCAGGATGTTAAGCCCGGCCCCCGGACGCCAGACGCCGGCCCCTAGACCCCGACTCTCATGCCATCCCTTCGACTCCAACGGGTACGCGAACTTTTGAAGCGCGAAATCGGCGAGGCCATCCGGCGTGAACTCCACGTCAGCGAATGTGGGCTGATTTCAGTCAATGACGTGGACGTGGCGGGCGATCTCAAGTCCGCCACCGTCTTCATCAGCATCCTCGGCAATCCCGACCAGCAGAAGCGCGGTTTTCAGATGCTCAACAACCATCGGATCCGCATCCAGGGGCTGGTTGCCCGCGCCATCGTCCTGAAATACACCCCGAAGCTGAAATTCGCCTTTGACGATTCCATCGTGCGCGGAAATCGCGTGCTCCAAATCATCGAGGAACTGGAAAAAACCGCGCCGGGCGGCGATACTGACTGAGTTGTGAAGAGTTATCCGAAAATCATTGACCGCATCCTCGACGCCCTCCGCGGGAGCAAATTTTTTTGCGTCGCCGGTCATATCCGGCCCGACGGCGACTGCGTCGGTTCCCAACTCGGGCTGGCGCTGGCGCTGCAAAACGAGGGCAAAAAGGTCGTTTGCTGGAACGAGGATCCCGTCCCGCAAAAATATAAATTTCTCGATGCTCACGGGTTGTTCCAGCAACCGAAGCGCGGCTTGAAATTTGACTGTGTCATTGCCACGGACTGCGCCAGCTTTGAACGGCTGGGCCGGGTCACCCGGTGCATTGCGCAGCGGAAAATGTTCATCAACATTGACCATCACGAAAGCAACACGCGTTATGCCGACGTGAACTGGGTGTCCGCGCGCGAGCCGTCCTGTGGCGAACTGATTTATCGCCTGCTCAAAGTCGCGCGCTGGCCGATCACCAAACCGATTGCCGACTGCCTGTTCACCGCTGTCTCGACGGACACCGGCTCGTTTCAATACTCGACCACGCGGCCCGGCACGTTCCATGCCGGCGCGGAACTCGTCACGCGCGGAGCAAACCTCGCGAAAATCTGCGACGAAGTTTACCAATCCTATCCGCTCTCGCGGGTCCGGCTCTTGAAACACATTTACAGCCGGTTCCGGCTGACGCATCATGACCAGATTGCGTATTTCTGGCTGAAGAAGGCGGATTTCGCCCGCGCAGGTTCCGACGACGATGAGACCGAAGGTTTGATAGACCACATCCGTGCGATCGCGCCGGTCGTCATCGCGTGCGTGTTCGAGGAAATTGAGCCGGAACTCACGCGTATCAGCCTGCGCTCGAAGAGCGACAAGGTGAACGTGAATGAAATCGCCGCGCAATTCGGCGGTGGCGGCCACCCGGCGGCGGCGGGTGCGCGCATTCCGGGCAAGCCGCTTTCGGTGCAACGCAAGGTGATTGCCGCCGTCAAGCGCGCGCTGAATTCGGCGAAATAATTTTCATGCAAGAATTTTCCCCGCTCGACGGCGCCATCCTCATAGACAAGCCTGCCGGCCCGACCTCGCACGACGTGGTGGACGCCATCCGCCGCAAGTTCAGCATCAAAAAAGTCGGCCATTGCGGCACGCTTGACCCGAACGCCACCGGTTTGCTCATCATCGTGCTTGGGCGCGGGACGAAGCTTTCGGAAAAACTGATGGGCGACGACAAGGTTTATGAAGGCGTCATCCAATTCGGCGTGGCCACCGACAGCTACGATGCCGACGGCGAAATCATCGAAACAAAACCGGTTCCGCCGCTGACCGCGGAGCAGTTGAATGAAGCTGCTGCCGTGTTTATCGGCGACTTGATGCAAACGCCACCGATGGTTTCAGCCATCAAAAAAGACGGCGTGCCGCTCTACAAACTGGCGCGCCAGGGCATCGAGGTCGCACGCGAACCGCGGCTGGTTCACATTTACAATTTTCGTTTCAGGAATTACGAGCCGCCGCTCGGCCAATTTCGCATTGCCTGCACCAAAGGCACTTACGTCCGCAGTATCGCGCACGAACTCGGCCAGAAACTCGGCTGCGGCGCGCACCTGGCCGCGTTGCGGCGGGTGACTTCGGGAAAATTTGACGTGGCCGACGCAACGAGGCTGGATGACGTTCTCAAATTGACGGCCACCGAATTGGAGAAAAAGGTGATTCCGTTTCTGAAATTGGCAGCGACATGAAAGCTCCAAGCACCAAGCGCCAATCTCCAGAGAAGCGCCAAATTCCGAACTCCAGGAAGTCTGACGGCAACGAGCGCGTTGTTTGGAATTTGAAGTTTGGAATTTCTCTGGTGCTTGGTGCTTGAATGTTGGAGCTTCTTTTTTTGTGAAAATCATCCATGCCGCAAACGAGTTGAAACCGGGCAATCGCAAAGTCTGTCTGGCCATCGGTTTTTTTGACGGCGTGCATCTCGGCCACCAGCAAATCATCCGGCAAACCATCGCCGATGCGCGCCAGCATGACGCCCCGGCGCTGGTGCTCACCTTCGACCGGCATCCGAACTCCGTCGTTGCGCCCGCTCACGTGCCGCCGCTGATTTACCCGCTGCCGCAAAAACTGCGCGCGATTGAATCGCTCGGGGCGGACACGTTGCTGTTGATTCATTTTGACGAAGAGTTCAGCCGGCAAACCGGCGAGGAATTCATCCGCCGGCTGGCGCGCGATTTAGGACAAATTCAAAGCCTGTGCGTCGGCCTGGATTTTGTATTCGGGCACCGGCGCAGCGGCGACGTCGCGCTGTTGAAAAGACTTGGAGGCGAAACCGGTTTTACCGTTCATGCGTTGGCGGCGGTTTCACTTGGCGGCCGGATTGTCAGCAGCACGCGCATTCGCGAGGCGATTCGCGCCGGCAAACTGGACGCCGCGAGCCAGATGCTCGGACGGCCTTACGCCATTTCCGGCCGGGTCGTGGAAGGCGACCACGTGGGCCGGCCACTGGGGTTTCCCACCGCGAATCTTGACGTGGCCGGTTTGATTCTGCCGCCCAACGGGGTTTACGCCGGCCGGACGAAAGTGAAGGAAAAATACCACCGCGTTGCGCTCAACCTTGGTTTGCGACCGACGATGGCATCGGCGGCGCAGCCGCTGCGCGTGGAGGCGCACCTGCTGGATTTCGGCGGCGACCTTTACGGCGAGGAACTGACGGTCGAAATCGGCGGCAAATTGCGCGAGGAGAGGAAGTTTGCTTCACCGACGGAATTGCAGCGGCAGATTAGCCGCGATATTGCCGCCGTGCGCGCTTTGGATTGATTAGGTTTAATGCAACCACTTTTACGGTAGCAACTTATATGCCAAGCAGAACGGCCTCGTCCTGATTTGAGTTTTTTCCGTCCATACGATTGTTCTTGAGTTTTCCGCAAATGCGGTTAGCATGGCGGGGTGTCAGTCTTCCGGTATTCTGGCGTTCGCAGTCCCTGAAGTTCAACGGACCGATGAACAATTGTGCAGAACCGACGACGACCGGTCGTGAAGCAGAATCACCCTGTTTCACTGAACTAAAACGGATTTTTCAGGTCTGATATTTATGTCGCATCGAAAAAATACGCCGTCAGCCGGCGCCCCGCGCAAGCATAAGCATGGCGGCGGGCGCGGCGCAGGAACCAAACCGGTCCCGGCGCGGCGACGTTTTGTGATTTCCATTGCCAGGCGGGGACCGTCCAAACCGCTGGACACCAACGGAAAAGCCAAGCCGCACGCGGCCAATCTCTCTGCGGCCGGCACGCAAAAATTGCCGCCCGGCGGTCATGCCCCCGCGCCCATGGTTTCTTCCGTGGATTTGACGGAGACGGTCAAAACGCTGCTCCACCTCGCCCAGGAGCACGGCTACATCACTTACGACGACATCAATGACGTTCTGCCGGACAACCTCAGTCCGGAGGATTTGGACGCGTTGCTGACCAAATTGCGCAGTCTCGACGTGGAAATCGTCATGGACCAGGCCGAGGCCGAACGCACCCGGCAGCCCGAACCCGCGCAGCAGGAGGAAGCGGACGAGGATGCGCGTCTCGAAATCCTCGATGACCCGGTCCGCATGTACATGAACCAGATGGGCAAAGTCCCGCTGCTCACGCGCGAACAGGAAGTCGAAATTTGCAAGCGGATCGAAGAGGCCGAGATCGAGATGAAGCGCATCGTTTACAGCCTCGGCTTCACCGCGAAGGAACACATCGCCATCGCGGAAAAACTGCTGTCCGAGCCGCCGAAGGAGCGGTTCGACCGGGTGATTGTGGACAAGAAAATTGCCAATCGCGAAGGCCATTTGCGCGATTTGCGCAAGCTCATCAAGAAAGTCCATGCGCTCGACCAAAAGGTGGACGCGAAGTATTTTGCCTGGCAGAAGGCCCTCCAGAAGGGCCGCAAGGAAAAGCTGCAGCGCGAGTTGAAGAAACTCGGCCTCAAGCTGCAGGAGATGTTTCCCCGTTTTTTCTACAAACAAAAGGTCGTCGAGGAAATGATCATCGTGGCGGGCAACGTCCATGAGAAATTTCAGGCGAGCCTGCGGCACATCCAGGAACTGGAAGCGTTGCGCACCACCACTGAGCGGCGGGCGGCGCTGGAAGCCGAGCGCGCCAAAATCCAGGTGCTCGAACAGTTCGTGCGGATGCCGCGCGAGGAATTTTTCAAGGTGTTCAGCGAATTGAAAGGCGCCGCCGACCGCGGGCTGAAGGCCAAGACGCACATGGCCGAGGCCAACCTGCGGCTCGTCGTGTCCGTCGCCAAAAAATACACCAACCGGGGCCAGTCGTTCCTGGATTTGATCCAGGAAGGCAACATCGGGTTGATGAAAGGCGTCGAGAAATTTGAATATCGCCGCGGCTACAAGTTTTCCACCTACGCCATCTGGTGGATTCGCCAGGCCATCACGCGCTCCATTGCCGACCAGGCCCGCACCATTCGCATCCCGGTGCACATGATTGAAATCATGAACAAGCTCTGGCGCGCGCAGAAGCAGCTCACCCAGGAACTGGGGCGCGAACCGACGCCGGAGGAGATTGCCGATGAAATGCACATGCCGGTCGCGCGCATCCACGCGCTGCTCAAGATGGCGCAACAGCCGGTGTCCCTGCACGCGCCGGTCGGCGATGACGGCGATGTGAGCGTGGGCGATTTCATCGAAGACAAGACCGCTGAGAATCCGTCCGAAGTCACCAGCTACAGCCTGCTCCGGGAAAAACTGAGCGACGTGCTGACGACGTTGACCGAGCGCGAACGCAAAATTCTCGAAATGCGTTTCGGCCTGCTCGACGGCTACGAGCGCACGCTCGAGGAAATCGGCAAGATGTACAACGTCACGCGGGAACGCATCCGCCAGATTGAAGCCAAGGCGCTGCGCAAGCTGCGGCACCCGACGCGCGTCCGCCATCTCCAGGGATTCCTCGACACGCCGGAGCCCGAAGTGAGCACGACAGCGTAGTCATTTACGATTTACGATTTTTGATTTACGATTTGCCGGTGCGCGCAAGTTGGCAAGGAGCGCGTAAATCGTAAATCGTGAATCGTATATCGTAAATCCAATGAAAGTGACTTACTACGGTCACGCTTGTTTTTCCGTGCAAGTAAAAGAGCGCACGCTGCTATTCGACCCGTTCATTTCCGGCAACCCGCTCGCCGATGGCATTGACGTAAAAAAGGTGCCGGCGGATTTCATTCTCGTTTCGCACGGCCACGATGACCATCTTGACGACGCGGTCGCAATTGCCAAACGCACCCACGCGCTGGTGATTGCGAATTTTGAGGTCGCCAACTGGCTCGAACAACACGGCGCGCCGCGGGTGCACGCGCTGAATCATGGCGGCGGCTTTCAATTCGATTTTGGCCGCGCCAAATTCGTCAATGCCGTCCATTCCAGCACAATGCCCGATGGCGCCAATGGCGGAAACGCCGGCGGCTTTGTCGTCGAGAGCGCCGAGGCGAATTTTTATTACTCCGGCGACACCGCTTTGACGTTGGACATGAAACTCATTGGCGAATCCACAAAGTTGAAATTGGCCGTCCTGTGCATCGGCGACAATTTCACGATGGGGCCGGACGACGCGGTCAAAGCTGCCGGGTTTGTGCGCTGCGACGAAATCCTCGGTGTGCATTACGACACCTTCCCGCCCATCCGGATTGACCATGCCGCCGCGCAGGAAAAATTCAGGGCTGCCGGAAAGAACCTGCATCTGCTGCGCATCGGCGAGACGCGCGATTTCTAGTTATTCGGGTCCACGATGTGCAGGTCAATGCCCGGCGCGTGGTGGAGGAAAAATTGCAACACATTCGGGCGCGTGAATTGCCACCAGCGCCGTTCCGTCGTACCCAGCACGACGAGACGGACGCTGTTTTCGCGGCAGAATTTCAGCAGGGCTTCACAAATATTCTCGCTTTCCAGAATGGTGACGCTGCCGCCCAGTTCCGTTGCCAACTGGACGTTTTGCATGAATTGTCGCTGCAAATCCGACGGAATGCGTATCGGGTCCTCCTTTTTACGGCGGACGTAAACGGCAATCCATTCGCGATTCAACCGCCCCGCGATGCGCGACGCCGTCCGCAGGAGTTTCGCCGTCGTGACGGGATTGGTGCTGATGAACACCGCGACTTTCTCGCCCACCTCGGCCGGCAACGCCGTGCCGGCGCGCGGTCGGCGGTCAAGCGCGGCGGCGGTTTCGCGCAACGCCAGCTCGCGCAGGGTGTTCAAATTGTTCTCTGTGAAAAAATTCTCGAGCGCGGCCGCGGCGCGGTCGGCGGGGTAAATTTTCCCCAGCTTCAACCGCTCGCGCAATTCCTCGGCCGTCAGGTCAATGTTCACAATCTGGTCGGCCTCCAGCACAAAACGGTCGGGCACACGCTCGCGCACGTCCACGCCCGTCGCCCGCAGCACCGTGTCGTGCAGGCTTTCCAGATGCTGGATGTTCATGGCCGTGATGACATTGATGCTCGCCAGCAGCAGGTCATGCACTTCGAGGTAACGTTTGGGATGTTGCGAGCCGGCAACATTTGTGAACGGTAATTCGTCAATGATGCAAACCGTCGGATACCGTTTGAAGATGGCGTCCACGTCGAGCACCTCAACCGTGGTGTTGCCGTGCGGCACTTTTTTGCGGGGAATAATTTCCAGACCTTCGAGCAACGGCTCCGTTTCCTTGCGCCCGTGCGTTTCAATCCAGCCGATGACCACGTCCACGCCCGCTTTTTTGAGGCGATGCGCCTCCTCCAGCATCGCGTAGGTTTTGCCGACCCCCGCGGCGTGCCCGAGATAAATCTTCAACTTTCCCAGCCGGCTCTTTTCGATGAGCCGCAGGAAATCTTCCGGCTTCAAGCGGGGCGCGGCGGGCGGTTCCACGCCGCCAAGAAACTATTTTTGCGGCAACTGGTCGAGCGCGAAGTTGAAACCTCTCCGTGCAACGGCAAGATCCTCCCGCGATGGCAACTGTATCGCCCGCGAAACCGGCAGCCCTCTCTCTGTCACTTGGCTACCAAGTGACCGACCCATTTAATGTTTTTTAAGTCTTAACCATCGCGTGAACAGACAGCCCAAACCCATCAAACAGAGTAGCAGGACTGACCAGTAAGCAAGTCTTGTGTATTTATGAGGCGGTGGGAAAGCGATCACTTTTTTTGCGAGATGCAGGGTTTCCCTTTCACCTTGCAGAGCCAAACTGTGATATGCACCCACCGAAATAGTTATCACGTTTGTCAAACCGGATGGTATTGCAATGGTTCCACCCCAGCCTCTGCCCCATGCAACTAAAGTCCCATCCGACTTGAGGGCTAGACGATGCTGTTCTCCAGCGGCGATTGACACAACATTCGTCAAATCCGCTGGGGGTGTGACCTCGCCAAAATTTACATCATGTCCCCAACCCACTACGCGACCGTCAGATTTAAGCGCCAAGCAGTAATGAATTCCGGCTGCGATTGCCACCACATTGGTCAAATCGGCTGGAACATTTGTCTGTCCGTATGAGTTATCACCCCAAACGACGACTGTGCCGTTCGACTTCAATGCCATGCTGTGTTCACCGCCACCGGCGATTGCCACCACATTCGCCAAATCCGGCGGCACTCTGGTTAGATTGGCATTTCCGGGCAATCTGCCTCCCCAGCATACAACTGTGCCATCCGATTTTAACGCAAGGCTGTGATAATAACCCGCTGCTATGGCGATTACGTTAGTCAGGTTTGCTGGCACTTCAATTTCATCATCACCATCGTAGCCCCAACCTATAACTGTGCCATCGTCCTTCAGTGCAAGACAGTGCCATTCTCCGGCGGCAATGGCTGTGACGTTCGACAAACCTTCTGGCGTTTTTACCGGAAAAATGCCACCACCGCCAAGACAAGCTCCCCACGTAATAACCGTCCCATCATTTTTTAACGCCAAGTTGTGACGTAAACCCGCTGCAATGGCGACGACGTTGGTTAAGCCCACCGGCACACTTAACTCGCCGAATCCGGCATTCTGTCCCCAAGCCATGATCTGGTTGGCCGGATGAACGAGCGTCTGCATGCTCAAATAGAAAATAACGGACAAACAGAACCTGCCAGCACATCGCTGGACTGAAACAGTTTTCACCGTGAAATGTTAATCCTGCTGTTGCCGGTTTGGGAATCCCAATTTTCGTCTGGCTTTGGCCTTTCTTGAAGTTTAAACATCGAAGACAGATGAAAATCATTCCATTGGCGGCAACCCTTTTCTGCGGATTATTTTTCATTGATGAGAATGCACACGCACAAACCAACTTGGAATGTATTGGGCACGTCAACGATTCACCATGGGGGGCATTTGATGTGGCGGTTGCCGGGCATTATGTGTTCCTTGCAAACGGCAGTGATGGTCTCCGAATCTACGATGTATCAACCCCAACAAATCCCATCTGCGTCGGACATGCGAAGGACGGAGGGGTTGGCGCAAGCGCAATGGGAGTAGCATTATTCGGTGATTATGCCTACATCGCCAACAGCAACGACGGAATGCGTATCTACGATGTTTCCGATCCAACTCACCCGATTAACGTAGGACGCAGCCCTGAAATCGCCTCCCCAGCAGCTTCATTTGGCATAGCGATTTCTGGTGTGCAACAGCACAGGGCTTTTGCACCCATCCGGTCATGGCTGTTCGGAAAGCGTAAGTCAGGAGCACGGTATGCCTTCCTAGCAAACTACAATGATGGACTGCGAATCTACGATGTTTCCAATCCCGCCAAACCAAAGCGTATTGGCCGTGTGAACGACGGCGGCACAGCTCTTTATGCGGCTGTGTCTGGAAAATACGTATTTCTGGCGAACGACTATGACGGGCTACGGGTATATGACGTTTCTAATCCCGCCAGTCCGACCAACGTCGCAAGGGTCAAAGATATGGGTTATCCGTGGGGAGTGGCCGTCGCTGGGAAATACGCCTATGTTGCAGACAATTTTTACGGCTTTTCAATTTTTGATATTTCTGACGTGACACATCCGGTCGGCGTGGGACATATCAATGACAGTCCACCGCCTCTGTCATTTATTGAAGCTCATTCGCATACGACCAATAGCAAAACTCACATTGACGGCTCCGCATACGGCATAGCCGTTGCGGGTAATCATGCGTATCTTGCTAATTTTGGCGATGGGGTTCGGGTTTATGATATTTCCAATCCGACGAACCCAATTAACATCGCGCACACGGCCACAAACTATCAGGGATTCTCAAAGAGAATCGCCGTATCGAGGGGCTTCGCTTTTGTTGCTAACGCAAATGACGGACTCCGAATTTACAAAGTGTGGGATGACACTCCAACCGCGTCGGAATTTCCTGTTTACACTTTCGCAGTCATCGCCCTGAGTTTAATTTTGATTGTGGTCGCAATATCAATCTGGCGATTCAAAGTCAGTTCAGCAAAGCACGAAGCCGACAATTCTTCATAAACATGAGGGGGTAGCCTTCGCTTCCGGCGAGTTCCTTTCACCGCTTTCCCAAGCGGTTCAAATCTCCCCGGAGCGGAGAAGAAATTTGTTTTGTGGAACGTTTTCCCCAAGGTGGCTCGGTTTGAGCCAGACGGGCCACCTCGCAACCTTGGGCTGTTTTCTTCTGCTCCGTTGGAGCATCAGGCGGGACGCCCGTGCTACTTTTCATTTGCCAGCCAGACTGTCAAGCGCGAAGTTCAATGTCATGATGTTCACGCGCGGCTCGCCGAAAACGCCGAGGTCGCGGCCATTCGTGTTTTGTTGAACGAGTTCGCGGACGCGTGCTTCCGACAGGCCGCGCGCCCTGGCCACGCGCGGAACCTGCAACTCCGCGTTGGCCACGCTGATGTGCGGGTCAAGGCCGCTGCCGGAAGCGGTTGCGGCATCGGCGGGAACGATGGCATTGGTTGCGAGGCCGTTGTCGGAACGGCAGGTGGCAATGTTCTGCGTGACGTTGGCGACCAGATTGGATGAGGTCGGGCCGAGATTGCTGCCGCCGGAATGCGTCGCGTCAAAATTGTTCACGCTCACCGCAGATGTTGGATCGCCTGCGCTCGCCGCCGACGGACGCGGATGAAAATATTGCGCGCCGGTGAAATTTTGCGCAAGCATTGCCGAGCCGCGCACCCCGCCGGAACGGTCATGCAGCAAACTGCCGTTGGCCTGGTTCGGGAACAGCAATTGCGACACTCCAAAAACAACGAGTGGATAGAGACCGCACAAAATGACGGCGAAAAAAAGTGTCGCCACCAGCGACCGGCCGAATTCAGTCAAAATGGTTTTCATAAATTTTTTGCAGGAGACGACGTGAGGAGTCTCATTTTTCAAATTTGCGCCTCGTTACCTCGGCTGCTACGGTTTCAGTTTTCATGCCAGATGCAGACCCGCGACGATCAGGTCAATGAATTTGATGCCGATGAACGGCAGGATGACGCCCCAGAGGCCGTAAATCAGCAGGTTGATGCGCAGGATTTGCACCGCGCCGAGCGGGCGGAACTTCACGCCGCGCAGCGCCAGCGGAATCAGTGCGATGATGATGAGCGCGTTGAAAATCACGGCGCTCAAAATCGCGCTGTCCGGGCTGTGCAATTTCATGACGTTCAACGGCGCAATGACCGGAAAGGTCACCATCAGCATCGCCGGGATGATGGCGAAGTATTTCGCCACGTCGTTGGCGATGCTGAAGGTCGTCAGTGCGCCGCGCGTGATGAGCAATTGCTTCCCGATTTCGATGATTTCGAGCAGCTTCGTCGGATTCGAGTCCAGGTCCACCATGTTGCCGGCTTCCTTGGCGGCTTGCGTGCCGGTGTTCATGGCCACGCCGACATCGGCCTGCGCGAGCGCGGGCGCGTCGTTCGTGCCGTCGCCAATCATCGCAATCATCCGGCCGCCCTGTTGTTCCTGGCGGATCAACGCCAGTTTGTCCTCCGGTCTCGCCTCGGCGAGAAAATCGTCCACGCCCGCCTCCTGCGCGATGGCGGCGGCGGTGAGCTTGTTGTCGCCGGTAATCATCACGGTGCGGATGCCCATCGCGCGAAAGCGTTTGAAGCGGTCGGACAGCCCGCCCTTGACGATGTCTTTCAAATGAATCACGCCGAGCACGCGCTGACGCGTCGCGACGACGAGCGGCGTGCCGCCGGAAAGAGAAATGGTTTCAACCATTTCTTCAATTTCCGCCGGCAGTTTCCCGCCAACGAACTGGCGGATTGAATTGGCCGCGCCTTTGCGAATTTGTTTGCCTTCGAGATTCACGCCGCTCATGCGCGTTTGCGCGGTGAATGGCACAAATTGCGCGTTTGGCAACTCGTGAATCGTCCGCGCGCGGATGCCGAATTGTTTGGCGAGCACGACGATGCTGCGGCCCTCGGGCGTTTCGTCCGCGAGCGACGCAAGTTGTGCGGCGTCGGCCAATTCCCGTTCGGTCACGCCGGGCGCGGGCAGAAAGGCGACGGCCTGCCGGTTGCCGAGCGTGATAGTGCCCGTCTTATCGAGCAGCAGAACATCCACGTCGCCAGCGGCCTCGACCGCGCGTCCACTCATCGCCAGCACATTGCGCTGGAGCAGACGGTCCATGCCGGCGATGCCGATGGCGCTCAATAAACCGCCGATGGTCGTCGGAATCAAACAAACCAGTAGCGCGATGAGCACGGCGTTGGAGAAAATCGTCCCGGAGTAAATGCCGAACGGCTTCAGCGTCACAACCGCGAGCAAAAAGACGACCGTGAGCGCGGCGAGCAAAATCGTGAGCGCGATTTCGTTCGGTGTCTTCTGACGGCTCGCGCCTTCGACGAGGGAAATCATGCGGTCGAGAAAGCCTTCGCCGGGATTGGCGGTGATGCGGATTCTGATTTCGTCGGAGAGCACGCGCGTGCCGCCGGTGACGGCGCTGCGGTCGCCGCCGGCTTCGCGGATGACCGGCGCGGATTCGCCGGTAATCGCGGATTCATCTACCGTCGCCGCGCCGAGAACAATTTCGCCATCGGCGGGAATGATTTCCATGGCATGCACGACCACGATATCGCCTTTGCGCAGCGAATCGGCATCCACGACTTCAATCCGGTCGCCGGAAATTTTATTGGCGCTGGTTCGCGTGCGGGTGGCGCGCAGCGCCTTGGCCTGCGCCTTGCCGCGGCCCTCGGCGACGGCTTCGGCGAAATTCGCGAACAGCACGGTGAACCAGAGCCAGAGTGCGATTTGGGCGACAAACAGGGTCTGGCCGGGCGAGCGAAAGGCGTCCACGGTGCTGATGGCCGCGCCGACCAGCGTGACGAACATGACGGGATTTTTCACCATCAGCCGCGGGTTCAGTTTTTTGAACGCGTCGCCGATGGCGGGCCAGAGAATTTTGGAATCAAAGACGGAAACGGCTTTCGTTTGCATAGATTAAAACAGGGTTCCTTTCAGCATCAGAAAATGTTCGACAATCGGGCCGAGCGTGAGCGCGGGCAAAAAAGTCAACGCACCGACGAGAATCACTGTGCCGACGAGCAGCACGACGAAGGTGATGCCGGTCACCGGAAACGTGCCGGCGCTGGCGGGAACGATTTTTTTGCGCGCCAGCGACCCGGCGAGCGCGAGCAGCGGCACGATCATGCCGAACCGGCCGAGCAGCATGTCAAAGCCGAGCGTCGTGTCGTACCACGGCGTGTTGGCGTTGAGGCCGGCGAAGGCGCTGCCGTTGTTGCCCGCGCCGGAGGTGTAGGCGTAGAGCATTTCGCTCAAGCCGTGCGGGCCGTTGTTGTTCAAGCCGGCCTTGCCCCAATCGCTTACCGACGCCCAGGCCGTGAACCCGAGAATGATGAACGCGAGAATGACGAACGCCAGCAGCGTCATCTTCACGTCGTAGGCCTCGATCTTTTTGCCGAGATATTCCGGCGTGCGCCCGACCATCAGCCCGGCGATGAACACGGCGAGGATGACAAAAATCAACATGCCGTAAAGCCCCGCGCCGACGCCGCCGAAAATCACCTCACCGGTCTGGATGTTGAACATCGGCACCAGCCCGCCGAGCGGCGTGAAGGAATCGTGCATGGAATTGACCGCGCCGCAGGAGGCGTCGGTCGTCACCGTGGCGAACAGCGCGGAATCGAAGATGCCGAAGCGGACTTCCTTGCCTTCCATGTTACCGTCGGCGACGGCGACGCCGAGTTGCTGATGAATCGGATTGCCGCGCGCCTCTGCCCACGAGCAAACGAGGACGCCAGCGAGAAACATGACGAACATCGCCGACCAGACCGCCCAGCCGTGTTTTTGATTTTTCGTTTCGCGGCCGAGGTGATACGTCAGCGCGCTGCCGATGCAGAGGAGCGCCAGCATCTGGAAAAAGTTCGAGAGCGGCGTGGGATTTTCAAATGGATGCGCGGCGTTGGCGTTCGTGTAACCGCCGCCGTTGGTGCCGAGCATCTTAATGGCCATCTGCGACGCCATCGGGCCTTGCACGATGGTCTGCGTGTCGAGCGTCTGGTTAACCATGACTGGATTGCCCTTGGCGTCCACGACCGGTTTGCCGTTCGCGTCGGTTTTTTGGACAGAAACGGTTTGCGGCTCGATGAGCTTGGCGACGGTGTAAGGTTTGAAATTCTGAATCATGCCCTGCGACACGAAGAACAGCGCCAGCACGAGGCAAATCGGCAGGAGCAGATAATAAATGATGCGCGTGAGGTCCACCCAGAAGTTGCCGATGGTCTGCGCCGTGTGCCGCGCGATGCCGCGCACGAGCGCGCCGGCGATGGCGATGCCGACGGCGGCGGAAAAAAAGTTTTGGCTGGCCAGCGCGACCATTTGCGAGAAATACGACATCGTGGATTCGCCGCCGTAGCTCTGCCAGTTGGTGTTCGTGGTAAAGCTGACGGCGGTGTTGAACGCGAGATGTTGAGCCAGCGCGCCGAGTTTTTGTGGATTGAGCGGCAGAAATTGCTGCAACCGCAGAATGGCGTAGGTGAAAAGACAGCTCACGAGGCTGAACAGCAGCATCGCAAACGCGTATTGCTTCCAGCCGTGTTCCTTCGCCGGATCCACGCGCAAGACGCGGTAGGTGAATTTTTCGAACGGGCGCAAAACCGGGTCGAGCCAGGTGCGACCGTTGGGATTGAGCACGCGGTTGATATACAAACCGAGTGGCTTGGTGACGAGCACGAGCGCGCCGATGTAAAGCGCGAGCTCCAACCATTGATGGGCGTTCATGGCCGTGGACTAAAATTTTTCCGGTTTAAGCATGGCGACAATGAGATAAACACAAAGCGCCACGGAAATAATTCCAAGGATGAGATTTTCCATAAATTCTTTGGTCAGAGCTTTTGGCAACCGACGACATACAGCAAAAAAGCCATAAAAGCGCCACAAACCAATCCGATATAGATTGCGTCCAACATAATTTTGTCAACGGCCGCGTCAATGCACATGCCGCAATTGATTTTCACGTTGGGTGAACTTGATGACCGCGGACTTCGCGGTTCAGAGGCTCGCCCTTCCAAATGCCTGCGAGATTAGCTGTCGGGCTTGGCCTTGAAAGTGGCCCGGTGATTCCGTTGCCGGAACCCCTGCGCCCCGTCCTCAACTTTGAGGAATTTGGGTCTCCCGCATCGGCTTGCAGGAAGGCAAACCGATTTAGGCTGCAACGGCCAAAGTTAATCACAGCTTCCAAAGTTTGTCAACTCCGCCGCAAACGGGCTGTTTTTATTGAAAAAACCTTTGCCAACCGGCGCGCCAAAGCGTCTTATTTCCCAACAGCTTATGGCTCGAATCCGGATTTTGCTGGCGTTTGTCTGCTGGATGCCCGCGATGCTTTTCGCGGAGGAAGAAACGTACTGGCCGGTGGCCATTGTCCCGCCGCAACCGGCGCGCGAATTCCGCGGCGCCTGGCTCGTGACCGTCGCCAACAAAGACTGGCCGTCCAAACCCGGCCTGCCCGTCGCGGCGCAAAAGGCCGAACTGGCCGAATTGTTGGACCGCGCGGCGCAGTTGAAATTGAACGCCATCATTTTTCAGGTGCGCCCGTCCTGCGACGCGATGTATGCCTCGGCGATTGAGCCGTGGTCGGAATATCTCACCGGCACGATGGGCAAGGCGCCGGAACCGTTTTACGACCCGCTCGCCTTTGCCATCGAAGAGGCACACCGGCGCGGACTTGAACTGCACGCCTGGTTCAACCCGTTCCGCGCGTTGCATGAGCAGGCCAGGTCGCCCGTCGCGCCGAATCATGTTTCGCGGACGCACCCCGAATGGGTCCGCCACTACGGCAGCCAACTGTGGCTCGACCCCGGGGAACCGTCCGTGCGGGTTTACGTTTTGGGCGTGATCATGGACGTGGTGCGGCGTTATGACGTGGATGGTGTGCAATTGGATGATTATTTTTATCCCTACCCGGAAAAGGACGCCGCGGGGCGCGAATTGGGATTTCCCGACGACGCGAGCTGGCGGAACTACGGGCTGTCGAGCCGATTGAGCCGGGACGACTGGCGGCGCGCCAACATCAATGCGTTTGTTCAGGGCGTTTACCAGAACATCAAGGCGGCCAAACCGTGGGTGAAATTCGGCGTCAGCCCGTTTGGCATCTGGCGGCCGATGAATCCGCTGCAAATCCGGGGCATGGACGCCTACGCGAAACTCTACGCCGACTCGCGCCGGTGGTTGGCGAACGGCTGGCTCGATTATTTTTCGCCGCAACTGTACTGGTCCATGGATACGCCACAACAGAGCTTTCCCGTGCTCCTCAACTGGTGGGCCCAACAAAATGTTCAAGGCCGGCACCTCTGGCCGGGACTCGACGCTGCCAATGTCGGGGAAAAGTGGGGACCGGACGAAATCGCGCGGCAAATTGCTGCCACGCGCCAGCAACCCGGCGCCGGCGGGGAAATCTTTTATCACCTGCGCAACCTGACAGACACTGCCGGGCTGGCCAACGTCGTGCGCGCCGCTTATCCGCAGCCGGCGCTCGTGCCGGCCTCGCCGTGGCTGGAGGCCATGCTGCCGGGCAAACCCAGGCTCACCATTGCGGAAAACAGCCGCACCAGTTTGAGACTCCAATGGCAAACGGCGGATAGCCGGGCCTCGCTGTGGATTTTGCAGTTTCGCACCAACCAGGTCTGGACCACGGAAATCCTGCCCGCCGCCCGGACGAATTGGGCGTTTGCCAAGCCCGCGCCGGATTTGATCGCCATCAGTGCGGTGGACCGGGCGGACGGCGTCAGTACACCCGCTGCGCTCAGGAAATATCGGCTCGTTCCCGTCGGGAAAGGGACCTACATCTGGCGATAGCGGTTTTGGAAGGGCTGTAAGCCGAATTCTGTCTTCACCCTTGCGGATGGAGAGAACCATTTGTCTCAGCAGCCGATACCCGGAACCCGTCCCGCGTTGGCGGGACCGGAGCGGGCCGCTCCGGAGTTCCCTATTTGGCCTTGCACCCGATGGGGTTTTCCGTGCCGCGTCGCTTGCGCTTCGCGCGGTGGTCTCTTACACCACCTTTTCACCCTTGCCCCTCTGAAATTTCAAATTTCAAATTTGAGATTCCAAAGCGGCGGTCTGTTTTCTGTGGCACTGTCCGTCGGGACGGCTCGCGCCGCCGCCGCCCGCGTGTATCCTCTGAAATCTCAAATCCGAAATTTGAAATTCCAAAAGGTTACGCGGCATCGCGCCCTTTGGTGTTCGGACTTTCCTCTGCCGGCTCGCGCCGGCGGCGATTCTCCGCCCTTCCAAAACCATTGGGAAAATAGCCGATGGGAGCAAAAATCTCAAGGGGTCAATTCCGGTTCGGGCCGCGTCCCTGCGACTTCGCATTGACATTTATCGCTTTAAAGGAATAACTTCTCCCTGTGTTCCACAAAATGGGCTAGTGTAAGGCAAGAGCACCATGGCTGAAAAAGACGATTATCTGTTGGACTTGCTGGTGGACCTCGGCTCCGTGAATGCCGAACAGGTCGCCGCCGCCCGCCAGGAGGCGCAAACCGCCGGCGTGGGCGTGGTGGACCTGTTGCTGGCCAACAAAGTTATCCGGCCCGCCGATGTCACCCAGGCCAAGGCCGCGCAATTCGGCGCGGAGGTCGTCCAGCTCGCCAGCCTGCGGATCCCCGACGAAGTCATTTCCGTCATTCCCCGCCACATCGCCAAAAAATACCGCGTCGTCCCCATTATGAAAAGCGATGGCAAGGTCGCCGTGGCCATCGCCGACCCGTCGGATCTGAATACGATTGATTCACTGACCCACCTGCTGAACGCGGAAATCGAACTCCGCGTGGCTTCGGAGCAGGACATTGAAAACGCGCTGGGGCGGTATTATGGCGGCAAGGGAGACTCGGTGGTGGACAAGGCAATCCAGGAACTGACCCAAAGCGAAGTCGAAGTGCCCGTCGGCGACATGGGCGATGACAGCTCGGTGGTGGACGCGGACGCGCCGCTCATCCGGTTGGTGAACCAGATCATCGCCGACGCGTTCAAGATGCGCGCCTCGGACATTCATCTGGAGCCATTGGGCAAGCGCTTCCGGCTGCGCTACCGCATTGACGGTTTGCTGCACGAAATGAAGGCGCCGCCCAAACGGCTGCAGGCGTCCATCATCACGCGGCTGAAAATCCAGTCGAACATGTCCATCTCCGAGCACCGCATCCCGCAGGATGGGCGTATCCAGTCCAAAGTGGGCAACAAGTTCATTGACCTCCGCGTATCGTGTTTGCCGACGAACCACGGCGAAAGCATCGTGATGCGTATCCTGGACAAGGAAGGGTTGCGGCTCGGTCTCGGAGAACTCGGTTTTTTCACGGACGACCAGCAAACTTTTGAAAGGTTGATCGGCCTGCCCGACGGCATATTGCTGGTGACCGGCCCGACCGGTTCCGGCAAAACGACGACGCTTTATTCCTGCCTGCACTTTATCAACCGACCGGACCGGAAAATCATCACCGTCGAAGACCCGGTGGAATATATTTTGGGCGGCATCAACCAGGTCCAGGTCAATGAAGTCGTCGGCCTTACCTTTGCCGCCGCGTTGCGCTCGATATTGCGCCAGGCGCCGAACGTCATCATGATCGGTGAAATTCGCGACCTCGAAACCGCGTCCATTGCCATCAACGCATCGCTGACCGGCCATTTGGTCTTCTCCACGCTGCACACCAACGACGCGCCGAGCGCTGTCGCCCGCCTGATTGACATCGGCGTGAAGCCCTTTTTGGTCGCATCGTCCACGCGTTCACTCATGGCGCAACGCCTCGTCCGCAAGGTTTGCAAAAAATGCGCGGCGCCCTATCAAGCCACCGAAGCCGAGATGAGCGCGCTGAGTCTCACCCTGGACAACATGAAGGACGCCCACCTGCAGAAAGGGCGCGGCTGCAGTGATTGCTCGAACACCGGCTGCCGCGGACGGTTTGGCATTTTTGAAATTTTCGTCGTTGACGACGAGGCGCGGAAATTGATTTACGACCGGGCACCGTCGTCCGCGTTGCGCGCACGCGCCCGGGAAATGGGCATGCGGACGCTGCGCGAGGACGGCATCCGCAAAGTGCTCGCCGGCCTGACCACGCCCGAAGAGGTCATCCGGGCAACCATTGGGGACGAAGCGTGAGCAGTGGAATGCGTCCTTGACCAAATCAGTCCAAATGCGAATCTCCCGGCAAAAATTTTCACGTCCTGGCGCGCAACGATTCAATGCGCGCCCGGTCAAATCTGTGACCGACATGATTCATGCGGCCGCTGTAGCCTGTTTAACGATTTAACCATTTAACGAACTCATGTCTTACTCCATGTCTGATTTACTACAGTTGGTGGTGGCCGAAGGCGCCTCCGACCTGCACATCCGCGTTGGCACGCCGCCGGTCATCCGCGTGCACGGCATCCTGCACCGTGTCGAAGGCCCGTCGCTCAAGCCGGAGGACACCGAGGAATTAATGCGCAGCATCACCTCCGAGGAGCATATCCAGGGCACGCGCGAACGTGGCGGCGCGGACTTCGGGTTCGCGTTCGGCGAGGTGGCGCGCTTCCGTGTGAGCGTTTTCAAGGAGAAAGGCAATTTCGGCATCGTGCTCCGGCAAATTCCCAGCAAACTTCTGACAATGGAGGAAATCGGAATTCCGCCGAGCGCGAAGGAACTGCTCTACAAACCGCGCGGCCTGGTGTTGGTGACCGGCCCGACCGGTTGCGGCAAGACCACCACCCTCGCCACGATGATCAATATCATCAACGAAGAACGGGACGAGGCACACATCATCACCATCGAAGACCCCATCGAATATTATCACAAGCACAAACGGGCGCTGATTACCCAGCGCGAGATCGGCGTGGACGTGCCGAATTTTGCCGAGGGCCTGCGCCGCGCGTTGCGCCAGGACCCGGACGTGGTGCTGGTCGGCGAAATGCGCGACCTGGAGACGATTGACGCCGCCATCACCGCGGCGGAAACCGGGCACCTGGTCTTCGGCACGCTGCACACGACCGGCGCGGCCAAGACGATTGACCGCATCGTCAACGCCTTTCCGAACAACCAGCAGGAACAGATTCGCATCCAGCTTTCGACGGTCCTCCAGGCGGTCATTTCGCAATTGCTGCTGCCGCGCATTGACAAGCCGGGGCGCGTGGCCGTTTTTGAAATCATGATCAACACACCGTCCATTTCCGCGCTCATCCGCGACAACAAAACGTTCCGCGTCCAGTCGGACATCCAGACCGGCGCCAAGTACGGGATGGTGACGCTCGATTCGTTCCTGATTGACAAATATCTGCAAGGCCTGATCGCGCGCGAGGAAGTCATTACCAAGGCGCAGGACCCGACGACGATTCAACAGAAATTGCAGGAATTGGAACTGGCCCAGGCCACCGGCTCCGACACCGGGCCCAAATCAAAGGGCTGACCTTTTTCCCATGGCCGAAGAAATTTCCAGTCCATTGCTGTCGCTCATCAAGGAGCGGGAGCTGATTGACGACTTGCAATACGAAGAAGTCGTTGCCGAACTGAAGCGCACTGGCGCGCCTGTGATTGAGGTCCTGCAGGACTTCGGCGTCATGAAGCTCGACGACATCCTGCACGTGATGGCCGCCAACCTCGGCACCGAGGTCGTGTCGTTGCGCGACCGGGAATTTCCTCCCGCGCTGGTGCAGACGATTCCCGCCAAAGTCGCCCGCATGTATCACTGCGTCCCCGTCGCCTTGAAAGGCTCGACGGTCCAGGTGGCGCTGGCGGACCCGCTCGACCCGGCGCAGGCCGACGAAATCCAGTTTGCCGCCAAACAGGACGTGCAGGTGGTCGTGGCCGACCCCGCCGAAATCGAGAAGACCCTCGACCGGCTTTACGGCGCGGACGAAAGCGAAACCTTTTCGGAGATTCTCAAGGAGCTGGGCGCCGACACGGAAATCGCGCGCGAAGCCAGCGAGGCTGACGCCGACGATGAAAAGCGCATGACCGAACTGGCCAACGAGGCGCCCATCGTAAAATTCGTCAATCTCGTGTTGCAACAGGCCATTCAGGACCGTGCGAGCGACATTCATTTCGAGCCGTTCGAGACGGAATTTCGCATCCGTTACCGCGTGGACGGCGCGCTTTACGAAATGTCCCCGCCGCCCAAGCACCTGGCGTTGCCGGTCATTTCGCGCCTGAAAGTCATGGCCAACCTGAACATTTCCGAACGGCGCCTGCCGCAGGACGGCCGCATCAATTATGCGGTGGGGAACCGCCAGATTGACCTGCGCGTGTCCACGCTGCCGACGCAATTCGGCGAATCGCTGGTGTTGCGCGTGCTCGACCGTTCGGCGGTGAACCTGGAACTGGAATCGCTGGGCCTGCCCAAGCACGTGCAGGAATTCATGAAAGAGGTGATTCAACGGCCCAACGGCATTGTCATCGTCACCGGGCCGACCGGTTGCGGAAAAACGACGACGCTGTATTCCTGTCTGCGCCGCGTCAACGCGATTGACTCCAAGCTGCTCACGGCGGAAGACCCGGTCGAATATGACATCGAGGGCATCATGCAGGTGGCCATTCATGAGGCGGTCGGCATGACGTTCGGCAAGGCGCTGCGGTCATTTTTGCGCCAGGATCCGGACATCATCATGGTGGGTGAAATGCGCGACCTGGAAACCGCGCAGATTTCGATCCAGGCGTCGCTGACCGGCCACCTGGTGATGAGCACGCTGCACACGAACGATTCCGCGGGCGCGGTCACGCGTATGATTGACATGGGCGTCGAGCCGTTTTTGATTTCCTCGACCCTGATGGCCGTGCTGGCCCAGCGGCTCGTGCGGGTCATTTGCAAGAATTGCCAGACGCCCTTTGAGCCGACGGAGGACCAGTTGGCGCTGTTGAATCTTTCGCCGCATGATTTGGGCGACAAGGTGTTTCATTACGGGCGCGGCTGCTCGAACTGCAACGACACCGGCTACAAGGGCCGGAAAGGTATTTTTGAATTGCTCATCATCAACGAACCTATTCGCGCCCTCATCAACGAACGCGCGCCGACGGTGGTGTTGCGGCAGAAAGCCATCGAATTGGGCATGGTGACCTTGCGCGAAGACGGCTTGCGCAGCATCTTTGAAGGTGATACAACCATCGAGGAAGTCGTCAAATATACTTAACCGCTATGCCGAAATTCAATTACGTGGCCCTGGACGCCCGCGGCAACGAAACGAAGGGCAGCCTGGACGTCGCCACTCAGAACGAGGCCATTGGCCGTGTCAAGGAGATGGGCCTGTTCCCGACCAAAATCGCCGAGGCTGAAAAAGTCCAGGAAAAGCAGGCCGGCCGGAAGGCGAAGACCGGCGGCAAAAAAGGCGGCGGCGGCGCGCTGAATATCCAGATCAAAATCCCCGGTCTCAGCGGCCGGGTAAAACAAAAAGTGTTGACGGCCTTCACCCGGCAACTGGCGACGCTGGTGGATGCCGGCCTGCCCCTCCTGCGCGGGTTGCGCGTCCTCGAAAAACAGGAGCGCAACGCGGCGCTCAAAACCATCATCGGCGAACTGGCCCTGGCGATCGAGGGGGGCAGCACTTTTTCCGAGGCGCTGGCGCAACATCCCAAAACCTTCAATCGTCTGTACGTGAACATGGTCAAGGCGGGCGAGCTGGGCGGCGTGCTGGAAGTGGTCTTGAAACGACTGGCCGAATTCGCCGAAAAAGCGCAGAAGATCAAAGGCAAGATCAAGGCCGCGCTGTTTTATCCGGTGGCCGTGATGATTGTCGCCACCGGCATCCTGATTCTGCTGATGACCTTTGTCGTGCCCCGGTTCAAGGAAGTCTTTGCCGGCATGGATGTCACCATGCCGAGATTCACGCTCATCGTGCTTGCGATCAGCGACGCCATCCGGCACCACATTCTGCCAACCCTGGGCGGCTTGGCGGTGGCCTGGGTATTGTTGCTTCTGTTTCTCAAGACCAAAGTGGGCCGGCTCATGTGGGACAAATTCAAACTCAAGATGCCCGCCATCGGGCCGGTCATCAGCAAGGTGGCCATTTCCCGTTTCACCCGCACGCTTGGCACCCTCGTCAGCAGCGGTGTCCCCATTTTGCAGGCGTTGACCATCGTCAAAGAGACCGCCGGCAACATTGTCATCAGCAATGCCGTCGCCAAGGTCCATGAAAGCGTGAAGGAAGGTGAAACGATAACCGCGCCCCTGGAAAGTTCGGCGGTCTTTCCGCCAATGGTGGTCAGCATGGTGGACGTCGGTGAACAAACCGGCGCCTTGCCGGAAATGCTCCTGAGAATCGCCGACAATTACGAAGAAGAAGTGGACAACGCCGTCGCTGCCATGACCTCCCTGCTGGAACCGATCATGATCGTCGCTCTGGCGTTTATCGTCGGCAGCATCGTCATCGCCATGTTCCTGCCGTTGATCGCCATGATTACCCAGATGAGCGGCGGCGGCGGTGCCGGTGGTGAAGATTAATCCACGACCGAGCCAAAAGGGCCTTGTTTCCAGGCCGGAAACAAAAGTGTTGACAAAATGCGACGCCCGTGCGTAAATACAATGTAATCACATTGCATGGGCGTTTTATTTACAATTAGCCCGTTATGGAGTTTGATTGGAATAATCCGCCCTTTGAAATGGGTGGTTCTTTGACTCAGCGGGAAATTGAAGAGTCCTTTGAGGATCCGTTTGCCATCCGGCTGTTGCCCGACTCGCCGCGTTTCGGCGTTCAGGCCCGGTTCTTCAATCTGGGCATGACGGCGGGCGGCGCCGGCGTTTTCAGCGCCTATCGGACCAATGGCCGGTTGATCCGGGTTTTGCACGCCCGCGAATTTGACCCGGAAGAACGGTTTTTTTACCAGCGCAAACTGGACCAGACGCTGACGGGTGAGAAGTGACCAATCTGGGGTTTGGGGTCTTGGGTCTGGGGTCCGGGTGCTGAAATCGGTCAGCCCCGGAACCGAGACGCCAGAACCCAGGCCCAAACTTGACATGCGAACCTTTGCCAACTGGGAAGACGTGCCGCTCTTCGACAGCGAAGCGGCCGAGGCGAGCTTCTGGTCGGAGAACCGGCCGGACTTGCGCCTGATGGAGGCGGCCACCGCCGGGAACGCGGAAGCCTCCGAATCCGTGACCATCACGCTGCGGATGGACCCGCGGATGCTGGCGCGCATCAAGCGGGTGGCCCGGACCCGCTATTTGAATTATCAGAGTATGATCAAGCAATGGTTGAGCGAACGGATGGAAGACGAACTGCGTGAAAAATAAGTGAACGCCATGAAGACGAAATCTCGAATGTCGAATGCCCAATGCCGGACTGAAAAGCGAGGCCGTCGCGATTTTGTCATTCGTCATTCGACATTCGACATTCGTGCCTTCACCCTCATCGAACTGCTCACCGTCATGGCCATCATCGCCGCGCTGGCGGCGTTCCTGTTCCCCGTGGTGGGGCGCATCAAGCGGCAGCAATACATCAAGAACGCGACGGCGGAAATGGAACAGTTGGAGACGGCCCTTGACCGCTACAAGGCCGCCTACGGCTTCTACCCGCCGGACAATCCATGCAACCCCTTGGTCAACCAGCTCTACTTTGAACTGTTGGGAACGACCAATTTGGCTGTTCCTCCTGCCGCGCCGTTCTATCAATCGCTTGACGACCCCACCGTGCAACTCAAGCAATCCGACTTTGCCAATGCTTTCGGCACCATGGCCGGGAACAATTGCGTGAGCGGTTTTATGAATTGCAGCAAGCCCGGTTCGAGCGAGGACACGCCCAAGGCCCAAAACTTCCTGCCCAATTTGAGACCCAACCAGACCACCCTCTACAGTAACAACCTTGTCGGGTTAAAATTGATCATCACTTCCGTCAAAGGGCCGGACGTGACGTACAAGCCGCTGGGCCTCGGCGCGCCCGACATCAATCCCTGGCGCTACAATTCGTCGAGCCCGACGAACAATCCCGGCGCCTATGACCTGTGGGTCCAACTGGTAATCAGCGGGAAAACGAATCTCATCTGCAATTGGAACAAGCAAGTGCAATTGAACAGCCCGCTGCCCTGATTTTTATGTGCACCGCCTCAAAATCCGCATTCGACCGCGGCGAACGGCTCCTGGCCGTTGACTGGCAGGATTGCCGTTGGCGCCCGCGCATCGCGGTGCAATCCCGGCAGGGCGAGGCTCCCGACGGGCCGTTGTCGCGGGCGGTTAAACGGTTGTCCCCGCCGCCGCGCCGCCCGGTTTCCCCACAACCTGACCTTGTTTCTTTCAAAACCATGAAGGCGATGCCGATTTTCTCACGCCTCCGCCTATGAAAACGGTTTATACTGCGATTATTTTCGTGCTGTTGATGACAGACTGTTTCGGCCAGTCTTTTTCGTATCCGACCAATGCCACGCTACGATGGAAACTGCCATTGGCTGGCGCATCGTTTGCTTTACCGGCTGTTGGGCCCGACGGAATAATTTATGTGATGCAGGATGCCTACCCTGGCCCTAATCTTTGGGCCATCAATCCAAACGGCACCACCAATTGGGAAAGCACCTTGTATGATGGCACGGTTTCGGTGCCAGTGGTTGGGTCCGACGGAAATCTTTATATTTTCGCCACCACTAACTTCGGGAACTTCAATCTCTTCGCGCTCAACCTTGCTGATGGCAGCACGAATTGGTTCTATGTCGGCGATTCTGCTTCTGAAGGCTCTGATTGCCTCATGCCGGCACTTGATGCCGATGGCACCGTTTATTTTTGCACAAGCGCCGGCGCTATTGATGCCGTTACGAATGGTGTGCTTGAATGGTCGGCTCTTGGCGATATCGGTCTGGCGGATGGTTCGCCGGTGGTCGGGGCCGACGGCACAATTTATGCCTTTGCGGATGATTCACCACTGCAATTCTACGCATTGAATGCCGATGGTTCTTTGAAATGGTCAACGAATTATCCCGGAGTCAGTTTTCCAGCTTATCCTCCGGCCATCGCAGCGGACGGCACCATCTATTTTTCCGGCGGTCAGTATTTTTGTGCAGTTAATCCCGCCGATGGTTCAATCGAGTGGGAATTTTCAGCGGCAAATTTTGCGTTTAATTTTGAAAATCCTGAAGTTGGCCCGAATGGGACAATTTATATCGAAGCCGTTTCTGACTCAGCTAATATAGCTACTGCTTATACGAATTTATTGTATGCACTCGCGCCGAACGGCACGGTTGAGTGGACCTTCCCCTTGCCTCAATACTATTCAGCTCATCCCCCGTCATTTCACGAATCCTCGTGTGCGATTGCCGCCGATGGAGAGATTTATGTGACTACCACGGCTGGCACGGTTTACTCCATTGCTCCCAATGGGACCATGAACTGGTCGTTTCACACAAATTCAACCGGCTTGCACGCGCCCGTCATTGGGCCGGACGGCACAGTTTATGTGGACAGTTATGATAATGCCAATCTGTTTGCGTTTTACGGCCCCGCTCCGGTAGCTTGCAGTGCCTGGCCGCAATTCAATAAAAATTCGAGACATGTTACCGCCGCCGCAACGGCGTATTTGAGCTCACTATTCATGCGCACCAACGGGTTTCAATTCAACATTACCGGAACCAGCAACCAGCCGGTTTGTTCCTGTGCCTCCAGTGACCTTGTGAACTGGACCAATATCGGCCGGATTGTTTTAACGAACGGAACTGCAAGTTTTGTGGATGCCCAATCCACTAATTTCCCGCGCCGATTTTATCGAGCTTTGCCGCAATAGCCGGTTTAATTTTATGAAAAACATTTCAAATTATTGGCGCCGCCCGCGCGCGGGTTTCACTCTCGTCGAACTCCTCACCGTCATCGCCATCATCGCCATCCTGGCGTCCATGCTGTTGGTGGTGCTGTCGGCGGCCAAAAAGCACGCGTTAAGGGTCCAGGCGCACACGGAGGTGGTGGAAATCGCCAATGCCATCGAGAAATACGATTCGGATTACGGACGGTTCCCGGTTTCGACCAACGCGCAATTGGCGGCCTCGGCGGCGAAGAGCGACTTCACGTACGGCTGGGTGTTCAATACGCCGTCCACTCCGTGTCAAGTTGAGACTTACTTCACCAGCGGCGTCATTCAAAGCAACGCCGAGGTCATCGCGATCCTGATGGACAACACCACGCTCGCCAACGGGGTGAACACCAACCATGTCAAGAATCCGCAGCAAACCATCTTCCTGAACGCCAGAATGTCGGGCTACGACCCGTCGGTGGATAAAGGGCAAGCGCCGGGCGGCGTGGACGTGAACGGCGTTTATCGCGACCCGTGGGGCAATCCCTACATCATCAGCATGGACCTGAGCTACGACGAAAGTTGCAAGGACTCGTTTTACTGCCGCACCCTGGTTTCCAATTCCGCCGGGTTAAACTCGAATCCGGGCTTGAACGGCCTGGTCAATCCCAACAACAGCAAAGACAATTTCCAATACCACGGCAAGGTCATGGTCTGGTCCGCCGGGCCGGACGGGCAAATTGATCCGAGGAGCAACGCCAATGCCGGCGTCAACAAAGACAACGTGTTGAGCTGGCAGTAATCCCCAAAAGCTAAAGGCTAAATGCTAAAGTCTAAAATACAGCTTGTGCGCCGGGCGCGGGAAAGAAGTTCAGCCTTTAGCCTTCAGCCTTTGGCCTTGGTTTGCTCCGCCTTCACGCTCATCGAGCTGCTGGTGGTGATTTCCATCCTCGGCATCCTCGCCGCGTTGACCGTGCCGGCGTTCAAAAATTTCGGCAAATCAAGCGTCAACCTCAGCGCCTCGCGGCAGATGCTCGACGCCGTGGCGCGCGCGCGCCAGCTCGCCATGAGCCAGCGCACCACCGTTTATATGGTCTTCGTCCCGACGAATTTCTGGAACGGCAACTCGGGGAGCTGGCCCAACAGTTGGTGGAGCGGTCCGCCCGGCCCCGGCCTGACGCCCGCGCAAAAAACCGCCGCCACCAATCTGTGCAGCGACCAATTGAGCGGCTACAACTTCATGGCCTACGGCGCGATGGGCGATCAGCCCGGCCAGCATGCCTGGCATTATCTCGGATCGTGGCAGACGCTGCCCGACGGCGCGTTCATCGCCCAGTGGAAATTTGGTCCAAGTTATTTGACCAATTACGTGATTGACCTGGTCAATGGCGCCACCTACCCCGTCGCCGGGTTTCAGCGGACGACCGGTTTTATTCCGTTCCCGACCCAGGATTCGCCCATCGCGACCACCGTAACGAACCTGCCTTACCTCGCGTTCAATTATCTCGGCCAGTTGACCACCGAAGAATTGACGCCCGCGCCGCTGACGCGGGACGCCTATGTCCCGCTGGCGCGCGGCAGCGTGCTGCCCGCCGTCAATCCCAACAAGGCGTTGCAATTCGGCAATCCCGACGTTGCGGAAATGCCGCCCGGCAACAGCACCAACATTTCCTACAACCTCGTTCACATCAACTGGCTGACGGGCCGCGCGGTCCTGGAATATCACAAAATGGGGCCATGAAAATTTCAAGCGAGTTCAGAGTCCAGAGTCCAGAGTCCCGAGTCAACCGACTGCGGGCTATGGACTGTGGACTGCCGACTGTGGACTGTGGACTGCGGACTGGCAACTGTGAGTCCGCCTTCACCATGGTCGAGATCGCCATCAGCCTGGCGATCATCGGCATTGCGCTCGTCGCCATCATCGGCGTGTTGCCCATCGGCTTGCGCACGCAACGCGACAACCGCGAGGAAACCGTCATCAACCAGGACGCCACCGTGTTCATCGAAGCCATCCGCAACGGCCAGTTCGGACTGAATGATTTGACCAATTACGTCTATGCCATCACGAATTATTGGGTTTGGTACAACCCCGATGGCACCCCCAACCGGAACGGAGTGAACGGTTACACCTATTCGGCTGCCTCGGCCACGCCGCCGTATCCGACGGCCCCGTTCCCCATCAGTAGCGGGACGAACATCATCGGGCTTTTAAGCACACCGGAATACGTTTTTTTAGACAAAAACGGAAACGGAAACTTTGTGCCGACGAACAACCTGTTCAGCGGCGGCATCAGCAACCACGTCGTCGCTTATGTCCGCTCCTTGAGCGGGCCGGCGGAGGAGAAACCGCCGCAGAACAACGACATCGTGGTGGGCGATGCGTTTGCCTACCGCATCCTGTGCGTGAACGCGCCGCTGGCGATGGACACGAATATGTTCACCCTCACTGCCTTTCAACCCAACCAGCCGCGGTACAACGCGGCGTTGACGGCCAGCCTGCATGAACTGCGGCTGACGTTTCTCTGGCCGCAACTGCCCAATGGCGCGTTGGGCGCCGGCCACCTGACCTTCCGCACGATGGTCGCCGGACAGGTGTCACAGATTTTCACCAATAACCAGTGGCTGTATTTTTACCAGCCGAATTCCTTTACCAACGTCGTCGCCGCGCAATGACTTCGAAATTTCAAATGACGCATTTGCATCGTGCGGGGAGCACACCCGCCCCGGGTGTGATTGGACGCGCCTCGCGTCCAATGATGCAGAATAGCGCGGCGGTTGCGTCCGGGAAATTTCCCCGCGTTGCCGGGGTTTCTCGCGAGGGCGCGAAAACCTGCACCCGAGGCGGGTGCGCTCCCCGCGCGTTCACCCTCGTCGAAGTCCTGGTGGTGATGACGTTGTTGTCGCTCATCGTGCTGGCATTGATGGCGGTGTTCAACAGCACGCAGACGGCGTTCCGCGCCAGTGTCACGCAGACCGATGTGCTCGAAGGCGGACGCGCGGCGGCGGACCTGATGGCGTCGGACTTGCGGCAGATGTCGCCGTCGCTCGGCGGCAGCAGCGCGTTTATCAACGGTTTTTACTCCCAGACGCCGGTCAATTTTTACGTCAACACCAATTCCAGCCTGCCGCTCGTGCAATCGCTGCCCGGCAGCACCGCGCAGCGGGTCAACGTGTTGGAGGGCTTTTTCGCCCTGGGCCGCGGCAACCTGAACGGCAGTCCGGCCTGGATCGGCGTCGGTTATGCGGTGTATCCGGGATCGCAAACCGATTTGAACCCGCTTTATCGCTTTTACCTGGCCACGAACGTCGCCGCCGCCAGTCCGCAGACGCTGTTCACCAACTTTACCTATGCGGTCCTGAGCGGTGCGCTGACGAACTGGAGCCATCTGCTGGACGGCGTGGTGACTTTGACCGTGCATGCCTATGACACCAACGGTGTCTGGATGACAAACGGCTACGCCTTCGGATACACCAAGCTCCCGAAGAACATGCTCCTGCTGCCGTCCGCTCCGGGTGCAACCGGCTTCTGCATGTTCAGCAACACGCTGCCCGCGTCCGTTGAGATTGAACTGGGCGTGCTCGAAGACCGCACGCTCCAGCGCGCCGCGACCTGGCCGAACGGTTCGCTGGCGCAAAGCAACTATCTCGCGCAGCAGGCGGGCAAGGTCCACCTGTTCCGGCAGCGCGTGACCATTCCCAACGTTGACCCCTCCGCGTACCAATGAAGAACAAATTTACGATTTACGATTTACGATTTACGATTGGGGAAAAATCGGCAAAGGCCGCTTCCTTCAATCATCAATCATCAATCATCAATCGTAAATCCCAATCGGGCATGGCCCTGGTCATCACGCTGATTCTGCTCTCGGTGACGCTCATCATGGCCGTCGCGTTCCTGGCCGTCAGCCGCCGTGAACGCAACGCCGTCACCACCACCACCGACACCGCCACGGCCCGGCTGGCGGCCGACGCCGCGCTCGCCAACGCCAAGGCGCAAATCGTCGCCAGCATCTTCGCGACCAACGCCGCCGCCTATAACTTCGGCCTGCTCGTCTCCACCAATTACATCAACGGAGTGGGCTTTCTAACCGCTCCTCCGTCAAGCTACACCAGTCTTACCAACGTCAATTATAATTATCCGGGCGGTGCCCCCATCTCCGGCAACGACCTCATCCAAGACGTGGCCAATCTGTTCTATCTCCCGCGCGCGCCGGTCTATCTGAGCAACCTGGTCACGCACGCCGTGGAAAACCGCTTTTATTTGGATCTCAACCGCAATGGCGTGGGTGACCCCAATGGCTGGGTGACGAACGTGGACAGCTTTGGCCGCGGTTTCGGAACCATGAGTTTCCAGGTCGGCGACCCGGAATGGATTGGCCTGTTGGACCATCCGGACGCGCCGCATGGGCCGAAGAACCACTTCGTTGCGCGCTACGCCTTCATCGCCGTGCCCGTCGGCAATGCGCTCGACCTCAACGCCATTCACAACCAGGCGTACGACACCGTCGCCAACCGCCCGCTCATTCCCCCGAATAACGAATTCTTCCGCAATCAAGGCGTCGGCTCGTGGGAAATCAATCTGGCCGCTTTACTTGCGGATTTGAACACCAACGAGTGGGGTCAAATCATTGACTTGCCTTCAAATCTCGGTGGTCCGGCGGGCGGGAGCGGTTTTTATCAATATAACGAACCCTTTACCTTCGATCATGGGCGGGCTTTCAACGACGCACTTTACTTGCTGGCCCACCGTTACGGGAACGATTACCGGTTGCTGGCCCCGGTTGGAGGGAACAGCCCCAATGGATTATTTACGACAGCAGCCGTTTTCCCGCCGTTTCAGAACAACATTGACGCTTACGACAACGGACCGTTGCAAACGGCCTTCGCTGACATCAATGTCAGCGGGCAGAACATTCTTTTTCCTTGGGTCGGCGCGGACAACACCAACCAATTCTTCACAATTGGCGAATTGTTCAACACCAACGAAACCGCTGCCTTCGGGATTGACTTGCTCAACGCCAACGCGAGCTTTTTCGGCGGGACAACCAATTCCACCTACGACCGCTATACGTTCTACCGGATGCTGGATCAATTGGGGTCCGATTCCGCGCCGGACTCGGGCAAGATCAATCTCAATTACTCCAACGCCGTCGTTAATATCACCAACGGTCTGGTGGCAAACATTGCCGTCGTGCCCAACGCGGAAACCAATTTCGTTGGCTGGACCAATTTCTTCCTGGCGGCCGCCGACCGGCTGCTGCGGACTTACACGACGAACTGGTTCCAGGGAAGCACGCTCGATTGTTACACGAATTACACGACCGTGACCAACGTGGTCTTTCAGGATCCGTCCAATTATCTGGCGACCTATTACGGCATCCACACCAATTACTTTTCCTATGTTGATTCGCTGGGCCGTTTCATTTGGAATGCGCCCAACGGAATTGGCCTGACCAATCTGCCGCTCTACGGCATGACCAACCTGATTCCGGCGTTTGGCGTTACGAACATCCCCGTCGTAATCAATAACCGATTCGTCTATACGCCCGCGGTCAACCGCCTGCTCCAGCTTGCCGCGAACATCTATGATTCGGTCAATTATTTCAGCAACTATGTCGCGCCGGGAGCGGCAT
>DATNHI010000107.1:0-2803 GCA_035605035.1 Verrucomicrobiia bacterium
CCCATAAACATGGATTTGTACGGACGGCCCAGCAGACCGAGCACCGTCGGCGGCACATCGAGCGAACAGCCGACCGCGTGGATGCGTTGCGGTTGTGGCACCACCGCCGGGCCGAGAATGACCAGCGGAATTTCATAGGAATGAATCGGGATGTCCTGGCTGCCGTAAACCCGCGCGCCGTGGTCGGCGATGACCACAAAAATCGTGTTCGTCCAGAACGATTCCTGTTTCGCCGCCTTGAAAAACTGGCCCAGGCACCAGTCGGTGTATTTGACGACGTTGTCGCGTGTGCCATTCGGATCTTCCGGGATGCATCCCGTCGGATAAGTGTAGGGCTTGTGGTTCGAGACGGTGAGGACAAGCGAGAAAAACGGTTTGCCTTCCCTGGACAGCGCGCGGCATTCCTCGACGGAACGCTGGTACAAATCGTTGTCGCACACGCCCCAGACGTTGGCAAAGGTCGGATGCGCAAAATCGCTCTCGTCAATGATCCGGTCAAAACCGTTCGGCACAAAAAACTGTTTCATGTTATCGAACACCGCGTGGCCGCCATACAGAAACATCGTGTCGTAACCTTCGCGCTTGAGGACCCGGGCCAGCGTCTCGACGTTTTCCGAACGGTTGCGATGCACAATCGCGTCGCCGGGCAGCGGCGGGAATGACGAGATGGCACCCTCGATGCCGCGCACGGTGCGGTTGCCGGAGGCGTAGAGGTTGTCGAACAGCAAACCCTCAGTCGTGGCCAATCGGTCCATTTCCGGCGTCAACGTGTTGGCGCGCCCGAGGCAGCCCCAGAATTCCGAGCCGAGGCTTTCTTCGAGCAGAATGACGACATTGAGGCGCGGGCGGTTCGGGTCGCCGGCGATTTCGCGTGTGATGTCATCGGGACCGCCGGTGAAGGTGGCGTTGGTGGAAGCCAGCAACCGGTGCAGCCGGGCATAGGCCTCGTCGCGGGGAACGGTTTTGTAAAAGGCGTGATAATCGAGGTCGCGTGTCCAGGCGGCGGCGAAAAAGGAAACGGAGCCGTTGTTGGCAATTTCGTTGAGCGTACGGTCGTCGCTGACCTGCGGCGCGCTCAAGTTGATGGTCCGGCTCAGGCCAAAAAACAGAATCAACGCGCCGGCGAACCAGAGGAATCGCCTGCCCACCCAGACGGGTTTGGTCCACATCGTGCGGCACAACCGACCGGCCAGCCACATCCACGCGGCACCCACCAGCAGGCAACCGGCGACGACTGCGGGCACCGGGTAGGCGTCCCAGATGTTGATAAAGACTTCACGCGGATAAACGAGGTAATCCACGGCAACGGGGTTGAAGCGCGATTTGAATTCCTGGAAGAAATAAAATTCCGCCGCGAGCAAAAAGATTTGGATGGCCCAAAGCAACGTCATGAAGCATCGGAACCACAGGCGGTGAATAAGCCAGGCGAACGGGCGGTTGCCGATGAGGAAGCACCAGAACAACGGCGGCAACATGAACCAGAGGGCGGCGATGACGTCGCGGTAAAAACCCGCGGCGAAGGCGAGCAACACGTTCCAGGGCGGGGTGGACGGCGAACCGAAGTTCACCAGCAGCACGAGGCGGAGGATGGTAAAGACGGCCAGCAGCGAGAAAAAGCAGAACGCCAGGAAGTGATAGCGCGAGCGCGGTTTCCTCTGGAAACGCGATACGGGGCGTTGGTTCATCAATTTGGGATACTGACAGGCGGAGCTTAGACGCGTTCAGCCTTTTGGCCAAGCACGGTTTGTTTGAACTGCCGTGTGAAACATGGGCGGCTCGATGAAAAAATGGCCGGAACGGAACCGTTGCAACTGAACGAAAGATGTAAACTGGTGCTAGCGGAGGGATGGTTGCTGCACCTCCAAGATCCACTTGCCACCACTGAGGAACATCGCCACTTGAAGCACAGCAACGAGTCTCGATTTTTCCATCATTCCCGTTTTGAGCCGAGTTTGCGCTCTCCTCGCTATTGGCAGCGCCGGTTTGCTCAAGGCAATGTTACCGGTCGGACACAGAGGCAGTTGCTGCGGGACTGTTTGTGCCGGTATCGCTTTCATTGAGCCGTTTCGCTTCGTGACCTACGCCGTTCAGATGCGACACCAGACGGGAGACCTTGCCGGAGGCATCCTTCCAGAAGGTCACTTGGATGGCTGGTTGCACCTTCAAGCAGAAGTTCGTCTCCGACTCGGGAAGGACTTCGAGTTTGGGCTGGTCCGCAGTCTGAAGGAACAGGCGATTACCGCTTGCGGTTACGGTAGTAATGATCGTCGGGTTCTCCATAAATGCATAGCGGCCAACCAGAGGCTCAAGTTGGCTGGCTTCCAGCTTGATGCTCGTTTTCTCTTTCGGCCGTCGCAACGGTTTATCCAGAAGCAGCGCCACCAAGTTGTCAGCCACTTCTCCCGAATGAGCCGAATCCGAATTGGCAAATGCCGCCACGAAGATATCCGAGGATGGAAGCCATCTCATCGAGGTGACAAAGCCGTTCAGCCGGCCGTCATGCGCGAACTCCTTCTGGCCGAATGGTTCTACAACCGCGATTCCAAACCCGTAATTTTCCTTCACCGGCGTGGTCATCGCCTTCCATGAATCCGCCGAAACGAGCTTTTGCTCCCGCCAACACTGATACCAGTGGAAGAAGTCATCCACCGTTGAATACAACGCTCCGTCTCCAAGCGGGAAAGTCATGTCAATGTAGGCCGAATTAACCCAAGTGTCGCCGTCCGGTGTGTAGCCCGCGGCCCGATGGGGCAAAATCGTCTCGAAACGGTCACAGCCGCTGTCTTTCATGCCGAGCGGCTTG
>DATNHI010000108.1:0-12046 GCA_035605035.1 Verrucomicrobiia bacterium
CATCTGCGCCAGGCAGCGGCCAGAACCTTGGAGGATCTGCATTCAGCCTTGGCAACGGCCCTCAACTCCTTCTCGGCTCAACATTGCCGAGGTTTCTTTCGCCATGCTCATTATGCGTCTATCTAAATAGAAAAAGCTTTATCGGGCTGAGGATCGCCACGCCGATGAGCATACCGTAGCCGAATCGCCGTGGCAGACGGGCAAGCCAGTCGTTGCGGTACGCAACAATGCCGAGCACAAACATCACGATGTATTGCGCGAAGAAAGCCGGCTGAAAATACAGGAAGCTTTTTCCCATCGGCTCCGCCGTGCGAATCAGAAACGCGCACATGGCAATCACCAGCCCCGTGCACATCAAACCCGCCAGGCCGGGCGCGGGCAGCGCGGAAAAATTTCCCATTGCCGGCACGATAATCCGGAACAGGCCATAGACCAGGCTGAAGATCAACAGCGCGATGGCAAACCACATCGGTCCGCCGCCGGTGAGCCAGTCGCCGGAGGCAAGAAAGGTGTGATAATAATCCACTATGCCACCCTTGCCGGCGTGCAGCAGGTAGTGCATGAGAAATGGTTGAATCCCGAAGATGTAAAGCAGCGACGGCACGCCAAGCCGGATGAAACGGTCGGTCATAAACCGTCGAAAACCTTTTCGGTCGAACGCGCCGGGAACGAAATATCCGGCAAGCAGGAAAAGTATCCCCATGAAAAAGGCCTGGGAATGCGCTTCGAATGTGAGGAAAACGATGGAAGAAATTTTATCCACCGGCGTTGGATCGTTGTAATACCAACTGCCGATGTGGCTGTAGGTGATCGCGGTGTGAAAGGCCACGACCCAGACAATCATGGTCGAGCGCAGATTATCAATGTAGCCGAGCCGGGTATTGCTTTGCGGTTGGCCGGACATGAAATCATTTCGTCAACCGCATTCGGGTCGAGCATAAGCCGTTGCTCGATGCTCGGCCATGACAATATTGTAATTAAGCCACCGGCAAACAACCGTTCTTTTCTCTCCATGCGCAAACCGTTACGCTGCGCGTGTTCATGCCCGAACGATTGCCCATTTACGAAATCGAGCACGACATCGTCGCCGCGCTCAAGGCGACGAAGCGGCTGATTCTCCAGGCGCCGACCGGCTCCGGCAAATCCACCCAGGTCCCGCAAATGCTGCTCAAACATGGCCTCCTCGCCAATGGACAGGTCGTCATTCTCCAACCGCGCCGGCTGGCGGCCCGCCTGCTCGCTTCACGCGTCGCGAAGGAACTGGGCGTGAAGCTTGGCCGTGAAGTTGGTTATCAGGTCCGTTTTGAGAATTTCACCAGCGATGCCACGCGCATCAAGTTCGAGACCGAAGGAATTTTATTGCGGCAACTGATTCAAGACCCGGCGTTGCGCGGCGTGCAAGCGGTCATCTTCGACGAATTTCACGAACGGCATCTCTACGGCGACATCACGCTCGCCCGGGCACTGGACATTCAGGAAACTCTTCGACCAGACCTGCTCATCGCCGTCATGTCCGCTACGCTCGATGCCGGCGCGTTGGAGGAATATCTCTCTTCAAATTCGGAATTCGGAATTCGGAATTCGGAATTCAAATGTTCCGTCCTCTCTTCCGAAGGCCGCGTGTTCCCGGTCGAAATCGAGTACCTCCCACACCGGCTCGGGCCCAATTCGCCGCCGGTTTGGGAATTGGCTGCGGATGCTTTTGCCGGTTATGTCCATTCCGGTGAGCGCGGTGACGTGCTGGTGTTCATGCCCGGCGGTTTTGAAATCAACCAGACCATCGAAGCGATTCGCCACACGCCGGAATCGAAAGGGCACATCCTCCTGCCGTTGCACGGCGAATTGCAGCCGCGTGACCAGGACGCGGCAGTCGCACGCTACGACCAACCCAAAATTGTCGTAGCCACAAACGTTGCCGAGACGTCCATCACGATTGACGGCGTGCGGCTGGTGATTGACAGCGGTCTGGCGCGCATTCCGCGTTACGACGCCAACCGCGGCATCAACACGCTGTTGATTGAACGCATCAGCCAGGCCAGCGCGGAACAACGCGCCGGCCGCGCGGGCCGGACGGCGCCGGGCCGGTGCATCCGGCTTTGGTCGCGCCAGGAACACGACGAACGCGCGCCGCAACAGTTGCCGGAAATCAAACGCCTCGACCTTGCCGAAGTGGTGCTGACTTTAAAGGCGGCAGGAGTAGAAGATTTGAGACAATTCCGCTGGCTGGAAAAGCCGGACGAAATCTCGCTCACGCACGCGGAGGAATTGTTGCTGGATTTGGGGGCGTTGAAAATGGGGAGCGCAGCCGCCTCGGCTGCGGCGGTCAGCGCCTCGCTGACCGCAACGGATAGCACGCGACGCGCAATTGTTTCCGACGAGGCGTCGGAAACGGCACGCGAGGGCGCGTGCGCTCCCCAAACACAAATCACCCCGATCGGGCGCAAAATGCTCGCGTTTCCGGTGCATCCGCGTTATTCGCGAATGCTGCTCGCCGCGCAGGAATACGGCTGCGTCCATCAGGCCTGCCTCGTGGCCGCGCTTACGCAGGGACGCGATCTGCTGTTGCGCAATGTCGGACGCGAAGTCGAGTCCGCCCGCGAGGATTTGTTCGGTGAAAAGGCGTCGTCGGATTTCTGGATTCTGATGCGGGCGTGGAGTTACGCTGCAAATAATCAATTCCGCATGGATTCCTGCCGCAAGCTCGGCCTCCATGCCGTTACCGCACGGCAGGTCGGTCCCTTGCTCGAACAATTCCTGCGGATTGCCAAAGACGAAGGACTCGACACCAAACCGCACGAAATCAAGGACGAGGCGTTGCAGAAATGCATTCTCATCGGGTTCAGTGACCGAGTGGCGCGGCGATTGGATCAGGGAACGCTGCGATGCGAACTCGTCCACAATCGTCACGGTGTGCTGGCGCGGGAAAGTGTTGTCGGTAGGAGTCGAGGTAACGAGACTCACTTCAAAACCGGGAACAGGTCAGAGCCTCCTCACGTCGGCTCCTACGAATTATTGGTTGCCGCCGAAATCCGCGAAATCGAAGGGCGCGAGGTGAATACCATTTTGTCGTTGGCCACAGCAATCGAACCTGGATGGTTGCGCGAACTTTTCCCTGATGATTTGAAATCCGAATTACATGTTCAGTTCGATGCGACGACCCGGCGCGTGCAAGCTGCCGAACTGGTGCGCTTTCGCGGATTGGCGTTGTCTGCGAAACGCGTCGAGCCGCCGCCCGCCGATGCCGCGGCGCGGTTGCTGGCCGATGAAATTATCGCGGGCCGGTTGCCGTTGCCGAGCTGGGACCACGCTGTCGAGCAATGGCTGGCCCGGCTGAATCTGCTTTGCCGGCAATGTCCGGAACTTCAGCTTCCGCCGTTTGCCGAGGACGACCGCAAACACATCATCGAACAACTCTGCCACGGCGCGGTGAGCTACAAAGACATCAAGGAACGCGAAGTGAAACCGGTGGTGATGTCATGGCTGTCCGACGCACAACGGCAATTGCTCGACAAACACGCGCCGGAGCGGCTCTCGTTGCCAAATGGCCGCACGCCGAAGGTGGTTTACGAAAACAATCAGTCACCGCACATCGCATTGCGGATACAGGAACTTTACGGTGTGACGCAGACGCCGAAGATTGCGATGGGGCGCGTGCCGGTGGTGGTTCACATTTTAACGCCGGGCATGAAGCCGATTCAAGTGACGCAGGATCTGGCCAATTTCTGGCGCGAGCATTATCCGCGCATCAAATCCGAGTTGCAGCGGAAATATCCGAAACACGAGTGGCGGTGATCATTCGGTGGGGCGAGGCTACTGACGAGCCGTTTCTGCTGTAGTGTTGGCGCTGTGCGCCAATCAGTTCGAGCCGCAGGCTCGACGCTTCAAACCGGCTCGCGAGGACGCTCGCCCCACCGATTTTTTTGGAATCATTCCATCACCCGGTTCCACTACCCGAACTTGCATCCATCGGCTTCCGGTATTACTTTGCGCGGCTTATGGAAAAAGTGGTCATCGTCGGTTCGGGTTGCGCGGGCTGGACGGCGGCGCTGTATACCGCGCGCGCCAATCTCACGCCGCTCGTGCTCACCGGCAAACAACCCGGCGGCCTCCTCACCACCACCAGCATCGTTGAAAATTATCCCGGCTTCCCCGATGGCGTGGACGGCTACGAACTCATGACGAAAATGCAGAAACAGGCCGAACGTTTCGGCGCGCGCGCCAGTTTCGGCGTCGTTGAGAAGGCCGATTTTTCCAAACGCCCGTTCAACCTCATCGTTGATGGCGAACGCGTCGAGGCGCAGACGGTCATCATCGCCACCGGAGCGAGCCATCGGCATCTCGGCGTGCCCGGCGAGGATTTGCTGGAGACCAAGGGCGTCACTTACTGCGCCACGTGCGACGGCGCATTGCCGATTTTCCGGAACCAGACGCTCGTGGTCATCGGCGGCGGCGATTCGGCGTGCGAAGAGGCGCTTTACCTGACGCGGTTCGGCTCGGATATTCATCTGGTTCACCGGCGCGACCAGTTGCGCGCGTCCAAAATCATGGCCGAACGCGCGTTGTCGAATCCCAAAATCAAACCGGTCTGGGATTCGGTCGTTACCGAAGTGCTCGATCCGAAACAGGACAAGGTGACCGGTGTGAAATTGAAAAATCTCAAGACCGGTGCGCGAACAGTTTTGAATTGTGCGGGTGTGTTCGTCGCTATCGGGCACTCGCCCAGCACAGAAATTTTCAAGGATCAGATTGAGACGGATGCGAACGGCTACGTCATTCCCAAAAAGGGCACGATGACGAATGTGGCGGGCGTGTTTGTGGCAGGCGACTGCGCGGACCACGTTTATCGCCAGGCCATCACCGCGGCGGGCGCAGGTTGCGCGGCGGCGATTGACGCCGAACGGTTTTTGGCGGCGCAGAACGAGTAAGCGGGCCGGGTTTCGGGCGGCAAACGAATTGCGCGAAGCGTTTTGGAGTGAGCCAGACCTCTTGGCGCTCTGGTCAGAGCGGTGGAGGGCCACCGCAGTCCAAGACGCTGGCGCGTGTTTTGATCGTCGTCAGGAAATTTGAGTACCAGTAGCAGCGGATGTAAGTCCGCTCACTTGTTCCGGAAAGCGATTTGAGCCGACTCACGTCGGCTGCTACGGAAAAAGGAGCATTCAAAATCAAGCGGCTTTTCCGAGGTAGGCTTTCAGAATTCGGTCCATCTGCTGGTTTACCGCGGGGTCCACGCGCCGGCGTTTTTTGTCGGCGTCAAACCACGCGGCCGTGCGCCGGATGCCTTCGTGGAAGGGGATGACGGCTTGAAAGCCGGGCACGAAGGTTTTGATTTTGCGGTTGTCGAAAACGACGCTCCAGGATTTATCGCCCAACAAACTGCCGGCGAGGTCCGGCGCCTGTTGCGCAATGAAATCCGACGGGATGTGCACGATGTTTGCCTCCACGCCCAGCGCCTCGGCGATGGTTTGATAAATCTGGTTCCACGTCAGCACTTCGTCCGAGGTGATGTAAAACGCGTGCCCGATGGCCTGCGGGTTTCCGAGCAGCCCCACGAAGGCACGTCCGAAATCCTCGGCGTGCGTCATCACCCACAACGACGAGCCGTCGCCATGGACGATGATGGGTTTGCCCCGTTTCAAACGGTCGGCGAGCGTGTAGCAGCCGAACCCGCCGACGGCGAGGGGGAAATAATGATTGTAGGTGTAGGAAGGCCGGACGATGGTCACCGGAAAATTTTCTTGGCGATAGGCGCGCAACAAGCGTTCTTCGCAGGCGATTTTGTTGCTGGAATAGTCCGAGAAAGGATTGTACAGCGGCGTTGATTCCGTAATCAGGTAATGGGTGGGCGGTTTTTGGTAAATAGAGGCCGAGCTGATAAAAATGAACTGTTTGGTCCGGCCCTTGAATAACGCGAGATCGCGCTCGATGTCTGCCGGCGCAAAGGCAATCCAATCCACGACCACGTCAAATTGCAGGTCGCGCAAGACGGCGCGGGCAGCTTTCGGCTGGTTGATGTCGGCCGTCAGGCTGTGGCTGCCGGGCGGATTTTCCGATTGCAGCCCGCGATTGAGCAAATACAGCTCGCAGCCTTTCGCGATCACTTGCGGGCTGACCGCCGTGCTGATTTTGCCGGTGCCGCCGATAAACAGAATTTTCATGCGCGATGGATTTTAACCGGTCAGGGGGAATTAATTCAAGAAATGAGTGTTCTAACCATTCGCTGCCTGTTTGGGGGAGCGCAGGCCGCCGGCACGGGGACAGGACATGGTTGACACAAAGGGGACAGGACATGACTGACACTCTTGGAGTATCTTGCGGTGTTTTCCGCGGTCATGCCGTGGAAAATTACTTCGTTACTCCGGGTGCGCCTGCGCCTGGTCGAAGCCGCGCTGGCTCGCCGAAAACCGCACGCCCGTCCTCCGTAGCAATACGGCGGAGGGTGGACGGGCCGCATACGCTCCCCGCGGTGACGGTGTCGTTCCGGCTCGGGAATGGAATTTGAATGGTCGCGCGCCATCGGTCATGGAAATTGGCAAAGCAGGGCTAGGGTTCGACAAAATCTGCGAATCTTTTTTTGTCGCTTGCCCCAGGATAATCCGATGACGGACACGCTGGAACCTGTTGAAAGGGAACATAAAACCCCCGGCCCCATCACTCCGCATGTCCCTCGGGGCAGGAGGCACCGACGCAAACGCAGGTTGTCCGCGCACCGGAAGCGGATGCGGTTCTTCGCTGTGCTTTCCGCCGTCATCCTGCTTGTCTTGTTTCTCGGGCTTTTGTGGTGGTTGAACCGGCTGTAGCAACCAACACATTGGTTTTTTTATTGCCGAAACGGGGCAAAACGCGTCCACTGTTTGCATGAGAATTTTCCTTTCGGTTCTGCTGGTCCTCACCGTCGCAAACAAATCGCCCGCGGCGGACACCAATGCTCCTGCCTCGACGAAAACCACCGCATCCGCCGTGTTGAAAATCGGCGCGGCCGACGCGGACAAATATTACGACCAGGTGATGATTGTAACGGGCAAGGTCGCCCAGGTCACCATCCGCCCCACGGTGACATTTTTGAATTTCGACAAACCGTTTCCCAATTCGCCGTTTTCGGTCGTCATCTTTCACGGTCACAGCAGCTTTTATGGCGACGCGAATGCCCTGAGAGGAAGGTCCGTCGAGATCCGGGGCAAAATCAAAAACTACCACGATAAACCGGAGATCGCGCTGGACAACACCAATCAGTTGACCGTGTTCGGTCCGCCCATTCCGACTATTGCCCCGTCGGCAACTCGACCGACTAACGCTCCCGCCATGTCGCCGCCCACAACCTCACCGCCGCCGGCCACGGAATCCACCAATTTACCCGAAATCATGTGATGGGCTTGGAATGAATCGCGCAGTGGCGGCTCAATTTGATTTGGAGGCAGGGTCATCGCGCTGCGATGACCGCGCCGCGTAGAGCGGCGCAAAGGGAAGCTGCTCAAGCTGTTCCGCCCGCTCTGCGCGGCGTCCCTACCACCGCAAATTGCGTTACTATTCAAATTTCCTTTTCTTTGGCGGCGTGACGATTATGGTTGCGGCGTGGAACTGAGCAAGACCAGGACTTGCCCCGAATGCGGCAATGTTGTCGCCGTCACCGACCAATTCTGTTCAAAATGTTTCGCCCGCCTTGAGCCGCCGAGCCTGTGGCGGAAGTTGCGTTCCCTGTTCCAGGCTGCCACCCGGCCCGGTCCGCACATGGTGACACTCAAAAGGACGGAGACCTTCAAGACGATGGACCGGGCCGGGGAACGGCAGGTGTATCGTTCGCTCGATGACGTGCCACCGGGACGGCGCGCGGAATTTGAAAAGTTGCAAGCGGACGTAATTAAGGAAATGGGAACCACCTTGCCGCTCACGCGGACTTCGCCGCCGGGGAATGTGGTCCCGCCGGGAATCATCGGCAAAAGGACGGTGTCCGTGTTCAAGGTCAAGGACGCTTCCGGCAACGAGCGCGTTTACCATTCGCTGGACGAATTGCCGCCGGAAATTCAGAAAGCGGTGAGGCGCCTTGAAGGTCTTCCCGGCACGATGATTGCCTGGCAGGGCAGGGCGGTTCTGGTGCGGGCGAATTATATTCCGCGCTTTGTATGGACGACCGCGTCCATTGACGTCTTTTTGGATGGGCGCTGCGTTTTTCGCACCGGCGGTCAACTGAAAGCCATCGGATCGCACACCGCCACATTTAACGACGGCGGTTCGGAGCATCGGATCGAGCTGAAGTGGGGACGCTCACGCGACTTCTGCTTTCCGTATCAGCTTCGCATTGACGGTGTTTTGGTGGGGGAATCGCAAGTGCGGGTTGAAAATCAACACATGATACTTATTCCCGCTTTGATTATTATTGGGCTGATGGCGTTGGTCGTTTTTGCGTTGAATTCAATTTTTAAGTTCACGTCGTGACACGTTGCCGTGTGCCTGGGAATTGCCCGGATCACGGATGCCACTCTTTCAGCGTTAGCGGCGCCAAGTCCGGAGCTGCCGACCAACGGTAGGTATCGCTGATGTTGATCGGCTGAATGCGGTAGGCAATCCCGGGAACCAGCTTGACCCTGTCTTCCGCGATGACCTGCGCCCCATACGCCTGAAAGCTGCCGTCGCCGGCGCTTTGGTCCAAACCGCTCAGGCGTACCCGGACATCCGGGTGTTGTGGTGCGGTCAGCAGGAACTCATGTCCGGCGTGCTTCTGAAACACGCGCATTTGGTTGTCAACGCCTGGAAGCCACTCCTTGCACGCAATGAGAAAGTCGGTTCCGTTCCTGGGCGTCGTTATAAAATAGTCTGCGGCCCATTTCGGCACTTCCGGTGAGTCAGGACGGTATAGCCCGATGATCGTGACCGTCCGCAATTCGGCCACTGGAACCGGCGGGTTGTCCGGGTGCGCGTTGGCGCCAAAATGGTCGTGCACGGAGATCAGACGATACGGATTCACCGACGAAAGTTTTGGCTGGTCGGCCGGATACTTGAAGAAACGCATCCCCCAGGTCTGTGCCAACGGCACTTGGCTCAGGTCGGAACAGGTGTAAATGTGAGTCAGAAGCCCGAAATAATGGGCGTCGAGGATCGGTTGCCCGAGCCTGCTGTAATTGAGCCGCACCCAGTGATGGCCGACATAGACCTCGTTGAACAGATGGTTCTCAAAGCCGCTCGTGCCGTCCAGCGCCGCCCGGACCGTCTCCCGCGCCTGATTATGATGAATGTTGTCATAAAACATTTGGGCCTGCACATCGTCGTTCAGGTCGAATGGGGGAATGCACAAAACGATGCGGCTCGGGATGCCCAGGGCGCGGAAGATTGTAGCCAGGTAAACCGCGGACGATGTGCAGGAGCCGTGCACTTTGTTGAAGAACATGGACCGGCCAAGCGCTTCCTGGTCGAACATTTGCTGATCGGTCCAGGTCGGGTCCCGTTTTTCCCGATCGAACGCTTTCCGCAATGGCGGATAAACAGCCGGTTTGCCGTCCGGGAAATAGATGCACCAGATGGCAAAGGCATCGGTTGAATGCGCCCTTCCCATGGCCCACCGCGAGACTTGTTCGACGAGTTGTTTGTCGGTCAAGTGCTCCGGATCAATGCCCGCCTGATGGAGTTCCGCGATAAGCTCTTGTTGCATGGCTCCGTCCCAGTTCTCGGCCGGCATCGGTTTGAGGTACTCGGTCATGCCGGCGTCATCTTTTCGCCAATTGGGGTTCTCGCCAATGGCCGGTTGATAAAGCGGGTAGTAGGTCACCTCCACCGTGCAGGAATTTTTGTCCCGACTCAACACGCGCGCCTCCTGGAAATCATCGTTCATGTCCGCCGGATTGACGGGTTCAACGACCTGGATGACGGACGTGATGGTGTAGGTGTCTTCTTTCTGCGGATGATGTGCGGCCGTCGGTTTCCTGCCCGTGAAGTTGAGGCAACTTGTGGCCGCCATTGACACCGCAGCCAGAGCGATAGTTGTCAGTGTTCGTCCCATGTTAGCTGATAAACACCGGGACCGGCCTAAGGTTACTGCGATGCCATTTTCAATTCGCGTTGACCATCGAGTCCTTCAACCGTCACCAGCACAGACGATTCTTTTACCTCAATGCAGTGAATCATGACGGTCTTGCCCGCGACTTTGATTTTTCCTGCGTCACCTTTTTGGAATGTAAGGTTGTTAATGACTGCGAGGCGATGTTCGCCAGTGCCGCTGATGCCATTTAATTTGATCTGCCTTACCCAGGATGGTTCGGGCATTTCGGATTTTTGCATTTGATGCGGAACGAAGGCCGCCGCGCGTTTACGGGCTTCCGCGATTTGATCCGCATTCATTTTCAGAATCGCAGCGTCGCGGGTAGAGCGACCAGCAATGGCGGCAACATTCATCATTGAACCTTGTGAGGCGAGTTCACCCCACTTGTACGCTTCCACCAAATCCGGTTTGACCAATTTGCCTTCAAGACAGATATCCGCGAAGTCGGCCTGACCTCGCTTGTCGCCCTGGTTGGCGGCAAGGGTAATCCACTTGACGGCTTCTTCGCCCATGGCGGCCCGCTCAACCGGTTTCAAACCAACGGACATGCGGCTTCGCATGAGCAACATATTGCCGAGCTTTCCTTGGGAATGGGCGAAACCCCGTTCAGCGGCTTTGCGATACCAGATTTCCGCCTGTGCTGTGTCTGCGCGCGACATGAACCTCTCAGCCAGTTTATCCTGTGCGGCAGGGTCGCCCGCGTCGGCGGCGATTTTGATTTGCTCCAGCGATGGCGCGGTTGTTTGGGCAAAAACACAAGTAGCCGCAAAGGTGAGAACGAAGAACAAAATTTTCATTTTTGCAAGTTATTAAACCGCCAGAAGTTCGCAGCCGTGCGGCATCGGTTTTATGATTTGAGCATATCCTCGCAATGCGTTTAAACCAACTCCATTTTAAGTTTGTCAGCGAACCTCATAGGTCGCGGAACAATTCCGCGATGTCCATGTCCTCGCTTGAAGGTCGTTCATAATGCGAATCGCCGTCCGAATCTGGTTCGCCGGGCAAATCCTCTCGTAGGCTGTCTGCTTCGTAAGCGAAATGATTGGCCGTTGTCGTTAGAGGTTGTTGTTCCTGTCTAACGGAGTTTTCCTTTGAAGTATGCGTCACGCCCCCAATCGCCACGCCCGCCCCACGCTTCAATTCCAAAACCGAGCCGCGCCTTCGCGAGGGTTTGAATTAATTGTTCGAACTCAAACCACCCCAAGTCGTCTAGCCGGTAATCGATCATTCAGTTTATTCCGCCTGAGTTTCTTTTGCCTGTCCTTCCACGATTTTGATTTCGGCGGGAGCGAGGGTGTTGCAATGGTATGCCGGGGACAGGTGGAATTTCTCGTTGGCCGGAAAATCTGCCACAAGCTGCTTCACCCGCCTGAACGCCACGTAAAGCTGCGCCACGTGGCAGGCCGCCTCGAAGGTTGCTGGCACGGAGGCGATAGTAGCAGCAAACCGCGTTGCCGACAAGCGCGGCAATTCCTGATTAAAAGGCAAAAGGCCGGCGCGACAATAACCCGCTTGAGTTTTCCCGCATTTGTGATTATTTAACTGTTATGAGCAAGACCACTGCAGAAATCATCCAGGTTTGTGAAGCTCTGCCGCCAGATAAACAGTCCGAGTTGGCGGATTTTGCCCGCTTCCTCCTCGCCCGTCAGGATGACGAAGCATGGGAGCGCCGGCTCGCCTATCCGCAGGCCCGGCCCCGCCTCGATGCTTTCCTGCGCGACTCCACCGCCGAGGGTGACGAACCGCTCGATCCCAAACGCTTGTGAATTCGCGCACCCGGCCGAGTTTCTGGCGGGCTTATGCGCGCTTGAGCGAACCCAACCGCATGGCTGCGCGCCGCGCCTACGCGCTGTTCGCTCAAAATCCCGACCACCCCTCGCTTCGCTTCAAAAAACTTGGCGGTTATGACCATGTCTGGTCGGTTCGGGTCAATGAGCAATACCGCGCCCTCGGCGAGCGCCACGGCGACACCATCATCTGGGTTTGGGTCGGCACACACAACGAATTCGACAATCTCTT
>DATNHI010000109.1:0-4598 GCA_035605035.1 Verrucomicrobiia bacterium
AGCAACTGCATCAGTTGCGCGTCGGCGAACTGGACGCCGGATTATTGCGTCCGCCGGTGGGGTTTCCCGAACTGGATTACAAAGCAATCGAGGAATCCACGCAAATCCTGGCCTTGCCGGCCGATCACCGGCTGGCGCGCAAGCGCCGGATTGAGTGGAAGGATTTTGACGGTGAAGGCCTGGTAATGATTCATCCCAGCCGGCAACACCGCTATTATGACACTTTCCTCGATGCTTGTGCGCAGGCCGGCGCCAAACCTTTTCCCGCCCAATACGCGCACGATATCCAGACCAAACTGTGGCTGATATCCGCCGGTTTTGGCATCGCGCCCACTTCGGTGGCATTCGTGGAAAGGAAACGGCCCGGCCTGACTTTTCGTCCGTTGCCGCCAGGCTTGCCCCCGGTGCAAACCGCGCTTGCCTGGCGGCGTGGCGACGATTCCCCGGCGTTGACGCAATTTCTCGCGTGCTTCAAAACCGTTCAGCCGAACGCGAACGGGGGTGGTTAGATTTCATTTCCTGATTTGCAAAATCGCGTCCTGTGCTAATTTGAAGCCGCCATGGTGTTGGTCATAGACAATTACGACTCGTTCACCTACAACCTCGTGCAATATCTCGGCGAGTTGAAGGTCGAGATGCAGGTGCGGCGGAACGACGAAATCACGCTCGACGCAATTCGCGAGCTGAAGCCGGAACGCATTCTCGTGTCGCCGGGGCCGTGCTCGCCGCGCGAGTCCGGCCTGTCGAACGAGGTCATCCGCCAGTTCGGCAGCCAGCGGATTCCGGTGTTCGGCGTCTGTCTCGGTCACCAGTGCATCGGGCACACCTTTGGCGCGGAGGTGGTGGTGAATTACCGCATGATGCATGGCAAAACGTCGCCGATAAAGCACAACGGCAAGGACTTGTTTGCCGGCATGCCCAATCCCTTTGTCGCCACGCGTTATCATTCGCTCGTCATCAAACGCGATACCATGCCCGATTGCCTCGAAATCACCGCCGAGACGGACGAAGGCGAAGTCATGGGCGTGCGGCACAAGGAACTGCCGATTTGGGGCGTGCAGTTCCATCCCGAAAGCATCCTCACCGAAAACGGGCGGCAGATTATGCGGAATTTTCTCAAGTTGAAGTAGCCGCGCGACGCGCTATACTTGGTGGCCCATGCAGATTCATTTGCTGAAATCAAAAATTCATCGCGCCACCGTCACCGACGGCAACGTTGATTACGAGGGCAGCCTGACCATCGCGGCCGATTTGATGAAGGCCGCCGGTTTGTGTCCTTACGAACGCATCCTGTGCAGCAACCTGGCCAACGGCAACCGGTTTGAAACCTACGTCATCACCGGCAAAAGCGGTTCGGGCGAAATTGTCCTGAACGGCGCCGCCGCGCTGCTCGGCAAAAAGGGGGACCGGCTCACCATCATGAGCTTTGCGGCCGTGAGCAAAAAGAAGGCGGCCAAATGGAAGCCGCGCGCCATCGTGCTCGGTAAAGGGAACAGGATCGTCAGCCAGCGCGGGATTTGATCTGCGCGTAGCAGCCAGCATGAGCTGGCTCAAACTGTTCAGTCAGCGCGGACTCACGGCCGCTTCCACAATAAAGAAACGCGCCGAATGGCTCCAGCGCGCTTGGCTCTTCAAATGTAGGAGACGACGTGAGGAGTCTCCATTTTAAGTCAGAGCCACGTCACCTCGGCTCCTAAGGTTGGTTTTAGAAATTTTTCGCGACGGCGTTCCAATCAATAACGTTCCAGACTGCCTTGAGATAATCCGCGCGCTTGTTCTGGTATTTCAGGTAATAAGCATGTTCCCAGACATCTACGCCAAGAATCGGTTTGCCTTCGCAACCGGCCACGGCCTTGCCCATGAGCGGATTGTCCTGGTTGGCGGTGGACACGATTTCCAGTTTGCCGCCGTTGGAGACGAGCCACGCCCAGCCGCTGCCAAACCGGCCGATGCCTGCCGCCTCGAACTTCGCCTGAAAATCGGCGAAGGAGCCGAACGCGGCTTTGATGGCGTCACCGAGTTTGCCGGAGGGCGCGCCACCGGCCCGGGGCGCGAGAATTTTCCAGAAGAACGAATGGTTCCAATGGCCGCCGCCATTGTTGCGCACCGGGCCGCGGATGTTGTCCGGCACGGACGCGAGGTCTTTGATCAGGGCGTCGAGCGGTTTGGCTTCGAGCGCGGCGTTGCCGGCGATGGCCTTGTTTAGGTTGTCCACGTAAGCCTTATGATGGCGGTCGTGATGGATTTCCATCGTCAGCGCGTCAATGTGCGGTTCCAAGGCTTCCTTGGGATAGGGCAGGGGCGGTAGTTCGTGTGCCATAATTTCTAATTCCTTTCTTTTGTTGCGTTAAACTTGAAAAGCAAAGTGCTTCAACGGCGGTGGAATTGCAAGCGCGGATAAAATTTCAAATTTCCTTGTATCCGTCTTCAAAAGTGGAATGCCTCATCCACGCGTAGGGCCGCTACTGGTTTCAATCGTCGCTCCGCGACGAAACGAACCATCGGCACGGGATCCACGGGATGAATCCCGTGGCTACCATCAAAGCATCGCTCCGCGATGCATTAATTCGTCCGGCATTTAAAAATCCGTCCGCTTTGTCCCATCAAAATTATTTCTCGATGTAAGGAGTGCCCCACCGCAAATCCTTGTGCAGGGTGCCTTTCTCTTGCACTTCGCGCATGATGGCGGACACCTGGTCCCAATTCAGCAGGATCGTGGATTTATCCGGCCAGTCCGATTCGTCCGTGTAAAACTCCAGTTGCAGCCCGAGTTGGCCGTTTATTTCCGCCGGAGTTGCCAGGCTGAAAAACTGCGCCGCTTTTGTGAAGTCCTTTCCCGATGCCTGCGACCAGCGCCATAAAATTTCGTCCGTGATGTCCAGCGGCAGGGCGGGTGAGCGCACTGCGAATAATCGCGGCTTCATGCCCCGGGGATCATCCGGGTCCGGCGATACGTACGCCTTGTCGCCGACAAAGATTGCGACGTCGCCTTTAATGACTTCCCCAACACCGTACAAGGAAGGCCAGACCAGGGTCGTTTTGCCGTCGGGTGCCCGGTACAGAAATGAAATGCGCATCAGCTCGGGCTGGCTGATGGAAGCGCGCGTGGGGTGGGCCACTTCCTTATAACCGTCGCCCACTGGCGTAACAACCGGGTGACGGGGAGACACGCACCCGGCCAAACCGACACAGAGCACAGCCAGCGTAAGATACAAAACCGAAGCTTTTAAAAGTTTCATTGGCCGTCGGTTAATGTTGCGACAGTTCCACAAAATTCTTCAGCAATTGCAGGCCGACCTTCTGGCTTTTTTCCGGGTGAAATTGCGTGGCATAAACGTTGTCGCGCCAGACGGCCGACGCGAACGCCTCGCCGTATTCCGTGCGCGTGGCAACAATCGTCTTGTCTGCCGGCTGCGGATAAAAGCTGTGGACGAAATAAACATAGCTGCCATTGGCCACGCCGTGGAACAGTGGGCAATCGGGTTTTGTAATTTCAAGCTGGTTCCAGCCGATTTGCGGGATTTTCAATCCATGTTTTTCCGAGAAACGGACGACGCTGCCCTTGAAAATTGCGAGACCTGCAGCACAGGAATTAAACTCGTCGCTCTTTTCAAACAACGCCTGGTAACCGACACAGATGCCGAGGAATGGCTTGCCGGATTTGATGAATAAGCGCGCGGCTTCGAGCAATTCCTGTTTGCGCAGGGCGTTGATACAATCGTCGAACGCGCCGACGCCGGGCAGCACCATCGCCCGCGCCTCGCCAATCTGGTCCGGCGATCGCACGATACGCACCTCAGCGCCGACCTTGAGCAACGCTTTGTGGACGCTGCGCAGGTTGCCGGAACCATAATCGAGCAAAGCAATCACGCGGGTAATTTAGCCGCAGAGGGAGGCAGATGAAACATGGATTTTTATCCGCGAATCTTTGGTGGGGCGAGACTCCCGGCGAGCCGAAAAAATATTCATCCCTGATCGCGGCTCGCGAGGACGCTCGCCCCACCATAGGAATCAATTGATATTTAATTCCCGTTCTGTTTTCAGCCGCAATTGGCCGCAAGCCGCGTCTATGTCGTGGCCCTTTTCCCGGCGGAGCGTGGCGGTGATTTTTTGCTTTTCCAGCGCGGCCAGAAAGGATTCGCAGGCCTCCTCCGCCGGCCGTTTCCAGGGCAGCCCTTCGACCCGGTTGTAAGGAATCAGGTTCACCTTCGCGAAAAGTTTTTTGGCAAGTCCCGCGAGCGGTCTGGCCTGTTCAATCGAATCATTCACACCGGCAATCAAGATGTATTCGAACGTGAGCATCCGGCCTTTCCGCGCCTGGTAATATTCGCAGGCCGCGACCAGTTCCTTGAGCGGATACTTGCGGTTCACGGGCATGATTTGATTGCGCACCTGGTCGGTCGCACCGTGCAACGAGACCGCCAGCCGGAATTGTTCGGGCTCGTCGGCCAGTTTGCGGATTTGCGGCGCGAGACCACTGGTGGAAATGGTGATTTTGCGCGCGCCGATGCCGCCGCCCCACGGCGCGTTCAAAATCCGCAGGGCGGTGAGCAGGTTATCGTAATTCGCCAATGGCTCGCCCATGCCCATCACCACTA
>DATNHI010000110.1:0-4799 GCA_035605035.1 Verrucomicrobiia bacterium
CCCGTTCGAGCATACCCATCGGCGTCACCGTGGAAAGCAACCAGCTCAGTTCGGTCACTTCCGGCACGTCGGACTGGCGGAAGAAAACGGTCCGCTTCGGGTCAAGCCCGCAGGCGAGAAAGTCCAGCGCCACGTCCCGTGAATTCTTGCGCCGTTGCTCGGGGTCGAAGAGCGACGTCATGGAGTGGTAATCGGCGATGAAATAGAGAGCCTCGCCTTTGTCTTGAAGTTCGATGGCGGGCCGCATCATCCCGAAATAATTTCCGAGATGCAGCGCGCCGCTGGGCTGGATGCCTGACAAAATTCGCATGAACAAAAGTTAATGGACGACTTCGCGGAAGAAAAGCTCCAAGCACCAACATCCAAACTCCAGAGAAACTTCAAGCTCCAAGCCTGAAACAACTGCCGGCGCAAGAATATTGGATCTTGGTCATTGGTGCTTCTCTGGATGTTGGAGCTTGGAATTTGGAATTTCTTGCAGTCGCCGAATTGTCCCGGCCTGCACCTGCCACCGCTGCAAATCTTTCCCGAGTTCACGTGGCCAGGTTTCCTCGGTGGCGGTCATGAACACCTGGCCGCTCGTCTTGCGCGCTTGCTCCAGCAACGGCAGGAAACCGCTGCGCCGTTTCACGTCCAGTTCACCCATCACATCGTCAATCAGGAGCACCGGCGGCGAACCGTGCAAGCCGGCGAGAAATTCCGCCTGCGCCATTTTCAAGGCAATCGCCAAGGTGCGTTTCTGTCCTTCGCTGCCGAACTGCGCGGCGGATTTTTCGTTAAGCAACAACTGCAAATCATCGCGATGCGGACCGACGAGCGTGGAGCGATAACTTCGTTCGCGGGTCCGCGATTGCGCGAGTTCCAAGGCAAAATCCTTCTTCACGCTCGGCTGATATTCGATGCGCAATTCCTCCGCGTCGTTCGAAATGCGGCGATACGCCAGCCGCGCCAGCGGTGAGAATTTCGGGGCCAGTTCACGCCGCGCCCGGATGATTTCATCGCCGAGTTTGACGAGTTCCTGCGAAAAACTGTCGAGCGCGGCCTCGTCAATCGCGCGTTGTTTGAGCAGCGCGTTGCGAGCGCGGACGGCCCGCATGTAACGCTGGAGCAGGGGAAGGTAACCGGGCTGCGTCTGCGCGAGCAGCAAATCGAGAAAGCGCCGGCGCGCGCGCGCCGTGCCCTTGACGAAGTGCAAGTCCTCCGTGCAAAACACCACCGCGCGCAGCACGCCGAGGTAGTCACCGAGGCGTTTGACCGGCTGGCCGTCCAGCGCCAGTTTGCGTTCGCGGGCCGACCAGTAAATTTTGATTTCGCGCTGAACGTGGCGCGTAAGAATTTTCTCCCTCTTCTCGCCCCCAACGTTGTTGGCAGAGAGAGAGGAAGACGCCAACGATGCCGGAATATTTCCGCCCACCACCATGCCGCCCACGAAATAGCCGCGTTGTCCGTGCCGGATCATCTGGGCGCCGCCGACGCCGCGGAACGACCGCAGGGTGGCCATGAGATAAATGGCTTCGAGGATGTTCGTCTTGCCCTGCGCGTTGTCGCCGAGCAGCAGGTGGAAGCCGGGCGCAAAATCCGCGTCCAGCCGCGCGTAATTGCGGAAGTCGCGAAGTCGCATATGAGCCAGATGCACGCGGAGAAAATAATTGGAAAATCAAATCGCGGCGAAGTTTTTTGTTGACGTATCCAAGATTCAGCAATTGTTGCAATTAGGCATTTATCATTTGCATGTAATTTGGGCCAAGTGTGTTAAATTAAATCAATACTTTACCACAAACAGGCAAAGTTTGATTTATGCAAATAATCAAGATATTCGCCGCCGTCGAGTCCACTGCCAGTACGAACTGCCTGAAAAAGACCTGGCTCTGCGTGCCGCATGCGCTCGTTATGGGCTTGATGCTCCAGGGCGGAGTGGCCGCCGCGCAAAATCTCGCAGCGAATCCCGGCTTTGAAACCGGCGACACGACGGGTTGGTTTGCCTTTGGCTCGACGGTATCCGCGGAGGCCACTTACGTTCATTCGGGTAATTACGCCGCATTGGTGACAAACCGCACCGACACCTGGAATGGCATCGCCCAGTCGTTTCAAGGAGTTCTCCAGGCAGGTCAGACCTACAATATTTCGGCGTGGCTGCTGCTGGCCGGCGGCCCGAGTCAGACCATGTCGCTGACAATGCAGAAGGTGGACGACAGCGGAACTTCCTATACGTGGACCGCTTCGGGTTCTGTGTCCACGAATGGTTGGATACAGTTTTCCGGACAATATACGTTTAATCCTTCAGGCACGGTCACGTCGCTGTTTCTGTATGCCGAAGTGCCTTCCAGCACGAACGCCGCCTATTTTATAGATGACCTGGTGGTGCAGCCGGTAAACACCACCAACGGACAATGCACGGTGGGTTGGACAAATGTTTTCCAGCGCATTGACGGCTTTGGCGCGTCATCGGCCTGGGACGGCAGTTGGACGACCAATCAGGCCGACATGTTCTTCTCGACGAACAGCGGCATCGGAACTTCCGTTGATGGCACGACGAATTTCGCTTTCAACGGCATTGGTCTTTCGCTGTTGCGAAATCGCATCGCGCCGGACGGCACCACTTGGGAAACAAGCATCATGAAAATGGCGCAAGCCCGGGGCGCGCGCGTGTGGAGCACGCCGTGGAGTCCGCCCGCGATTTATAAAAACACCAACTCAGTTAACGGCGGCAGTTTTGTCTCCAGCCCCGCCAATTACCAGGGTTATGCCAATCAGTTGGCCGACTACGTGGCTACCATGAAATATGATTACGGCATCAACCTCTATGCCGTTTCGGTTCAGAACGAGCCCGACGAGAGCACAACCTACGAGTCTTGCCTTTGGACAGCCCAACAGTTTCACGATTTCGTTCCTTACCTGGCGGCTGCTTTGACCAATGTGGGCGTGGCTTCGACACGGATAATGCTTCCGGAAGACGCAAATTGGAATTACGATTTTAGCCTCGCCACCACCACGATGGACGATTCCAATACCGCCGCTGAAGTGGGCATTTGGGCAGCGCATGCTTACGGTGCCACCGCTTCTCCGTTGAACACCTATGGCAAGCCGTTGTGGGAAACGGAAGTTTCCACCTTCGACGCTTTCGACGGCAGCATCAGCAATGGACTTTATTGGGCCAATCAAATCCATTCGTTCCTGACCGTCGCGCAAGTGAACGCGTGGCATTACTGGTGGCTCATTCCTTATGCCACTGACAACGAAAGTTTGGTCGACACGAACGGTATTCCTGCCAAACGCATGTATGTGCTCGGTCAATACAGCCGGTTCGTCCGGCCCGGTTACTATCGCATCGGCGCGGCAAACAATGGCAACACTTCCATCAGCGCTTACAACGACCCAAATTCCGGATGCTTTGCCATTGTGGCCGTCAACAACAATAGTTCGGATTTCGTTCAAACCTTCAACCTCAACGGTTTTACCGTAACAAACGTCACGCCGTGGATTACGTCTGGCGCTCTATCTTTGGTGCCTCAGCCAACAGTCAGTGTTACGAATTCGACCTTCGTTTATACCTTGCCTGCCATGAGTGTTGTGACATTTGTTGGCAAGGCGAATGCCCCCATTCCAACGTTGGCTATCAATCAGATTGGTTCGCAAGTCGGCCTCACTTTCAACGGTGATGCCGGATGGAACTACACGCTTCTGACTTCCACCAATTTATCAAATTGGCAGCCGCTGCTGCTGACCAACCCGACGACGATGCCGATAACATGGGCTGACACGAACTCAATATCCAACGCAAGATTTTATCGCATTCAACTCGGACAATAATTTTTTAGACCATTCAGATGTGGCTTTCGCACTAATTCTGCTTACCGCAGACGACAAAGGTGGTTTAGCATCGATGCCGTAGGAAAATTATCGCCCGCGTGCGCGACAAAACGTGATTTTAGAACTCGGTTTTTCCCTGGTCGGCTTGGAAGAAATCGTGGTGTAGCCGTCTATCCAGAAGGTGTTGAAATTCCTTCTGATTACAGCGGCGTGTTATTCATTCCCGTCGACGCATCTGGAATTTGACAACTGCATGCGGCACAGGAAATGAAAGCCGATGGCCTTAACATTGATTTGAATAAAATATGAGACTGCGGGTCGCTGCTTCTTGATTTCCTTCTACCGCGCCTTCCCCCTTCGTCCTGCAAGGCGAGACTGTGGCACGACGCGGTGAGTCCTTTTCAGCTATGACCAATCAAATCAGTCCGATGGCGGACTGTTCAATGGCACGGCGCGATAGAATCGGGACGGATTGCTTTGCGCGTCGGGGTCAACGAAATCAATCGAGCCGTTAATCACCTGGTTGGTGCAGATGGGTGTCCAGTTGACCATGTCTGTCGAATACTCGACGCAGAAGCAGGCGGCATCCGGTCCCGGCGTGACGAAGTGGAAACAACCGCCGGGGAACATGCCGGTCACCGGACATGGGCCATGGTCAATGATGATGGCGGCAGCGCGTCGCGGGAAGCCAGGGAAATAATCCGGCGGCGTGTTGGTCGAAGGCGTCAGCGCGAGAATGACGGTTTTGTTCACGTCGGGCGGGCCGTCGTCAATCGGCACGATGATAATCAGGGCGCGGCGTTCACCCGCTGGTACGGTCACGGAACCGGGCAGCGCGACGTAATCCACACCGTTGCTGGCGGTACCGCCGATGTCGTAAGGCACCGTCAAGTCATCGTTCGTATCGCCGAACCGACGAACGGTGAACGTGGCGGTTTTCGGCCCGCAATTGGTAAACAATTGGCAGACCGCCGTGGGCCAGGCCGCCC
>DATNHI010000111.1:0-3438 GCA_035605035.1 Verrucomicrobiia bacterium
AAGCGTATTCGCGGGCCGTCAATTCAACGGGCTTTTCGGCACGGAAGACATTGCGCGCCGCCACATCAATCGCCACGTCGCCGATTTCGATAACGTTCGTGGTCTTGTTCGCGCTGCGGCGGATGAGTGCGCGGAGCCGGGCGAACAGTTCCGACAGATCAAACGGTTTGATTACATAATCGTCCGCACCGGTATCGAGTCCTCGGACGCGGTCCCGTGACTGGTCGCGCGCGGTGAGCATGAGCACCGGCGTCTTTTTGGTCTTGCGGAGACGCTTGAGAATTTCCCAACCGTCGAGCCCGGGCAGCATCACGTCGAGCACGATGGCGTCGTAATCGTAACTCTCGGCATTGAACAGGCCGTCCTCGCCGTTGTTGGCGGTGTCCACGGCGTAGCCTTCCTCGCGCAACGCCTGGGCGAGGCTGCGGAGCAAATCAGGTTCGTCTTCAACAATCAGGATTCTCATGTTGGCCGTGGTCGCGACTGGTTTAACACAACTGCAACCCGCCGTCACTCTCGCACGGCCAACCTTAAGATTGGATTAAGGCGCAACATCCGACGAGGCGGACATTTTTTTATTGGCCTTAACGATTTCTTAAGGTGGCTTCGCGTAGATTGCGCCAGAAGAAAAAATTCACATCCGGCAAAAAAGAAAGAGAGCGAAAAATGAAAACAAAAACGAGAATCATGCTGACACTGCTGACGCTGGGTGCGTCGGCGTTCGTCGTCAATGCCCAGGATAATGGCGGACCGCCACCCGCGGGCGGACCGAATGGAGGTGGTCCCCGACACCGTCCGCCGCCGCTGCCGCTCGTGCTGGCATTGGACGTGAATCAGGACGGTGTGATTGATTCCAATGAGATTGCCAACGCCAGCGCCGCCCTGTTGACGCTGGACAAAAACGGCGACGGCAAATTGACCCCGGATGAATACCTGCCGCCGCTCCCGGCGGACGCGCCCAAGGACGCTCCCCGCCCGCCGTTGCCGGCGATTGTGAAGGCACTCGACGCCAACGGCGACGGCGTGATTGACGCCGATGAAATCGCCAACGCGCCTGCCGCGCTAAGGTCATTGGACAAAAATGGCGACGGCAAGCTGACGCCTGATGAATACATCGGGCCGCGTCCGCACATGGGGCCGCCGCGCGGAAACGGTGCGGGTGCGGACAACGGCGGTTTGCCGCCCGGTGACAATAACGCGCCACCCGGACCGCCGCCGGAGCAACAATGAATTCCGTTTGAGTGAACGGATGGGCGGCGGGTTGCGCTGCGAATGCCGGATGTGAAGCAGTCAATCCGCCGCTCGTATTTTGGAGTGCGCCGACATGTCGGCGCTTTGGAAAGCGGTGACGTGTCACCGCACTCCACAACGGCTCAGGTGTGTGCCTGCCAACAGGATTATTGCGGTTGAATCCCGGTGGTTTCAATTTTCCCGCCCAATCGCCAGCTCGCCAATAAGCCGGCCACAATCGAAATCGCCCCGCAGATCACGTAAGGCAGCACCGGGACGCGCAGATAAAGCGTCGCCGCGAACAGCGGGCCGAGGATGCGTGCCAGGGCGCCGGCGCTTTGCGCGACGCCGATGGTCGCGCCCTGCTCGTTCGCGGGGGTGAGGTTCGAGAGCAATCCGAAGACCGGCGGACGCGTCAGACTGGTGCCGATGGCCAGCAAGGCCAGCACCAGAAGCATTTTAATCCACGGCCAGTCGGTGAAGCGCAGCACCGCCAGCCATTTCAACTGGCCCTCGCCTTTGATGAACGGCAGCAGCGCCAGGCTGACACCGGTGAGGAAAAGGCTGAACGAAATCAATTTCGGTTCGCCGAACATTTTCACGAGCCGCCCGATGGCGCCGCCCTGGATGAACGCGCCAATGATGCCGCAAAAGACGAAGAGCGAAATGACCGTCGTGGCCGGTTTGGTTTCGTCCACGGTGATGCCCAGATTGAAATTGTCGCTGACGAGCAGGGGCAGGGTGCTTTCAAAGCAACTGAAGGCGAACGTCGCCAGGAAAAAAATCAGGATCAACGAGCCGATTTTCGGCTGGGCCAGCGTATGCCCCCATTGCTGCAAGCGCGGGCGGTTGCTGGCGTGGCCGGAATCGGGTTTCAAGCTTTCGGCGAGGATGGCAAACGCCAGAATGAAATTGGCCGCGCATAGCGCGGCGGCAGCCCAGCCGGGGCCGGTGGCGCCAAAAAGTTTCAGCGCCACGCCGCTGATGGCCGGGCCGAAAATGAATCCGAGTCCGAACGCCATGCCGATGAGGCCCATTCGCTTCGACCGGTTTTCCGGCGGCGTGATGTCGGCGATGTAAGCCTGGGCGACGGTGATGTTGCCGCCGCAAGCGCCGGCGAACACGCGGGAGACGAGCAGCGCCCAGAGCGCGGCGGTGTGATTGGCAAAGCCCGACCCGATGGCGAACAACAAATACGACAATGCCGCACCCGCGGTGCTGATGAGCAGGATCGGGCGGCGGCCATGGTGGTCGGACAACCGGCCCCAGACCGGCGCGAACAGGAACTGCATCGCGGAAAACGAGGCGATGATGGCGCCGATGAGCCAGCCGGGCGCGCCGTAATGCCGGCTGTAAATCGGTACCAGTGGCACGACGATGCCGAATCCGATGAGGTCAATAAAGACCGTCAGGAAAACCACGAGCAGTGATGGCTTACGTTTCATGTTGGCAACGAGTGGGAATTCTAATCACAACCAGAAGCGAGTCAATTTTTCCGGGGAATAACTTCGTGAATAGGTTGGGGACGGAAGTTTGGAGTTCAGGCTTGTCGCTGCTTCCAATTAGCGGTCTCCTTGTCGCATGACTAACTACACTCAAATTAAGATCTGTGAAATCCCCGATCCAGATTTTCAATCATTGATCACTGAACTTTGCCATTGCGTTGTCTTGGGGCGGGATCAGTTCGTCAATCAACCTCTATCCTTTCTGCTTATGGCGATTGTCAGAGAAAGAAGGGTGATGACAAGGCAACACTTGCCGACAGATGGAATTTTAACAGTGAAGGTTGATAAACTTTTACCCGACTCCGTTGTTTATGATGTTTGCCAAGAAATGGTGAACCGGAAGGGGGCGCATATTGAATCCTTCGACGGAAAGACAGTTCTTTCCCTCATCAAGCACTGCTATAAGGCCTTTTGTCCGCCATTTGCTCGGCCAAAAAAGCCGACGCGCAAGGAAGAAGATTACCAATTAGTGACGAAAGTGATTAATCAACGCCGAAGAAATGGTGATTTGTAAACCAGCGATAAACAGCTGCGCCCCCATCCTGCCGTTCTCGTCAGAAGAAAAATCGTCCGTGGTTATCCACATCAAAACGGTAGTTTCTTCACAGGTGGTTGGTAATATTATCTTTACTTTCCCAATTGGATTTGTTTTGTTTTTTTGGTAACTGGTGGAGGATGATTGATTCCGTTTCCGAAGCCGCCG
>DATNHI010000112.1:0-12621 GCA_035605035.1 Verrucomicrobiia bacterium
AAAAGAAACCGGAGTGATGAACGATGATTCGCGCCCACATATTGGTTTGCGCCGGCGCCGGCTGCCTCAGTTCCGGCGGCAACGCGCTGAAGGACGTTCTGGCCGCCGAGCTGAAGAAGCGCGGCCTCGACGAGGAAATTAAAATCGTCGAAACGGGCTGCATGGGGCCGTGCGACCTCGGCCCGGTGATGCTGGTCCATCCAGAGGGCACGTTTTATCAGCGCGTCACGGCCCTGGATGTGCCCAAACTCGTCGAGGAGCATTTCATCAAGGGCCGCCCCTACACGAAGCTGCTGCCGAAGGATGACGTCACCGCCAATGTCGTCACTACCCAGCGCGATTTTTCCTTCTTCGCCAGACAGGAAAAAATTGTCCTCGACAACTGCGGCCTGATTGACGCGGAAAACATCGAGGAATACATCGCGCGCGACGGATACTCGGCGCTGGGCAAGGTCTTGACCTCGATGAAGCCCGAAGCGGTCATCGCTGAAATCAAAGCCAGCGGCCTGCGCGGGCGCGGCGGCGCGGGGTTTCCGACCGGCGTGAAGTGGGAGTTGATGGCAAAGGCGCCGGTCACGCCGAAATACGTGATTTGCAACGCCGACGAAGGCGATCCGGGCGCGTTCATGAACCGCGCCGTGCTGGAAGGCGACCCGCACCGCGTGCTCGAAGGCATGGCCATCGGGGCTTACGCCATGGGTGCCAACCGCGGATTTATCTACATCCGCGCCGAGTATCCGCTGGCCATCAAGCGCCTCAACGTCGCCATCGCCCAGGCTTACCGGCACGGGCTGCTCGGCAAAAACCTGTTCGACACCGGATACGATTTTGACATTGAAATCCGCATCGGCGCCGGCGCGTTTGTGTGCGGCGAGGAAACCGCGCTGATGCGCAGCATTGAGGGCCGGCGCGGCCAGCCGATGCCGCGTCCGCCGTTCCCCGCGCAACGCGGTCTGTGGGGCAAGCCGACCAACATCAACAATGTCGAGACCTGGGCCACCATCAAGCCCATCATTCTGAAGGGCGCGAAATGGTACGCCTCGTTCGGCACCGAGAAGTCGAAAGGCACCAAGGTCTTCGCGCTCGCGGGCAAAATCCGCAACACGGGCCTGGCCGAAGTCCCCTACGGCACCACGCTGCGCGAAATTATTTTCGGCATCGGCGGCGGCATCCCCAAAGACAAAAAGTTCAAGGCCGTGCAAACCGGCGGGCCGTCTGGCGGTGTCATCCCCGCACAGCATCTGGATGAACGCGTGGACTACGAGTCACTGCAGAAGCTCGGCTCGATCATGGGGTCGGGCGGCATGGTGGTGATGGATGAGGATTCCTGCATGGTGGACGTGGCGCGGTTTTTCATGGATTTCTGCTGCGACGAGTCGTGCGGGAAATGCCCGCCCTGCCGGGTTGGCACGCGCCAGATGCTCAACATCCTGGACCGGATTTGCGCCGGCGAGGCCGAACTGGCCGACATCGAAAAACTCGAGTCGCTGGCGACGGTCGTCCGCGACGCCAGCCTGTGCGGGCTGGGCCAGACGGCGCCGAATCCGGTGCTCACCACGTTGCGCTATTTCCGCGATGAATACCTGGCGCACGTCGTCGAGAAACGTTGTCCCGCCCGCGTTTGCCGCGAGTTGCTCGAGTTCCGCATCAACGAGGAGAAATGTGTCGGCTGCTCGATGTGTTTTCGGGGCTGCCCGGTCCACACCATTTTCAAGCGGGACGGGCAGAAAAAATACTACATCGTGGCAGACGCCTGCATTCATTGCGGCGCGTGCTTTGACGTCTGCAAATTCGACGCGGTGCTCAAGACCTCCGATGGCGTGCATGCCCGGGCGGTCGCGCCGGCGGCTTTGGAGACGTCCTCAACCCGGGCCACGAAACCTGTGATGGAAAAATGATTGCTCCCAAAAAAATCACGTTGACGATTGATGGCCACAAATGCGAAGGCCAAGACGGGCAGACGATTCTGCAAATCGCCCAGGCCAACGGCATCAGCATTCCCACGCTCTGTTACCTGAAACATCTGTCGCCGTGGGGCGGCTGCCGCATGTGCATCGTCCAGATTGCCGGCAGCCCCAAGGTGGTGCCCGCGTGCTCAACCCCGGCCCCGGACGGCAAAGAAATCATCACCAACAACGAAACGCTTCAAAAACTGCGCCGCAGCACGCTGGAGTTGCTGTTCAGCGAGCGCAATCACATCTGTCCGTTCTGCGTGATGAACAAGGGCGATTGCGAACTCCAGCAACAGGGTTACCGCCATGGTATTGACGCCATCAGCATCCCCTATCTTTATCCTGCCTGGCCGGTGGACGTGTCGGGCAAATATCTCGCCCTCGACCACAACCGCTGCATCCTGTGCACCCGTTGCGTGCGCACCTGCGAGGAAATGGAAGGCACCCACACGCTCGATGTTTCGAATCGCGGCGCGAAAAACCGCGTCGTCGTGGACCTCGGCGCGACCTTCGGCACGTCGGATTCCTGCACGAGTTGCGGCGCGTGTGTCGCGGCATGCCCCACCGGGGCGCTATTTGACAAGGCCGCGGCGTTCCGCGGCAAACTTGGCACTTGCCAGACCGTCCGCACCACGTGCACCGAGTGCCCCGTCGGCTGCGGCCTGCTGGTTTATACGAAGGAAAATCGCATCGTTGAGGTCTTTGGCGATTTCGATTCACCGGTCAACCAGGGACACCTGTGCGTGCGCGGCCGTTACGAAACCTGGGCCGAACCGCGCCGGCGCATCCTGCAACCGCTGGTCCGCAACCACGGAAAACTGGAACCGGCCACCTGGGACGAAGCCCTCAAAGTCGTGCGGCAGGCCGCCAAAAAAGCCAAGCCCGCCCAGAAAGCCCTCCTCGTCTCTCCGCGCTTGAGTAACGAAACCGTTGCCACGCTGAAAAAATTCGAGCGCATCGGCATGTTCGTCGCCCGAAACGAAGCCGCGCTGTGCGCCAACAATGACCGCAGCCCCGACGCCATGGCCAAACTGCATGACGCCGACGCGATCATCGTGCTTGGAGCGCAGCCCAGCCGCGCGCAGGGCGTGGTCGCGGCCAAAATCCGCACCACGGTGCGCGTGCGTAAGGCCAAGCTCCTCATTTTCCACACCCGCAAGAGCGACCTCGACCCATACGCCACCATTTGCGCCAATGTCGTCAGCCTCGAACGCAAGTTCTGGGGACGCGTGGCGGACGCGCTGCGTGACGCAAAACGACCGGTGCTGATTTACGGACCGGAGGCGATGACGCCCATCGGTGTGTCCGTGCTCGAACGGCTCGTTAAAATCTTTGAGGCGAAAACCGCCGGCCCGGCGCCCGCGTTGATCGCGTTGCCCACCAGTCCCAACAGCCTGACGCTGGCCGCGGGCGGCATCGAACCGATCGAAGAAGTCGGTCCGTGGCTCGACGCGAAACCGCTGAAGTTTTTGCACATCGTCGCCAGTGACGAACCGGACGGCGGCGACCGGTTGCTGGACGAACGATATGTTTGGGCGCTGCTTGAGGAGATTGATTGCGTCTTGGTGCAGGCGGCCTACCGGTCACGGTTGACTGATCTCGCCAAGGTCGTGTTGCCGGCAACCATCTGGTGCGAGAAGAAAGGCGCCATCACGAATTTTGAAGGACGCGAACTGCCGTTGCAGGCGATATTGCCGCCGCGCGGCGAGGCGCGCCAGGACGGGGAAATTCTCGAAGCGATTTTGAAGTGAAGGCAAATATGAGCGACAAACCCAAAGTCAAAGTGGCGACAGTGTGGCTGGGCGGCTGTTCCGGCTGCCACATGTCCTTTCTGGATTTGGACGAGCGGCTGGTGGAACTCGTCAAGCTGGTGGACATTACCGCCAGCCCGATCACCGACGTGAAGGAGATTCCCAACGTGGACGTGGGCATCGTCGAGGGCGCCGTCTGCAACGACGAGAACGAGCACGTACTGCGGACGCTGCGGGCGCGCTGCAAAGTGCTCATCGCGCTCGGCGATTGCGCCATTACCGGGAACATCCCCGCCCTGCGCAATCAATTCAAACTCGAAGACGTCGTCGCGCGCGGTTTCGTCGAAACCGAGAGCACGCAGGTTGGCGACATTCCCACAGCTCCCGTTGTCCCCACGTTGCTAAAACGGGTTCGTCCCATCCAGGAGTTCGTGAAAGTGGACGCCCACATTCCCGGCTGCCCGCCCGATGCCGACACCATCTGGTACGTGCTCACCGAATTGCTCGCGGGCCGCATGCCGAAATGGACTGAGAAGAATTTGAGTTATGACTGAGACCAGCACGAGAACCATTACGATCAGCCCCGTGACCCGCATCGAGGGACACGCGAAGATCACGATCCAGCTCGACGCGGCGGGCAACGTGGCGGACACGCAGTTTCACGTGGTCGAGTTCCGGGGATTCGAGAAATTCTGCGAAGGCCGTTTCTTTGCCGAGATGCCGCAAATCACCGCGCGCATCTGCGGAATTTGCCCGGTGAGCCATCTGCTGGCCAGCGCCAAGGCGTGCGACGCCGTGCTGGGCGTGGCGATTCCGCGGCCGGCCAAGCTGCTGCGCGAGTTGATGCACATGGGCCAGCTCACGCAATCGCACGCGTTGAGCTTCTTCCATCTGAGCGCGCCCGACCTGTTGCTGGGTTACGACGCCGACCCGGCCATCCGCAACGTCGTCGGCCTCATCCAGCAGCATCCCGACATCGCCCTCAAGGGCGTGCGCCTGCGCAAGTACGGGCAGGAAATCATCAAACACGTCGGCGGACGCAAAATCCATCCGGACTTTCCCGTGCCCGGCGGCGTCAACAAGGCGCTCACCGTCCCCGAACGCGACGAAATGCGCAAGGGCCTGCCCGAGGCGTTTGGACAGGCAAGATTTGCGCTCGACCTGCTCAAAAAATATCAGGAAGCACACCACGACGACGTGGAAACGTTCGCCAGTTTCGATTCGAATTACATGGGCCTCGTCCAGCCGGACGGCGCGCTGGAGCATTACAATGGCAACCTGCGGTTTTCCGATTTGCACGGCAAAATCGTCAGGGACCAGGTCCCGCCGGACAAATATCTGGAAGTCATCGCCGAGGCGACCGAGACCTGGTCGTACTTGAAATTCCCGTTCATCAAAGAGCTCGGTTATCCCAAAGGCATTTATCGTGTTGGCCCGCTGGCACGGTTGAACCTCGCGGACAAAATTTCCACGCCGCAGGCCAATGCCGAGTTGCGTGAATGGAAAAAGGACCGCCACGGCGTGCGCCGCAGTTCGTTTTACTATCACTGGGCGCGCTTGATTGAAATCATTTACGCGCTTGAACGCACTCAGCAGTTGCTGGACGACCCGGATATTTGCAGCACGGACATCATGATCAATGCACGACCGGCCAACGCGCAGGGCGTCGGCGTGATTGAAGCGCCGCGCGGCACGCTGTTCCACCACTACTGGGTGGACGGCAACGGGCGCATCGAAAAGGTCAACCTGATTGTCGCCACGGGACACAACAACCTGGCGATGAACCGCGCTGTCCTGTCCGTTGCCCGGAAATATGTAAAGGGAAACGAGTTGCAGGAAGGGATGCTCAACCGCGTCGAAGCCGCCATCCGCTGCTACGACCCGTGCCTGAGCTGCTCGACGCACGCCGTCGGCCAGATGCCGTTGCACGTGCAGCTCATCGCCCCGGATGGCAGCGTGCTGGACGAATTGGCGCGCGGATAATTTCCTTGCACCGCTGACAAGGCGGGGAAACGGTCGGTTGGTCCGTTTCCCCGCCGATTTTTAAAGGACACAACCAGCTTGAAAGGAAAAAACATGAAGAAAACTCTGCTCCTCATCACGGCGGCTTGTCTGACCTTCCTGTCGTCACGCGCTCAGACAAATAACTCAACCGATGCCGTCCCCAACAAACCCCGAACGGCAGAATCGGCACTCCAGGCGCTCGAGCAGCAATGGGCTGATGCGGTGAAGCACCAGGATGCCGGAGCCATTGACCGGATCCAGGCCGAGGAATTCATGTTCACCGATCCCGCCGGGCAAACCTGGACGAAGACACGGGGACTCGATTCGATCAAAGCCGGTGACCTGGTGATAGGTTCGTTTGAACTGAATGATGCCCAGGTGAAAATCTACGGAAACACGGCGGTGATCACTTTTGCCATCACATGGCACGGCAATTTCCGGGGCAACGACATCAGCGGACCGCAGCGGATGACCGACGTGTGGGTCAAACGCGATGGTCGCTGGCAATGCGTCGCCAGCCAGGCCACCCGGATTCGAAACCAGTAGCCCGGCAGAAACATTCGTTCCTCCCTCTCCTCCGCGAAGTGGAGGAGCGAACTGGGGCGAGAATTCCCCGAATGGATTCGCGCAGGGAACCCCTGAACCGTAGCAGCCGACGTGAGGAGGCTCTGACTTCCTTCGCCCGGATTGGAATGAGCCTCCTCACGTCGGCTGCTACGAGGTTCATGGGGATTGTGGTCGCTACCTCCGGCTGGCGTTGCCGGTGTGCTGTCGCTACGCTGGCCGGGTGAGCGAGGAGCAAACCAAAAACGAGACCGGTGATTTTCTGGTCATCGGCTACGGCAACACGTTGCGCAGCGATGACGGCGTGGGGGCCAAGGTGGCCGCCGCCGTTGCCGAACTGGCCCTGCCCGGCGTGGTCGCTCTCGTGCGCCACCAACTCACACCTGAACTCGCGGAAACGATTTCCGAGGCTCGCACGGTGGTCTTCGTGGACGCCGCTGTGGATGCAACCACCGAGGTTCAGGTGCGCCAACTCGAACCCGCTGACGGCGCGCAACTCATGGCACACGCGGCGGACCCGCGCACGTTGCTGGCGATGGCAAAGCAGCTTTTCGGGCGTTGCCCGCCGGCCTGGTGGCTGACCATACCGGTCGAAAACCTTGAATTTGGCGAGGAACTTTCGCCACTCGCTCGCCGGGGCTATGAAACCGCGTTGGCAAAAATTCGGATGCTCGTGGCACCAGTTCCTTGCGCGACAAATCCGAACCCTCGCCAGCTTTAGATGAGTATTTGCCAAAATACGGGTAGTGTCCTAATTTGGATTTATTTGCTTAAATGGAACTGGACTTTTTCGGCAGAAAGCATCTGAAACGGGGTCACAAATTTAACATCCATGAAATTGCAGGCGTTCGGAATTTTAACGTCGAATCCATTTGAAGGAACTTCGTTTGTTACGACTATATGAGAATGTGCGTCGGCAAACGCCACAAGAGCAAAATCTGCATCCCCAAGGAACTTCACTTGTGCAGCAGGCTGATAATTCTGAATGACCCAAGCGCTCAATGACTTCATGCTGTCGAAGGTTTTCCCGTCGTTCGTATCAACGAACAATTTACGGTGCGTTCTGCACCACATGGTGAGCTTGTCCTCTCGCGCCAACAATTCGTCACGAACCTGTTTGACGCTCAATAGCAAATCTTTTCCGTGAGCATAGGCCAGCCATTCCCAAAACCCCGGACACACGTCGAACCTATAGTAATGATTCTTCGCGTCTATGAAAACATTCGCATCTAAAAGATAGGCCATTCGACACCGCCTTCCAGCGAATGGGCATATTTCCTAAACGTCGTGTCTTTTTTTATGCCCAAAAGCTGCATTGCATCGCGTTGTGAAGTGCGACCCGCTAGCGCTTCCTGAATTATCGTAATTGAAAATCGTCGGCTGTTTTGATATTTCTCGTTGTGATACCAAGTGCCACCGGATGATTTTTGTGCCTGAGTGATAAGGAGTTTGTAATAGGAATTATATCTTTCCGCCGTGAAAAATCCAGCGTCACGGGCGCGGCGCGCAACCACAAGCTTGCTGATCTTGTATCTTCTGGAAAGCCGGTCAACCTCGCCAGTGTCATTTTTTTCGCCATCCCAATGAGCAGACAGCTCGTTTAGCGGCAAAACAACCTCTGCGGCAACACTGTTGCAATACGTCTCATTAGTGTTTCCATCAGCATAAGTTCGTTCAAGGTTGGAGATTCCTGTTTCTCCAATCCAAATGTGTGCGATTTCGTGGGCGAGTGTGAAAAATCTTGCCGCTGGGGTGTCCGCACTATTGATAAAAACGAGCGGTGCATATTTGTCAGCCATAGCAAATCCACGAAACTCATCAACGTCCAACGTTCGGTTCGTAAATCCTGCCACATGGCCGGAACATAAAACCAAAATTCCAGCAGCCTCGGTTGCCTCAATTGTATCTCTCCATGCCTGTTCGGGAGTGGCTGCGGTTTCCGCCAAAGCAAAACCAATGTTAAGCGTTGAGCGAATATCATCAGCAACCTCTTTTGTGGGAGTTTTAATCGAAGCTTTTCCCACAAACGGAAGTGGCTCTGCGCCACTGGCAATCAAGTATTCACGATACCAATTCTGTTTGAGTTGCGCGCCGTAAATGACATCCAACAGGTCGTCGCTTGGCGTCAAAGGCTGCGAATCTTTGATGCGTCGAAAATCGGCAATCGGCAGACTCGGTTGGGGCGGTTTTTCCAAAAATAAAAACCCAAACGCGATGCGGGTGATTTCCGCTAATTTTTCCACCAAGGAAAACGGAATGGAGCCTGTAGATTCCCACTCCTTTACAAGGCCCAAGTGAACGCCAATTCGTGCGGCGAGTGTTTCTTCAGAAAGTCCTGCCTTATTGCGCGCCCAGCGCAATACATCGGGATTAAGTGTTGCATTTCCATTCATGTCGTGGCCTTTCTACGACGAATCGTCGCAGCAAGCGGTCAACGAGGTCTGAACCTTTTCCCTTCCATAATCTTATGGCATCCTGCCAAACCGTCCCAGTGACGGAAACACATTTTTTGACCTTCGTGATGCCCGTTCGTGGATGGCCTGGATGCCCCTTTTCCCCACTGCTGACGATTCTTTTTTTGTTGTTTTTTGTTGACACTTTCTGAATATAGTATTACTTTAATTCAAAGTCAATAGGAAATTGAGGAAAATATGAGCAACGAACTGAAAACCGAACGGAAGGCGCAAGCGGTCAGCTTGCTTTGCGAAGGAACCAGTATCCGCGCCGTGGAGCGTATAACCGGCATTCACCGCGATACGGTCATGCGGCTAGGCGTCCGCATGGGCGAAGGCTGCCGACAAATCATGGACTCCAAGATGCGCGGCCTGAATTGTGGCCGGATTGAAGTTGACGAGGTGTGGGGATTTATCGGTATGAAGCAAAAGACGGCACTCCGCACGAATCAGGTTGCCGATGGCATCGGCGACATTTGGACATGGGTTGCCATTGACCCTGACACAAAGCTTGTCCCGACATTCGCCGTTGGCGACCGTTCTCAATACATGGCGAATTATTTCATTGAGGATTTGGCGGCTCGTTTGTCCCACCGCGTCCAGATTTCCAGCGATGCCCTCAGGGTGTATCAGAATGCGATTGAGCGGGCCTTTGGCAGCGAAGTGGACTACGGTTCAATTATCAAAACGTATGGCCACACGGAGCTTGCGGAGCAGCGCCGATATTCCCCGCCGGAAGTCATAAAGACGGAACGAATACCAGTGCAAGGCCAACCAGACATTGACCTGATTTCCACAAGCCACGTTGAAAAACAGAATCACACGTTGCGGATGCATTGCCGCCGACTAAGCCGGTTGACGAATGCATTCAGCAAAAAGCTGGAAAACTTCAAGGCGGCAGTTGCGCTACACTACGCCTATTACAATTTTGTGAAATCTCATAAAACCATTCGATGCACTCCGGCGGTCGAAGCTGGTGTTGAAACTTCTGCTTGGACGGTGCAGAATCTTGTCGAAATGGCAGGGGCATGAGCGAACGGATTGAAAACCTACGCACGGCGATTGAAACCATGCATGGCTGCAAAGCCACGCACGAGCGATCTGTGCCAGTCAGGGAAGTGTTTCAGGGGAAAACCGTGTGGGAAGGCGTCGTTGAATCATTTGCCCTGACGGGCCATCCAAAAGCGAAACGCTGCTATGCGTGGAGCTATCACGATGGTAAGGAAACGCAATATGTCAACGTTCTGGAAATCTCGCCGGTCGTTTCGGCTGAAACAGCGGTAAAAGTTTCAATCGTAGCAGCTTCAAAAAAGGGAGGAAATTGACATTCGCGTCCTTTCGGTGGCCTGAGAAGCTGTCTGAGACAGATTGCTGGGTTATTCTTGCGGTCCTGGTTCTTTTTTTAATTGTGGGATTCTTTTTCGGGGGAAAAGGAAAATCAAATTAGGACACTACCAAAATACGGCTTGAACTGATTAATACATCTGTTTAGACTAAAGTGTGATGAAGTTTCAACCAATCGCAAAGAACTTGGGGTTGAGAAAACTGGTGCGACTGCTTGGTTTTGCAGTCAAAATAGTGCCACTTCTGTTCCTGCCTTCCGTTTCATTTTGGGCAGTCTCGGCAAAAGCGATGGTGCATGTGTTCGTAACCGACAGTAACGGCGTTCCGTGGATTCAGTATCGTTGCGATGCCGGGGAGACCGTTCGCGCTTTCGCATTGGATGTCACAGTGGATCAGGGGCAAATCATTGGCGTCAGTAATTTTTTCACCGGTTTGAGCACGGCTGCAGCGCAAGGGTATGGGATTTTTCCGGCTTCATTTCGAGATCATGTCACGGTTTCTTCCGGCAGCAATGCCACTTGGAACGCCGTCGGATATTCGCCGCTGGCGGTACCCGCAGACGCGCCGGGCGGAACTTTGCCCGGACTTGGTTCCAGCGGCGTGACATTGGAATTCGGTGCGATATGGGATCCCACGGTTGCAGCCGCGATGCCGCCGACAAATGGCACCTTGTGTTCCCTGCAACTCAACCAGACGGCAAATGTCTCGATCACTGCCAATGCCATCCGCGGCGGAATCATTCCCTCGCCGCCGGACGAGGCAATCACTTCGGCGTATGCCGGCGTGCTCGTTGGCCCGGCCATCAACAAAATTTCCTGCACGAATGGAACGGTGTCGCTTCTTTTTCAAGACGGCGAACTGGAAACCGCCACGTCTTTGAATGGGCCGTGGACGGGGACGGGAAACCGCACCGGAACATTTGTTGAAGCGTTGGGAACAGCCACGACAAAGTTCTACCGTGTTCACAATCATTAAAACATATAGCCGATGCTGCGCCGCGGCCGCCCTCGCCACCATGCTTGTGGCGGCGGCTGCCAGAGCCGACATCACGAACGGTTTGGTCGCCTATTACAATTTTGAAGGCATGTCAGGACTGGTCGGTGAAACGGTGGTGGACCAAACAGGCGACGGTCACAACGGCGTTTGCCGGCAGGACCAGAATACGCTGAAAGCGCCGACGATTGTGGCGGGTCCGAGCGGTTTGGGCGAAGCGCTTAGTTTCGACGGCAATTTCTACGTTCAAATTCCGAACGCATCGGATTTCAACGTGACTTCGAATGTCACCGTAGCAGCTTGGATATCGGTGGATGCCCTGACCCAGGATTGGCAGACTATTTTCTGCCGGGGCGATTGGTCTTGGCGGCTGCATCGGAATGACCTGACTGATTACGCGGCGTTTCACATGTCGGGACTCTCCGGCGGTTATGGCGCCAGCGGCGGCACCACGGACATCGCCGTGCCCAAACGCTGGCTGCATCTTGTCGGCACTTATCAAAACGGCGTCGGTGCCGTTCTTTACGTCAACGGTGCGGTGGAAGCAACCGCCGCCGTCAGCGGTTTGATCAACATTAGCGGCAGCGATCCGGTTACCATTGGCGCCTGGATTAACGGCGGCGTTCTCTCGCGCCAATGGCAGGGACAAATTGATGAAGTCCGCCTCTACAACCGCGCGCTGACAGCGTCCGATGTCACACAGCTTTACGGGTTCACTCTGGCCGGTTTCAACAATGCTCCGGAGGCGACAACGCCAGGCACCCTAAGTTTCGACGCGCCGACCAATGTGCAACTTACGGCGATTGTCAGTGACGATGGTTATCCGTTGCCCGCGAATCCGTCCAATCCCGCGCCGAATGATCCGAACAAATTGCGCTGGGGATGGTCGGTGCTATCACAACCGGTCACCAGCCAAGGTGTCGTTTGGAGTGGAAATCCCACCAACGGTGAAGCATTCACTTATTCAGGCTCGCCAAATGCGCCGTGGACGCTCTTTACCAATAATCCTACAGCCAGCTTTGATGTTCCGGGCATGTATGTTCTGCAATTTATTGCAAGCGACGGACAAAAAACCAATACTCAGAAATTCATTGTCCGTATTCGTTCGCGGAATGATTATCGGCAGTTGGGTTATGCGTATCTGTCACCGTTGCCCGGGGCTGAATATACTTCACCACAAATGTCTCTGATTCTGGTGCGCTTTAGTTTGGTCTTGCCGGCGGCAATTACCAATCTTTCCAACTTCATCACGGTGACTGGAGCGCAAAGCGGCCAGCACACGGGCACCACCAAGATTGCGGCCGATGGCCGAACGGTCCTGTTTCAAATGAGTTCAGGTTTCACCGCAAATGAGATGGTCACTGTTTCATTATCGCCCGGTGTTCCGGTCGCAAGCGGTGGGCCGGTGCCGCCATACCAATATCAATTTATGATTGCGGGGCATTGGGCGGATTCTTCACCGAAGTATGCGGTGGCCTCGACCATCGTGGCAACGCCGATGGCAAACGTCAATCCATCGCCCATGATCCAGACCTTGGCTGCCTCAAACGGCGTTGCGGG
>DATNHI010000113.1:0-7150 GCA_035605035.1 Verrucomicrobiia bacterium
AGTCCAAAGCTGTTGATGTCGCCGGAAATGTCCAGCGTCACCGGATTCGGATCGTTCAAATGCAGCGGCGTGGCGGCATGGCCGTTGGCGAATGTCGTCCAGCTTGCGGAACCGCTGTCGGACATTGTAATGCCGGTAAGCGTTGAAGAATTGGCAGTTACCGCGCCGCTCAAATCGCCGCCATTGCGCGTGGTGATTTGCAGCGAGCCTTCGCTCGAAGGATAAAGAATGATGGACTTGTCAATCGTGATGCCGCCCGCGCCAGCATTGAGCGAAAGAATCGGCGCATAAATCGGCGGCATGGTTTGGTTCTGCCGGTTCACGCGCGTCAGATTTGCGCCGACCAGTTCAATCGCATTGCCCGCCCAGAAATTCGCCGCCGCATCCGGTGCATAATTAAAAAGAAACGATTGGAGTGAATTGAAAGTGCCGTTCGGATTGTTCACTTCCTTGATGTAGATGTTGTTGGCCGCCCAGGCGTTCCACGAACCTTGGATCAAACTCAAAGTCACCGGGCCGCTCGCACCGGACGCGGCTCCGATGTTGCCATTGCCGCTGGAGTTTTGAGTGACTTCCGTTTCCAAATTATTCAACGTGGAAGCATAGGTTGTCTGATCAGCGCTGCGATTTTGTAAAGCGCCTGCCTGCGCGCTCGAAACTTGCACCCCCGCGAGCATCGTGCCAGTGCCGTTGGCCAGCGTGTAATTTCCCGTGATTTGGCTGCCCGCGATGACGGTCACGTTGCCCGCGCCATAAGTGCCAGATGCGCCCGGCCACTGGCTGCTGCTCGGAACGGTCGGGACGCTGACGACATTATTGCCCGCAATCAAAGTGACATCGCCTCCCGCCGCCGTGGAAATGCCGCCGAGAATCGCGTTGGGACGCGAACCCGAAGCGGTGAAAAGATAATCGCTGGTCTGCGTGCCGCCGCTGGTGCTGCTGCCGTTGAAAGTGCCTGCGTTGATGTCGCCACCGAGCGCATCGGCATAAATGCTTCCGCCGCCCGTCGTGAACACCGAGCCGGAACCCACCAAAATGCTTTGTCCCGCCAGCAAGTTGACTGAACCGGCAAATAATTGAATCGTGCCGTTTTGGGACAAACCGCTGCCGCCGTTCAAATAAATATTCCCGACGCCGGACTGGATTGTGTTGTTGCCAAAATTGTATCCCGCGTCCAGCGTCACCGACCAATCGTTCGCGTCAAGAATTTTGGAATTATTTCCGAACGTGATGTTACCGCCAGCTTCCAACGTCAATTGCCCCGACGACTCGCCCGTGCTGCTGCTTAAATTCCAAGCCGTCCCCGCGTTGAGCGTGATGTTGCCAGACGCCTGCAACAGGATTTGAAAAAAACCGGCGAACGCGGAATTCACATTGATCGCGCCGTTCGCAGTCGAAGTGCCAAGCACAATGTTCACGGGGTCGAGGAAAAATGTCCCGCCAACCCAGCCGGATTGCGCGCTCGCGTCCATGCTCGAATTCAATGACAAAATGTTTGGCGCGCTGACTTCGACACTGCCGCCGTTGCCTCCCTGCGAGCCGCCTGCGACGGAAATCTGGCTGCCTGCGCTGTCGCTGAAATTATTCCCCGACTGCAAAGTGACCGTTCCGCCAGAACTGCCGGACGCTGAATTGTCGCCACGCGCAAGAATTTTTGAATCCGCTCCAAGATTCAGCGCGTCGGAAGCAACGAGTTCAATGACGCCGTTTTGATTTTGAATCGAGTCGGCTTGGATGATTCCGTCTTGATTCACCACTTTGGCTTGCAGCGCAATCGTCCCGGCGTCGGCGGTGATTCGCCCGAAATTATTCACCGAGCCGGCTGGCACTTTCACGGTCGCGCTCAAGCCGCGCCCGTCGGGACGGTCGCTGACCAAAATATCTTCACCCGCGTAAAGTCCGATGTCACCGCCCGGCGCGTTTAGTTCGCCGTGATTTTCAATCTGCTCGGCGATAAGAAAAAGCGATTTGCCGCTGCCAACCTGGATTTGGCCATAATTCACAATGCTTGCAAGCGGCGGCATTCCCGTGAACGTCCACGCCGAACCCGCGCCGAAATCGGGCGCGAGCGGCGCGGTCGTGGCGATGAAACTGCCGCCGACACTGATCATCGAGTTCGGGCCGAAATAAAATCCATTTGCGTTGGCGAGGATCACCGTGCCGTTGGCGTTGAGATTGCCGAAAATCTGCGACGGATTTGCGCCGCCGATTTCGTTAAGCACAACGGAACTGGCCGAAGGCTGGATGAACGTCGTCGTTTCGCCCTGCTGAATGTTGAAGCTGCTCCAATTCAACAAAGCGGCTTGGCTGGTGGTCACGTTGAGTTGCGAACCGTTCTGCTGCGCGCTCGCCGAGCCGGATACGACGGTCATGCCCGTTGGATTGGCAAACAGATTTTCATTCCGCGCGGCGGCGCATAGCGCGACAAGCAAAAATAATCTGCGCGCGTTAAAAAAATTTCTGAATGGAGGATGAAATTTCATGGCATTTCAAAATTGGTAGCCGACGCTGAAATAAGCCTGGATGCCTCCGGCGGGAGTTGTTGGCGTAGCGAGCAGCGCATAGCCCAGAGTGAGACGCGCGTCGAAATGACTTCCGGCGGTGAGATAAAATCCAGCGCCCGTTCCCCACTGCTGGATTGCCGCCATCGTGGAATCAAGGTGATAGACCTTGCCGTAATCCATAAAAACCGAGCAACGTAAATATGCCGGGACTTCTCCGTTTTGCGTTGGAAAATAGCCGACGTTCACCGGCGGCGCGCGCAGATCGAATTGCGTCCGCCAGCCGGTATCGCCATAGCTTTCACCCGCTTGATAACCGCGCACGCCGCTCAAGCCGCCAAGCGCGAATTGTTCGTTGCTGATGAGCGGCTCGCTGGCCCACTGGCCGTTGGCGTTGAACAGTGCCGACCAGTTTCCCGGCAGATTTTGCAGGCGCACCAAACCGGCGTTGATGGTGGTATAGTTTCCGCCGGCATGTGGCGAGCCAGCGACGGCTTGAAAATCTGACCGCGCCGAGGCGAGTGCTTGGAGAAAAATATTTTCACTCACGCTAAAACTGGTGCTGCCGGTTTTGTCTGGCCGCGTTCCGGCCCAGCGCAACGAGAGCGGCAGGTAGAAAAGTTGGTTGTCCGTTTTGCTGGGCAGCCGGATGGTCTGGTTCGTCACCAAGATGCGGTTGCCAAACGAGTCAATCGCGTAAAGTTTGAAATATGTCAGATTAGTGCTGTAAGTTTCGGCCTGGTAGGATTTGTAATCAAAGCCAGCTTGCACCGACGAATTGATTCCGAGAAATTCGCGCAACGGCACGGTCAGCCGCGTGCCAGCATCGTCGTTGATCGTCGGCGTGTGCTGCACGGTCTGCTGGGTGATTTCGGCCAGTGAGTTCGTGAAAATTGTTTTCAACGGGCCATAAAGCAACGGCGTGTCCGAGTTGGCGCGCGAGGCGTAAAAAATCAAATCAGGATTTCCGGTCGCGGGCGGCAGATTGAATCTGTGCGTGGCTTCATCGTAGCCAAAAGTCACCGGCAAATTTTCGTAGTTTTCCCGCAAACCTTGTCCGACTCCCAGCGGCAGGCGATAGTATCCGCTGTAACTGGCGACCATCGGCTCGTCGTAAAAATTGTAATTCCCCGACTTCATTTGCTGCGGCGAAAAATTGTAGTCGAGGCCAACCTGATGATCGCGCTGCCAGAGGTTGTCGTATTGCAGCGCGGTGTCCAAACGCAGCAATGGCGTGTTGGGCGTGGAGTAGTCGTTGATGGCCATGTGGCCGTGCAATGGAAACTGGTCTTTGACTTTTAGCGTGAGTTCGGTCGTTCCCGGTTCGAGGCCGGGTGCGATGACGGGATAAATCTGCCGGTCTTGGTTCAAATTCGCGCGGTCGAGTTCGGGCTGGAACCATTTTGTGTTGATCAAAATATTCGTCGTAAGGCTCGGCAGCGCGCGGCGGATGTTTTCGGCGCTGTAATAGCCATTGCCCGTGACCACGATGTCGCTGATTTTTCCCTCGATGACTTTCACGCGCACGATGCCGTTGGTGAGTTTTTGCTGCGGCAGCGTGACGCTGATGGTCGGGAAGCCGAGTTCGCGATAACGCAATTGCAGTTTGCCCAAGCCTTCGCGGAGACGTGCGAAATCTAAATCGCCGATGTAATTGGTGAGAATGTTAAATTCTGCGACGGGCAACGCCGTGTTGCCTTCAATTTGATAGCCGCGCACTTCAATCGTCGGCTTTCTGCTTTCGGGCGCGATAAACAGATTGGTGATGGCTGCGGCAAGATCGGATTCCGCAACGGTGTTGGTCTCGACGATTTTAATCCGCACGAGACCATTCGTGAATTTTTGTTCCGGCAACGCGACACTGACATCGGGATAACCAGAATCGCGGTAAAGCGACTGCAACTTGTCCAAACCTTCGCGCACGCGCGCGGCATCCACGTTGCCGGTGTAATTGGAAAGCATTCCGAATTCTTGCGGCGACAAGACGGTGTTACCTTCAATCCGATAAGTCTGCACGTCGAGCGCGGGCAGCAACTTGGGTGGCACGTCCGTGACGGCAGGCAGTGGCGCGGCAAAAAGGTCTTCAATGACGGCGGGCGAATTGGTTTCTTCCGCCAGGCCACTGAAAACTTTTGCGAACACGAGCATTGTTATGATCCCAAGCCTCAATCTCATTTGTTGTGGTTGTCCTCTCTACAAACTAAATCGTTGCGGCAGGCCCGGTTTTTTCCACCAGACCTGCCGCGTGTGGTTGTTCTCTTTTTGTGCGCTGAATTATTGTGCGCTCACGCGGTAAAATTCCGCCGCGTCGCCGGAGTTGGTGTGGTTAAGGGTGTCAGTTTTTCCATCGCCAATCAGAGTCGTGGCGTCCACCGGCCAAGTGGTCGTGGCTGCGCCAAGTTGATTGGTGTAAGCCACGGAATAGGTGTTGCCCACCGTCGTGGTGAATTGAATTGCGCTGACGTTGCCAGAGCGTGTGACTCCGGCGATGTTCGGTGTGCGCGGCCCGGCAACAAACGTCAACACGCCGTTTGTCGTGATGGTGAAAGTGCCGATCAATTTATCCGGTGGTGAATTCGGATAAATGGACGTGGTTTGCACCGCCCAAAAATCAAACGAGCCGGGGACGGCTTGCTCGACTGGCACAGTTGAGAAGGGTGCTTTTCCCGCCCAAGTGGCGATGCTGTTGAAGTTGCCTCCAGAGACAATGTAGTCGTAGGAAGCTCCGCCCAATTGCGGGTCGAAGGGACCGATGATGTAGGCATTGGTTGGATTCGCCACAGCGGCAGGCACGTCGAACGGATTTTCCGGCCTGACGCCAATGGAGTTGATTGTGCCATGTAAATTGGCCGTCCACGCCGCCGCGCCGACATTGTAGGCGTTTATGTTTGGATCGGTGCTGCTGATCCACGCTGTCGGAGCGGCATTGGCCGAACTGGTTGTGGCCGCGAGAATAACTTTCACGCCACTCAAGCCAGCTCCGAACTCGGTGGTGATGAGGCTGGAATCCCAACCGGTGATGTTGGTCGTGTAGCCGTTCGCATGGCCGAGAAGGTTGCTGACACTTCCCAAGTCATACTCGATGTTGTTGTGACCCGTTGCGCGAAACACCAGCAAGAGGTCGCCGTCGCTATATGACCAAGCTCGCGCCTGCGGCGTTGCCAGCAACGCCAGCAGGGCGAAGGCCGATAAAATTATTTTTTTCATACAGTATGTTCCAAATTAAGGTTGCGGATTTGATCATTGGAAGAAGCCGGGCAATGGCGTGATTTGACCGCCATCAGAACCGCGCTGAACCTGAAGCGACGCATTCGGAATGAAGTTGCCAACGAAAACGGAACTGGTGGCCTGAAACGTCGCGTTGGTGACCAGGCCGTAAAACGCGTTGATGACTGCCAATTGTTGCGATGAAGGCGTGCCTTGGCCGGAAGTAATATAATAGTAATTTTCATAACCCCAGAGCGGATAGCTGCCATTGATCACGTTCGTGACAGAATACGGAACGCCCTCATAAGAAAGTGCCGCCACGCCTTTTTTGATGTTCTGCACGGCAACTGTGCCGATAGAGTTGGTGAGAACCAGCACGTTGGCCGTCACCGCACCGCCGGAGGTCAAGCCAGGGTCGGCGCTTGTGTCAAGAACCGGCTGTCCCAAAGCATTGGTGTAATAAGTGTTGATCGTCTGGGTGTTGTAAATGTTGAGGTCTATTTCCGTGCGAACGGCGGCTTCCAGATTTCTTCCGACAAAATAGACGTGATTGGTGCTGGTGCCTCCAAAGTAGGTCGTCGGCAAGAGTGAATTTTCCAAAGACCACGCCTGCCGCTGGGTCAAATTGGTGATGGCGGCGGTGTCTGCGGAATTGGTGTTTTTGATGAAGACCAGAGGAACAACATAGGTCGGAAGCGCCGTGAAGCCCGACGAGTTGACGCCAACGACATCGGGCGTCGTCGCCGAATCAACAAACGTGGGAATCTGCGGCGTCAGCGCGCCCGAACTATAGTTTGTATCAACCGAACTCGCGGACTGATGCACCAATGCCTGAAGGCCGTCAATCGCACCGTTGTTGAGGTTAATATCAAGCGTGATGGTGCCATACCCCGACACTGCCGGATTTATGCTCGTGCCTGAAAATTGGGCGATGGCCGAGGAGCCGCCGCCTTTCACGGTGAAACCCGTGCCGCCGGCAAAAAAGTTGGTGGCTCGGTCGTAAATGACGCTCTGGCTCGCACTGCCGCCTTCCAGAAACACCTCGACATTCGCGCGCAGGGTTGACGTAAGCGCCAAACTCGCAAACGCGAGTCCGGCGACGATGATTTTTTTAAGGTTTGATGCTTTCATAGGTTCACAATTTTTTCTTTGGTTACGGTTTGGTTTTAGTCGAAGAAAAAAATTCGCGGTTTGCGTGAGACAGCGCCGCCTGCACAAGCAGGCGGCGGATTCCGGCGATGTCTGTTGACGGCCGGAATCGGGCGATGTTTTTGCCCGCTGACTCTTTCGCACACACGGTTATGTTTTTGTTCTTCGTCGAAGAACCTCCGGTGAACCGGTCAGCCTTCTAAATTTTTTAATTAAAAGTTGCGCCTCCTTTTGGAACAGGTCGGCAAATTTTCAGTTCGCGGAAATCAAACTGCTGATGTCGTCAGTCTCGG
>DATNHI010000114.1:0-7156 GCA_035605035.1 Verrucomicrobiia bacterium
ACAGCAGGGTAGCGTCCTGATTCACCGTTGTAGTGTCGGCGCTATGCGCCGATTTCGAGCCGCAGGCTAGACGCTACAGCAAATTAGGCCAGTACCATAAACGACGTTTGCTTGACTTCCCGGGGCGGGCGCTTCATTTAACAGCCGCAAAACAAGCCGAATTTTCCCGAATGAATTTATTTCGCCGCCGAAGCGTCGCCGACCTGCAAGGTGAAGTGTTGGCCGACAAAAGTTTGAAACGAGCCTTGGGCCCGGTCAACCTGACCTCCTTGGGTATCGGCGCCATCATCGGCGCGGGAATCTTCGTCCTCACCGGACATGCCGCCGCGCAGTACGCCGGGCCGGGTATCGTTTATTCCTTCATCCTCTCCGGCATCGCCTGCGCGTTTGCCGGCCTTTGTTACGCGGAATTCGCCTCGATGATTCCGCTCTCCGGGTCGGCTTACACCTACGGTTACGCGACGCTCGGCGAATTTGTCGCCTGGATCATCGGCTGGAGTTTGATTCTTGAATATCTGTTCGCCGCCGGCACCGTCGCGGTCGGCTGGTCGAGTTATGTCGTTTCCCTGTTGAACGACTTGCACCTCACGATTCCCGCCGCATTTACGTCTGCGCCTTACGACCACGTCACGGCGGCGAATTTGCACTGGTGGAACGTCTGGCAACTGTTTGCCCACGGCTGGACCAGCACCGGGGCCGTGCTCAACGTGCCCGCCATGGTGATTGTCGCCGTCATCACCATTTTGCTGGTCATCGGCATCAAGGAATCGGCCAATTTCAACAATGCCATCGTCGCGCTGAAATTGCTGGTCATCCTGACGTTCATTGCCGTCGGCGCCGCTTACATCAACCATGCCAATTGGCATCCCTTTGTGCCGCCGGTGGATGCGGCTGGCAATTTTGGCTGGCATGGCGTGGTGCGCGCGGCGGGCGTGATTTTCTTCGCTTACATCGGGTTTGACGCCGTGTCCACCGCCGCCCAGGAGGCGAAAAACCCGCAACGCGACATGCCCGTCGCCTTGCTCGGGTCGCTCGGAATTTGCACCGTCCTTTACATCGCCGTCTCGCTCGTGCTCACGGGCATCGTCAGTTACACGCAACTCAACGTTGCCGCGCCCATAGCCGTGGCGGTCAGCACTCTCGGCCCGTCGCTCGCCTGGCTGGAATACTTCATCAAAATCGGCGCCATTGCCGGGCTGTCGTCCGTCATTCTCGTGATGCTGCTTGGCCAGCCGCGGATTTTTTACACGATGTCCAGGGACGGGCTGCTGCCGCCCGTTTTCAGCACCGTGCATCCCCGGTTCCGCACACCGTGGGTGGCGCAACTCATCACCGGCGTGGCGGCCATGCTCATCGCCGGGCTGTTCCCCATCGGGCTGCTCGGCGAACTGGTCTCTATCGGCACGTTGCTCGCGTTTGCCATCGTCTGCGCGGGCGTCTTCGTTTTGCGCTTCACCGACCCGGAAATCAAGCGCCCGTTCCGCACGCCGCTGTTCTGGCTGACAGCGCCGTTGGGCGTTTTGTCCTGCGGCTATTTGATGTATAACCTGCCGCCGGACACGTGGGCGCGGCTCATTGTCTGGCTCGGCATCGGACTGGTTGTTTATTTCACCTACAGTTGCCGCCATTCAAAATTGCAGCCGCGTGCAAAATAAACAGGCGGCAGCGCCAGCGGCGCGACATCTTTGTAGAACCATAACCCAAATTAAAAACCAGCCCCATCGGGGCGATATAGCCGGTCCGTTTCCCCGATGATGTCGCTCCTGACGGAGCTTTCATCTGCTTTGAACGGATAACTACAAAGATGCCAGCCCTACGGGCTTTGCTAACTTCATATCGTCCACACGTCAGAAATCGCGCGCGTCGAAATAGCCTATTTTACGCGTTTACGGAATCACCCAACGATACGTGGTGACGGGTGCGCCATTGGTGGCATTGATTACTGCCGCATTCAGGGTGTTAGGCATGGTTTGCAGCACTGAACCGTCGGCCATACCGACGTTGCCCGCGCCGCCATGCCGCTCTTTGGTCCACGTCAACGAATTGGCGGTGGGAAGATACAGGATACCCGGCTTAACCCGAACGCCGTTGATAGCTAGATTGTCGTCACCATCAAGAATCATTTGCGGGTAAGTATCGGCGGCATCCAAGTTCAAAAAATAGCTGATATTCGCGTCGCTGAAGCCGGTCGTAAAATTGGTGGCCTCGGTGCGTTCAGAGTCAGCCGGGCAATGAAGCAACATCGGCGTTCCAAGTTGATTGGACAGGGTTTGCCAGAGCGGATAAGCCTTGCCTCTGCCCACGAGTTTCATAATTTCCTCGTCCCTCAGGGCAGTATCCATCGGATATCTGTCGCCGTGGTCGCCTTCCCACGTTTTGAAAGCGAGGTTGATTTGATGCAGGCAATTGACACAGCCAAGTCGCGAATGTTTGCGCTTTGCCGCAGCAAGCGCAGGCAACAACAGTGCCACAACAAGCACAGCAAAAATTCCAATGACCACAAATAGTTCATTCCGGTTGAAGGCTTCAGTTCGGTGGATGGCTGGCTGAATATTCATAAGGCCGATTCAACCACCAGCATCGTCAGTGCCAATGGGTTTTATGCTGGATTTTCCCGGTTCGAGCCGTTGGACACGTGCAATCCTCACGCAACCGGCGTGAAAATTTCACACATCCCGGCACGCAGAGCAATGCCCAGCGCTCCGGTCAAAACCAAACTGCTGCCGAGGTTACCGGTCGGTGGATTCCTCGTCGGCGGGCGCGCCGGAACGCCAGTGGCCTTTTTGCCAGACATAGACGTTGTCTTGCTGCACCCATTTGCCCGGCAGCCAGATGTCGCCCGGATGCGGACGCGTCCGCCAGTGGCCGGCCACCCAAACCCATTGACCGCGCCAGTCCCAATGGCCGGGAATGAAATACCACAACGTCCGCGGGCCGGGACACGCGGGGATGACATCTTTTTGGTTGTCCGGCGGCGGCTGGGTGGGTTGTCCGACATTGACGTTGTCCGCTGTCGCCACTTGCGGTCCGACGTTGGTGGGCGGCGGCGATTTGCAACCCGCAAGCAACGGCAAGGCGGCGGCAATGAGAAGGATTTTAATTGGAATAGAAAGTTTCATATCCGTTTTCAGTTTCGAGAATTTCCGGAAATGTGCGCCGCTTTTCGGAAATTTGCAACGGATTAAATCCAAAAGGCAGAGTTGGGGAGCACACCCGCCATCGGGTGTGGCCGGACGCGCCCCGCGTCCGGCACTTCAAGGCGCGTGCGTTCCCCATCTCAGTTTCGATTTCCGGATTAAATGAAAGCGGCCACCGGCGTCGTTCAACGCCGATGGCCGTGAAAGTTTTCGCGCCGGGCCAACCCGGTTCAGCGCCAATGACTGCTCACCCAGACATAGCCCTGTCCGCGGTGGGCCCAGTGACCGGTGACCCAGATGGCATGGGGATGCGGGCGGGGTGCCCAGCGGCCGGCGGCCCAGACCCAGTGCCCGCGCCATTCCCAGCAGCCCGGCACCCAGAACCAAAGGGTCAACGGACCGGGAGCCACCGGCACGATTTCAACCTGGGGCGGCGGCGGGGCAGCCGCTTCGGTCACCACGACCTCGTCGCCGGGCGGCGGGGCTGGTTGCACGACGGTCACGGTTCGGGCCGGGCGTTCGACAATGCAGCCCGCCAGCAGCGGCAGGCTGGCGGCCATTGCCAGACTGGTTATCAAATTCGTCGTTTTCATAATCATCATGTTGGACGGTAACACCGTCGAATTTGTTACAGGATTTGTTCAATGCGAGCGTTTTTCAGGCCAACTCCACCTGCCGCGCCGGCGCCTGCCGGACGCGTTTGAACAGTAATATCAGCGGCAGACAGCACAGCACGATCAATGCGAATATCCGGAACGTGTCCACAAACGCCCACAAATGCGCCTGCTGGTTGAGCACGTTGTAAATAAGGGCGTACGCCTGGTGCAAGGCCGTTACCGGGTCGCTGTGCCGGGCGAGCATGGCCTGCGCCGCGTGCAGTTGCCGTGTGAACGCCGGGTCGGTCGGCGTCAGATGCCCGACCATCAGCGCCTGGTGCGCTTGCGCGCCGCGCGCAATCATCGTGGTGACGGTGGCGATGCCGACGCTGCCGCCGAGGTTGAGCATGAGATTGTAAAGGCCGGTGGCGCTGCCGAGCTGCCGCTGGCGCAACTGGCTCATCGTCGCCGTCGTCAACGGCACAAAAATAAAACTGACAGCCACGCCGTTGAGCACGGTTGGAAAAATGATGCTGGCCATGCTGACCTGGAGATTGAGGTCGCTCAGCAGGAAGGCGGACAACGCCAGCATCGAAAAACCAAAACCCAACAGCCAGCGCAGCCGGATTTTTCCCACCAGCCGCCCGACGATGAGAGTGGTAATGAACGCCGCGATGCCGCGCGGGCTCATCGCGTAACCGCTTTGCAACGCCGGATAACCCATCAGCGTTTGCAGAAACAGCGGCAGCTCCGCCGTCGTGCCGTAAAGAATGACGCCCACCACCGTCATCAACATCAGGCCGACGGCAAAATTCCGGCTCTTGAGAATCCGCAAGTCCACCAGCGGATGCTCCACCCGGAATTCCCACACGACAAACCCGATCATGGAACATGCGGAAATCGCGATAAACCAGCGAATCCAGATCGCGCCCAGCCAGTCCGCCTCCTGTCCCTTGTCCAGGACGATTTGCAGCGTCGCCAGCCAGAGTGCCAGCAGGCCGAACCCGATGAAATCAATCGCCGCCTTGACGTTGCGTTTGATGTAAGGCGGGTCTTCGACCAGCCATTCCGCCAGGAACATCGCGAGGATGCCCACCGGCAGGTTGATGTAGAAAATCCAGCGCCATGAATAATTGTCCGTGATCCAGCCGCCGAGCGTGGGGCCGATGATGGGCGCCACAATCACGGCCAGTGAAAACGTCGCCATCGCCACGCCTCGTTTGGCGACCGGGAAACTTTCCAGCAAAATCGCCTGGGCGATGGGCACCATCGCGCCACCGCCGGCGCCCTGCAAAATGCGCGCCATAATCAACATCGGCAGGTTCAGCGCCATCCCGCACAACACCGATGCAAATATGAACATGCCAATGCACGAAATCAGCACCCGTTTCCGGCCAAAATGGTTCCCCAGCCAGCCGGTCATCGGCAGGATGATGGCGTTCGCCACCAGGTAACTGGTCAGCACCCACGTTGCCTGGTCGGTCGTGGCCGAGAGGCTGCCGGCGATGTGCGGCAGGGCGATGTTGGCGATGGAGGTGTCGAGCACCTGCATGAACGTGGCCAGCATCACGCCCACCGCCACCAGCCACGGGCTGTGGCGTGGTTTCCAATCCTCGTGATGTGCGCCATCAGGCATGGGGGTAATCAATAACTAATGACTAAGCACTAATGACGAAAGAATTCCCAACGCTTAAAATCCGAACCCAATTGCCATGGCCGGTTTTTCTGGGTCATTCGAGCTTCGTCGTTCTTTAGTCACCATGGTTTGGTAATTCGTTATTCTTTTGTGCCCTCAGTGACGGTTATAGACCGCTGCCACGTTTTATTTTCCGGTTCAAAACCGACCGGAAAACAAATTGCGCCACGCCGGCCAGTGCAATCGCCAGCAAGGCAATGGCCCAGCCGGGAATTTCAAACCGGCTGACGTGCACGCTCGGCGCCACGGACAAGCCGGGGCCAATCACGTGATCGGACGGCAATGGTTCGTCGAAAAGAATCTTCACCGGGACGCGCTGGACGACTTTCACGTAATTGCCCGTCGCATTTTCCGGCGGCAACAGGCTGAACCGCGCGCCGGAACCGGCCTGAACGCTGTCCACGTGTCCGCGCAACGACCTGCCAAGCGCATCAATCTCCACTCGCACCGGCTGGTTGGTTTGCATATGTTTCAGTTGCGTTTCCTTGAAATTGGCCACCACCCAGACGTCGCTGGGTACGATGGAAAGCAATGTCTGGCCTGTTTGGATGTAGTCACCCGGCTCGACGGATTTGCGCGTCACGCGGCCATCGCTTGGCGCGAAAATTTTGGTGTAGGACAGGTCCAGTTGCGCCGACTGCACGGCGGTCTGTGCCTGCCGGAACAGCGCGAGCGCCATGGCAACCGCAGGTTTCGTCGCGTCCAATTGCGCCCGGGCCTCATTGATTTTCGAGGCATCGGCAATGGCCTTTTGTTTCGCGGCGGCGAGGTTCGCGTCGGCCTCGCTGACCGCGGCCTGCGCGGCGTCAAATTCCTGCTGCGAAATCGTGTTTTGTTTCCGCAATTCCTGGCTGCGCTGAAAATCCGCCTGCGCGCGCGCATCGGTGGCCTGGGCCGCGTCGGCGTCGGCCTTTGACTGGTCGGCGGTGGCTTCGGCGGTGGCCACTTTCACGGTCATCAAATCGAGCGCGGCGAGCACTACCTTGTAATTGGCCTCTTGCGCGTCGGCGGAAGACTGCTTTTGCGCGGCAGTCGTCGAATAATCCGCCGGATCAATCTCTACGAGCAGGTCGTTCGAACGGACCATCTGGTTGTCGAGCACGTGAACGGCGGAAACCTGGCCGGAAATCCTTGGGGCGATGGAAACGACATGGCCTTCAATGAAGGCGTCATCGGTGGATTCGTGCGTGAGCGCGGTGACCAGGTAATCCAGTCCGAAAAACAGCAGTACCGCGAGCGCGCTGGTTGCAGGCCAGATGAACCACGGCGAATTCAATTTCGCCAGCTTCGCGTCATTCGCCAGTGCCGGCGGATTTGCAAGGGCAGGTTTATTTTCATTCATAACGGTTGAAATGACTAATTCCTAAATCCTGATGACTAAAGAATGCCTGAGCTCGAATGACAAATTACCAAAGCCGTTCGTCATTTGGACATTTGGGAATTCCTTAGTCATTCGACACTCGGATGTTGGATGGTTCCAGGATTCATGGGGAAGTGGAGGGTGGCGATGTCAAATTGTGATCAGGCTGTGGAGTGTGTTCGCGCCAGCCGCCGCCCAACGCCTGGTAAAGATTGATTAAATTGAACAACCGCGAGTATTGGGACTGGATGAGATTTTGCCGCGCATTGTCGAGGGTCTGTTGGGCGGCGAGCACCTTCAACGAACTGTCCACGCCGCTGCGGAAACGCGCTTCGGTCAATTCGTAATTCTGTTGCTCGGCCTTGAC
>DATNHI010000115.1:0-16170 GCA_035605035.1 Verrucomicrobiia bacterium
GCTCCTTTTGCTGCCGTTACTGGCACTGTCCACCCGCGGGATTTTGCCTGCGTGGGAATTCATGTGGTTGTTCGCGTTTTCACTTTATTTCGGCTGCAAATGGCTGACCTGGCGACGGGCGGTGCGGCGAAATCCGCAAGCCGGCCGATGGATTTCAATCGGATACCTCCTGGCGTGGGTCGGAATGGACGCCGGGGAATTCATGCGCGGCCGGAGAAAAATTGCCGGGCTGAGAGCGGAGGAATGGATTTGGCCGGTGGCCAGAATTTTAATCGGCGTGACGTTAATCTGGCTCGTCGTCCGCCTTTTTTGTGGAGCGCATCCGCTGATGGCCGGGTGGATTGGCATGATCGGCGTAATCCTGTGCCTCCATTTCGGTTTGTTTCATTTGCTGGCACTGGCTTGGCAACGAATTGGTGTAGACGCACAACCAATTATGCGCCAGCCCTCGCGGGCGGTGTCGCTGGCGGAGTTCTGGGGGCGGCTTTGGAACGCGGCGTTTCATTTTCTCGCGCATGACCTGGTATTCCGGCCCCTGTTGCGCCGGATTGGAACCGCAGGCGCTACATTCACGGTGTTTCTCGTTTCAGGTTTGATCCATGAACTTCTCATTTCGCTGCCGGCACGTGGAGGTTACGGGTTGCCGACGATGTATTTTGCCATTCAAGGACTGGGCGTAATCTTTGAACGCACATCCTTCGCGAAACGGCTTGGCCTGGGGCGTGGCTGGCGCGGCTGGTTATTTACGATGACATGTGCTGCCGGGCCGGTCTTCTGGCTGTTTCATCCGATTTTCGTTTATAACGTCATTCTGCCGATGCTGCGAGGCATTGGCGCAGCCTGAGAAATTATGAAGACAATCAATCTGACAAATCTGCTTCAAATCGCGGGCGTTTTGCATCTCGGCCTGCTTTGTGCCGGCCTTCTCATGCCCAAAGCGGTCGGTCTCCGGACGCATCTGGCCAGCCTGCCGGTTTTTATTCGGCGGTTATTCTGGGTTTACTACACCTTCATCGGTGTTTGTCTCATCAGCTTCGGTCTGATCACCTTCACTTTTGCCGGCACACTGGCGAGCGGCAGCGGTCTGGCGCGGGTTTTGTGCGCGTTTCTGGCGGTCTTCTGGACGATTCGTCTGGTCGCGGCGACATTCGTGTTTGATGTGCGGCCGTATCTGACAAATGCGTTCTGGCGGCTCGGCTATCACGCGACGAACGTCGTTTTCGTTTATCTGCCCGTCGTCTATGCATGGACGGCATGGAAAGGAGGCGGGCCGTGAGAATCAGTCGGCGCTTTCTCCATCTGCCGGCTGTGCGCGGGACAATCGGGCGGCGTTTGCTCGTGAATTTCCATTGTGACCCAGACGTGCTGGGCCGGTTGCTGCCGTCCCCATTCCGACCCAAGCTGGTGGCTGGTTATGGCGTGGCCGGCATCTGCTTGATCAGACTCGAAGAAATCCGCCCGGCCTTGCTGCCGGCGTTTGTTGGTTTCCATTCGGAAAACGCCGCCCATCGCATTGCGGTCGAATGGAACAACGACGGCCAACTGTGCGAGGGGGTGTTCATTCCCCGGCGCGACACCAATTCCTGGTTGAACGAAATCGCCGGTGGCAGAATCTTTTCCGGCGTCCACCATCCGGCAGACTTTTGTGTTTCTGAAACCGCCGATGCTTTCGCTGTAAAAATGCGAAGTGTGGATGGCACAACCTTTGTTCGAATCCAGGCGCGCGTGGCGGACGTTTTGCCGCCCAATTCCGTGTTTTGCTCGCTAAACGAGGCTTCGCGCTTCTTTCAAAGCGGTGCCATCGGCTGGTCGGCGCGCCCGGAAAGCGATGAATTCGACGGACTGGAATTGCGCTGCCGGGAATGGCAAATGACGCCACTCGAGGTTGACAGCGTTGAATCCAGCTTTTTTGCCGACCGGGATTTGTTCCCTCGCGGTTCGGTCGAGTTCGACAGCGCTTTCCTGATGCGCGACCTCGCCCACGAATGGCACGACCGGGGCAGACTGGCATCCGCCGGTTTGGAGAAATCATGAATCGGCGCATCGTCATCGCGGGCGGCAACGGATTTCTTGGCCGGATACTCGCAGCTGATTTTCTGCGTCAAAAGGACGAAGTGATTATTTTGACCCGTATGCCGCGGTCGCGGGATAACGGCGTGAAGGAAGTTGCCTGGGATGGCAGGATGCCGGGTGATTGGACCCGGTTTCTCGACGGAGCACGGGCAGTGATCAATCTTGCAGGTCGTTCGGTGGATTGTCGTTATCACGACCGCAACCGGCAGTTGATTTTGAATTCGCGGGTGGAGTCAACCCGCGCACTGGGTGAAGCCATAAAACGGTGTGCCAAACCGCCCGCCGTATGGTTGAATGCGAGCACGGCGACCATCTACAAACATTCCCTTGACCGGCCAATGGGTGAAGATGGCGAAATCGGCGCTACGCGGGAGGCCAAGGACGAATTCTCAGTCACGGTGGCGCAGGCCTGGGAACGGACCTTGTACGAAGACGACACGCCCAAGACCCGCAAAATCACCCTGCGCATGGCCATGGTTTTGGGTGCTGGTGGAGGAGTTTTCCCGGTATTGCGCCGGCTCGTCCGTTGCGGCTTGGGCGGTAAAATGGCCGAAGGCAACCAGTTTGTTTCCTGGATTCATGAGGCAGACCTTTGCCGCTCCATCCAATGGCTGGTTACCAGAGACGACTTTTACGGGGCGGTGAATCTCGCGGCACCGAATCCAATTCCGAACCGTGAAATGATGCGGGTATTGCGCAAGATCTGCGGCTGGCCATTCGGTTTGCCAGCAACGGCCTGGATGCTTGAAGCGGGAGCAGTTTTATTGCGAACCGAAACCGAACTGATTATCAAAAGCCGGCGGGTCGTGCCTGGCCGGCTATTGAAATCCGGATTTGCATTCACTTTTCCAACCATGGAAGCAGCGCTCCTCGACATCCTTCGGCACTTCAAACCGGAACTTCACTCGTGAGCTATGAACCTGCCGTCGGCAACAATCAGGACGCCGGGAACAAACCCGCCAGGCCAATTGAGTGCCGCCGGTAGGCGAAGGTTACTGGCGTTGCCGGGCGAGCCTCTATTTCTGGCGAATTGGGAGCGGGTATTGTTCATCCATTACGAAGTGAACGCAACGGCGCTGCAAAGGGTAGTGCCGTTCCAAATTGATTTATGGCAGGGCAGGGCAATGGTGAGTCTGGTCGCCTTCACCATGCGCGATATGCGTCCGCGTCGGGGCGGACCAATCGCCGCCTGGCCGTTCAAACCAATCGCCACGCACCCATTTCTCAACGTCAGGACTTACGTAAAACACGAAGATGAACCGGGAATTTATTTCGTGACGGAATGGCTGCCGAACCACTTGAGCGTTTTTCTGGGACCACTGGTTTATGGTTTGCCGTATCGCTTCGCCGGGATTCATTACCGACACACACATGAACAGGGTCTCTTGGAAGGCCGGGTCGAAGCGCCGGGACGCCGGGGAAAATTTGTCCATGCAGCACGGCTGAGTTTAAACGCGCCATTCAAATCCTGTCCGCCGGATTCACTCGATGAATTCCTGCTCGAACGATACACCGCGTTCACTTCACGGGGTCCGACACGCCGGTTCTTCCGGATATGGCACCCACCCTGGTTGCAGGTGTCCGCGCAAGTTTCCGTTACCGAAGACACGTTGTTGACCGAAACCTGGCCGTGGTTCGGGGAAGCGCGCCAGGTGAGCGCTAACTATTCGCCCGGCCTCCGCGATGTCTGGATGGGACGGGCATTTCACGTCGAATGATTGGCGCGGCTGACTCGGATTATCTGGAATCCCGGCGGGCAGATTTTCATTTTTACTCTTCACAATCTCCCGATATGCTTGCATGGAAATTGCTCGTCAGCATCAAGACAACGCATGAGTCATAGTCCCAAAAAACGTATTTTGGTGGCGGGCGGCAGCGGGTTTATCGGCCAGATGCTCGCCCGGGATTTGCTGCGGCAGAATTACGAAGTCATTGTCCTGACGCGGTCGCTCCGCGAGCGCGACGAGGACGACGGCGTCAAAGAGGTGGAATGGGACGGGGAGCACGTCGGCGAGTGGATCCAATATTTGGATGGCGCCGAAGCGGTAGTCAATCTCACGGGTCGCGACGTCAACTGCCGGCACACACCTGAGCATCTGCGCGAAATCGCGGAGTCGCGCGTCAATTCGGTCGCGACGATTGGCGGTGGAATTTATCACGTGATCCGTCCGCCGCGCCTGTGGATTCAGGCAGGCGCCGTCGGGTTTTATGGGAATCGGCATGACGAACGGTGCGACGAAAAGACTTCCAACGGTCGAGGCCCGCTGGCGGACATTTGTCGGCGATGGGAGGAGGCGTTTTATTCAGTGTCTGTGCCTAAAACCCGCCGGATTCTGTTTCGCCTCGGAATCGTGCTGGGGTGCGAGGGCGGTGCGCTGCCGTTGTTGGCCCATTACACCCGATGGTTCCTCGGTGGCGCCGCCGGGAGTGGGAGGCAATACATCAGTTGGATCCATCCGGCAGACCTGGCCCGGATGTTTGGTCTGGCCCTCGTGCATGACAATTTTTTCGCCGGCACCTACAACGCCGTCGCACCCAACCCGGTCACCAATGCGGAATTCATGCGCACATTGCGGCGCACCTTTCATCGTCCATGGTGCCCGCCAGCGCCTGCTTGGGCGGTAAAACTCGGCTGCAAGCTGACTGGCACCGAGGCGTCGCTGGCGCTGGACGGCTGCCGCTGCGCGCCGAAACGTTTTCTCGAAAGCGGTTTCCGATTCAAATTCACCGAACTGTCTGCGGCATTGAAAGATATTTACCCGTAACGACGGTCAGATGAGCGCCTCGGCCAGCACCTCGGCCATGTGCCGCAGCCGGACGCGGGCCAGATGCTGGATTTGCTGGCGGCAACTGGAGCCCGACACCACAAGAATGGTCCCGAACGGCTGGCTCCGGATGACTTGAATAAGCGGCTCCGCGACTTTCACCGAAAGTTGGTATTTCGATTCCAACATTCCGAAGGTACCGGCCATGCCGCAGCAGCCCGCTTCGAGCAACGTCACCGTCCGCTGCGGCATCCGGGTTGCCAGTTGATACATGTAATCGGTATTGGCGAGGGCTTTGGCGTGGCAATGCACGTGAATCATGATGCGCTCGGAATGGTCGTTAAAAGTCAGCGCATTAGGTTTCAGGTCCAGCAGGTTTTCAGCGAATTGCTCGAACAAAAAACAACGGCGGGCAACGCGCTCGGCATCCGGCAATTTCAATTCCCGATAATCCTCCACAAACATCGAGTAACACGCGGGTTCGAGAAAAATGATCGCCGCATTGTCTTTGGCGGAGTTCAGCAGCGCGAGATTATGCCGTCCCAGGCGTGCGGCTTCATCCAGGTTGCCCTGGCTGAAGGCGGGCCGGCCGCAACATTTGCGCAGTTTTGGCAACACGACTTCAAAACCCGCGGCTTCGAGCACCTTGACGGCCGCCATGCCGACGTGCGGTTCGTAATAGCGCACGAACGTGTCGTCCCAAAGGATGACCCGTCCGCGAAACTTGCCGGCGTGGGTTTTGCGTTTGGCAAACCAATGATCGAACCGCGTCTTCGCAAACTGCGGCAACGGTCGCTGAGTGGTAATGCCCAGAAACCGGCTGCCGAGGTAACCCAAAGGCGTCAAACCCAGGAGCGCATTGGTGATGCCCGGCATCGCACAACCGATCCGGCCCAGCCGATCCACCGAACTGAACAGCCGTTCGCGCAGGCCCAATCCGTGTTGCCGGATGCGCGCGTGCTGTAATTCGGCTTTCAACAGCGCCAGGTTTACATTGGACGGGCATTCCACAGCGCAGGCTTTGCAGGACAGGCAGTTGCTCAAGGCGATTTCGAGTTCGTCCGAAAGGAGCGGGTCGCCATTAATGCCGCGCAATTCCAGCGCGCCGCGAATCGCGTTGGCGCGTCCGCGGGTGGACATGATTTCCGCGCCGGTGGCCATGAAGGTGGGGCACATGCTCGGTGTCAGCTTGAGGCAGGCGCCGCACCCGTTGCACTGTTCCAGGTTGGCGGTGAACGAGCCGTCTTTGGCCGCGAACGCCAGTTGCGGTTCAAACGGCAATTTCAGCGAATAACCCGCGCCCAGGCGCAGGTGACTGTCAATTTTATAGCGGCCGTCGGAGATGATTTTGCCCGGGTTAAACAAATTGTGCTCGTCGAAGGACTGCTTGATTTGCCGCATGAGCTGGTAAATTTCCTCGCCCACCTGATCGCGGAGGAATTCGGTGCGCGCGATGCCGACGCCGTGTTCGCCGGACAAGGTTCCCTTGAATTGCTTCACGAGCGCGGCCACCTCGTCGGCGATTTGCCGGTATTTTTTCAAGTCCTCCGCGCGATGCAAATCGAGCACCGGCCGCACGTGCAACAGTCCCGCCGCGGCGTGGCCGTAATAGGAGGCCTGCAATCCCAGCCGCCGCATCAACTTCTGCAGCTCGGCGACGTAGGCCGGCAGATCCCGCGGTCGCACCGCTGCGTCCTCGACGAAAGCCACGGGCTTGGCCGGGCCCTTGCAACCGGTCAAAAGCGATAATCCCGCTTTGCGCAGCGACCAGATGAGTTCGGCTTCGTCCGGGGTTTGCAGGATGTGCCGGCGCCGGCCCAGTTTGCGTTTTTCCAGCAGCGCCAGCCGTTCGTCAACGTCTTCAAAAAATTCAACGATCAACATCGCCTCGCACGGCCGGGGGTCGAGTTCGAGCAAATCGCGCGCCGCCTGGAATTCGCGCTGGCCGCGGGTCTGGTCCAACAGCAGACGGTCAATGTGTTCAACCGCCGCCGGCTTCAGCTCAGACAAGGTCACCGCCGCCTGCATGGCCTCGGCCACGGACGCAAAAAACAAGAGGCCCACGCCGCGCCGCTCCGGCAGCGGAACGATTTTCAGTTCGGCGGAAATGATGGCGGCGAGCGTGCCTTCACTGCCGGCAATGATTTGAGCCAGATTATCCGGCTCGCGCAGCGCGCGCGCGAGCGCGTATCCCGGCCAGCGTTTCAGGAGACCCGGCGGAAAGCGCTCGACAATTTGCAGCTCGTTCAGCGAAACGAGGCTTTCCAGCAATTGGCGCTGTTGCGGCAGGGCGTGCTGGCCGGGACCGACTTTCGCCAGGCTCCCGTTGCTGGTAATGATGTCCAGCTCGCTGATATGATCCGCCGTCGTGCCATAAACCGGCGTGTGCGCGCCGGACGAGTCGTTCGCAATCATGCCGCCCAGCGTCGCGCGCGAACTGGTCGCCACGTCCGGGCCAAACCAAAATTTAAGCGGACGAAGGTACGCGTTTAATTGGTCCAGCACGACCCCTGCGCCCACGCGGATGGTGCGGCGTTCCTTGTTAAAATCCCAGATTTGGCGGTTGTAGCGCGCGAGATCAACGACAACGCCACTGCCGACGGCCCCGCCCGAGAGGCCCGTGCCCGCGCCGCGGGGAATGACCGGCACGCCCGCCTGCGCCGCCGCCTGGATAATGGAGCCGGCCTCATGCGCGCCGCCGGGAAACGCCACGGCCAACGGCTCGATTTGGTAAAGGGACGCGTCCGTGGCGTAGGCCTGGCGCGTCGAATTGTCAAAAGCGACTTCGCAAACCGCCGTGTTCAACGTGGCCACTTGTTGATTGGGCGTCATAAGCGGGAACCAACCTATCGGCGTGACAGCGCGTTGACAATTTCATTTACTCAAAACGCCATGAGCGCCCGTTCACGGAAACGTTCTGAAGAATTTCTCAACCTCAGCGGCCAGTTCAAACTCGGCGCGCTCACCACGGAGGCATCCCATCCCATCACGGCGAAATTGAGCGACGTTGCCGGGCGGGACACCGCCGCCGCGTTGAAATTGCTTTTCGACGTGGACGATGACGTGGTGAAAAAATACCGCGAATTTGTGGCATCGGGCCGGGCGGTGGAAATCACGGAAACGGTTCTGCGTTCGCTGAGAAATGGCGGGCGAATTTTCTTCACCGGCTGTGGGGCGACGGGCCGGTTGAGCATTTTACTGGACGCGGCCTGGCGCGATTTCTGGCGGCAGCGTAGCGGCGACGCCTCGTCGCCGGTTGGCGGGCCGTTGAAAGCACAAGACGATGATGTCGCCCCACCTTTATTGCGACGGGGCGTCGCAGCCACGGATTTCGAGAACCGCACCTTCAGCGTCATGGCCGGCGGCGATTATGCGCTCATCAAATCGGTCGAGGGATTCGAGGATTTCACCGCGTTTGGACGCAAACAACTGCGCGACCTCGGCGTGCGGGCGGGCGACGTGGTCTTCGCCATTACCGAAGGCGGCGAGACGTCGTTTGTTATCGGCACAGCGTGGGAGGGCGTGGAGGCGGGCGCGAAGGTTTATTTCGTTTATAACAACCCGGACGAAATTCTCTGCCGACACGTCGAGCGCAGCCGCGAAGTCGTTCAGGACGCGCGCATTGAAAGAATCAATCTTACGACCGGGCCGATGGCCATTACCGGTTCGACGCGGATGCAGGCGACTTCGATCCAACTTTGCGTGATGCTCACGATTCTGGAAATGGTGGCGCAGGAGCTGGTATGTAGGACGGGCGTCGCGCCTGTCTCTGACATTAAGAGGTCGAGAGACGGGCTGGAAAACTGTCCTGCGAAATTCCTCGCCGCGCTGGAGCAATTGCAGGCAAACCTGCAATCACCGGAATTGCTCGCGCAACTGGCAAAACTTGTGGCGCTGGAGGAATCAGTCTATCGAGCGGGACACAAAAACAACTACTTCACCGAGCGGTTCGGCATTGATGTTTTGACGGACACGACCGAGCGATCGCCGACTTACTGCACGCCGCCGTTCCGCAAATTTGACGACGCCACCGCAACGGATTCGTGGGCTTTTTTGTTTCTGCCTCAACGGGAAACACCGGAGGCCTGGCGGCAGGTCCTGAAACGTGAGCCACGTTGCGTGAGTTGGGACGAAGGTGAAATCCATGAAGCGGCGGGAGATGAAAAATACACGCGAACATTTGAGACGATCCGCAAAATCAGTGCGCGGGAATTGCTGGGGTTCAAGATTGGCCTGGATGGTCTCAAATATCGTCCACTCGGTCCCGGCGACAGCGCCGTGGCCATCGTGTCGGAACGGGAAAAGGAATCACTGCTTTCGCCGGACGGATTTTATCGTGTCCAGCTCAAAGCGGCGCGGAAGATGGGCGCAATGGTCGGACTGATTTTTTTTTGCAGGAGCCGGGGTAACAAAGCTCACTTTTCGGATATGAAAAGGCTTCAAAGCCTGCTCACGTCCACCCTCCGCAGTACTGCTACGGAGGACGGGTCGGCTGCCAGGGTTGTTGTGCCCGTGCCGGAGAGCAATTTCCTTTTGGACGGCGTGACGCGCGTGGCGGTGAAGCTGGTGATGAACGCGCTTTCGACCTGCACGATGGTGCGGCTGGGGCGTGTGATGGGCAACACCATGGTCTGGGTCGTGCCGTCGAACCTCAAGTTGATTGACCGTGCGACACGGTACATCGCCCGGCTTGCCGGCCTGACCTACGAGGAGGCGAACGGTCTGTTGTTCGAGGTCATCGAATATGTTGAGCCGCGAATGAAATCGGACCGGGCGTATCCGCCGGTGGTGGGGATGGCCGTCCTGCGGGCACGGCAAGGCTTGACGAATGAGGAGGCGGAGAACCAGTTGCTGAAATAGACGGTGGATTACTGTGATGGCGACAGAAATAAAACAGCGGCCAGGAAAACGCCCGAAGAAACCACCACCAGCAGCAGCAACGCGGTGAGGACGTTTTCAACCCGATCTCGGTTCTTGACGCTCATTTTCGCCTCTAACTTGATTACTAACTCATGTTGCTGTGAAAAAAAGCGAAAAAGTGGGGAAGTTATTCACCGTTTATTCTCCAAAATCCCAAATTTACACCAGATGGCGGGCTTGACGTTTGGGCGGGGCGGTCTTCGCTGCGCGAACCGGAATGGGCCCGTCGTCTGCGGAAATAAAATCTTTAAGAAAACCGGGTTTGTCGCTGCGGCCGCCGCGCCGGTAATCGCGCCAAAGCGCTTCGGCCACCTGTTTCGCGTCAAGCCGGAGTTCGCCGGTGAGAAATTCAAAGAGCAGTTCCATCAAACGCACCAGCGCGATACTGTCGGTGCGGCCCGTGCGCGCGTGCAGCCATTCGCTCAATTTCAGAAAGGCGTGGAAAGGTGAATGTAGGACAGGCATCTTGCCTGTCTCATTTATTGGAGATTCAGATGAGGCCAGATGCGGCACCTGTCTCACGGACGATGCAGACGCGACCGAAACGTCCTCTGTATTTTCGTTTTCCAATGGAGACAGGCTGGAAGCCTGTCCCACTGACCAAATCAACGGCGTGGTTTCAATGAAGTTGCCGCTGTTGCCCACCAGGTCCCAGAACCGCGCGAACCGGCGCAGCTCTTGCATCATGGCGAAATCAATCAATTTGTTCTGCAAAATTTCGTAGGGCGGATGCGGATTATAAACCATCCGCCACTCGGCGTCATGCCGGACAATCGGCGTGCCGCGCAGCCGTTTGAGGATGCCCACCTGGATTTCCTGCGGGCCGAGCGCGATGAGCCGGTCGAACCCGGCGGCAAAACTTTCCAGCGTTTCACCGGGCAGCCCCACGATCAAATCGGCATGGATATGGACACCGGTTTCGCGTCGCAGGAAATAAAAATTATCTTCGAGTTGTTCGTAATTTTGCCGGCGTTTGATCAAGCCGCCAACTTCCTCATTGAACGTCTGGATGCCGACTTCAAATTGCAGCGCCCCGGGCGGAAATTTCGCAATGATTTCACGCAACGATTCGGGCAGTCGGTCGGGAATCATTTCGAAATGGAAAAAATGGCCGGGCCGATAGCGCGCGAGGAAAAATTCGAGGATGGTTTTGCTGACCGCGAGGTTGAGATTGAACGTGCGGTCAACGAATTTGAATTGTTTCACGCCGCGGTCGAGCAAACGCTGCAAGTGTTCGAGCAAAGCGGGCAGGGGAACCTGCCGCACCGGGATGTCGAGCGACGACAGGCAGAATTCGCACGTGAACGGACAACCGCGTGAGGCCTCGACATAAATAATACGATGCGCAACGTCGTCGTCGGTGTAGAGATCGTAGGGCAGAACGATTCGGGAAAGGTCCGGCAACTCGGCGGGAATGATTTTGGGGTAGGAGACGACGTGAGGAGTCTCTGATTTTCGTCTCGAATTTAAATGGAGACTCGTTGCCTCGTCTCCTACGGATTGATTCAGCAAATCTCGGCACACCTCGGCAAATTTCAAATCCGCCTCGCCGGTGATGACGTGGTCGGCCAGTTGAACAATCTTCTGCTCCTCGGATTCGTAACTGACTTCCGGTCCGCCGAGGATGATTTTGACATCGGGCCGGACGCGTTTGATGGCAGCGATGACCTCGGCGGTGGGTTCGACGTTCCAGATGTAAATGCCGAAGCCGATGATTTTGGGATTTCGCGCGAGCAAGGCTTCCGCGATGTCGAGCGGGCGCTGGTTGATATCGAATTCCGCGAGGCACGCGCGCGATTGCAACTCGCCGAGATTGGCCAGCAAATATCGCAAGCCGAACGCGGCGTGGATATATTTCGCGTTGAGCGTGGTTAAAACGATGTCCGGCACGATGTAAGTTTAACAAGGAGCGGTTGTAGCGTCGAGCCTGCGGCTCGATTTAATCGGTGAACCGCGCCGACGCTGCTGGAGAATTTTCATTAGACCGGTTGCGCCGGGCTTGTTAAGCTGCACTCCTATGACACTCGACGATATTTTGCTGGAAGCAGAGGACAAAATGATCAAGACCGAGCAGGTGGTCATAAACGAGTTCGCAGGCGTGCGCACGGGCAAGGCGTCGGCGGCGTTGGTCGAGAATGTGACGGTGGAGGTTTATGGCGCGCAAATGCGCATCCGCGAACTGGCGGGCATCACGACCCCGGAACCCCGGATGCTGGTCATCCAACCGTGGGACCTGAACTCGCTGCATCCGATTGAGAAGGCGATTCAGAAGGCGAACCTCGGGCTCATGCCGGCGATTCAAGGCAAAATCATCCGGCTCGTGTTCCCGGAACTGAGCCAGGAACGGCGGCAGGAGTTTGTGAAAATCTCCAAAAAAATGGCCGAAGACGGGCGCGTGGCCATCCGGCACGTGCGGCGCGACGCGATGGAACTGTTGAAAAAGCACGTTCACGACAGCGGCGTCACCGAGGATGAAGAAAAGCAGGCTGAAAAAGATTTACAGAAACTGACCGACCAGTACATCGCAAAGATTGACGAACATCTCGCCCACAAGGAAAAGGAAATCATGACGGTGTGAGTCACGACAATTTGTTATTTATTCCGGGCGCGCATATTCATTTCTGCAATGATGCGGTTGGTTTGCGCGTAGGCATCATCAGGATTCAATTCAATGGCCTTGTTAAAATCGGCCAAAGCTCCAGAAAAATCTTGCTGATTACATTTGGCAAATCCGCGCCCGTCATAGGCATTTTCCAATTTGGGATTTAATTCAATCGCTTTAGTGAAGTCGTCAACGGCGCCAGTGAAATCTTTGAGATAACTTTTGGCCGTGCCGCGATTGCAAAAGGCGTCCGCATATTTAGGATCCAAATTAATGGTTTTGGTATAATCGGCGATGGCGCCAACAAAATCGTTCAAGTTGCCCTTAGCGATACCGCGATTGTTGTAAGCCAGGGCGTACTGAGGGTTTAATGCGATCGCTTTGGTGTTATCAGTGATGGCTCCTGAAAAATCTTTGACCCCATCCAACTTGACCTTGCCAAGGTTGTAATAGTTTGTCGCGTCATTAGGATTCAGTTCGATGGTTTTGGTCAAATCAGCTATCGCGCTGGCATAATCCTTGAGGTGAAATTCTACGAGGCTTCGATTACAGTAAGCTTCAGTGTGTTTTGGGTTTAACCCAATAGCTTTTGTGTAATCGGCAATGGCCCCTTTGTAGTCTTTGAGGTCGCGCTTGGCATTACCGCGATTGTAGTAAGCGTACGGTAATTGGGGATTTATTTCGACAGCTTTGGTATCATCTGCGATTGCCGCTTCGTAATCTTTGAGTTCATCCTCAGCGAGGCCACGATTATAATAAGCTTCCGCAAGTTTCGGATTCAATTCAATGGCCTTGTTGAAATCAGCAATTGCTCCGCTGTAATCCTTGGCCTCCAGTTTGACAGCACCCGCTTCACAAAACGACTCGGCCTTCTCTTTCGAGCATGAGGAACAGCAAATGATTGTTATGAAGAGGACAGCAGTACAAAATCCTTTTAGATAAGATTTCATGTCAGGAGCGTATCACAACTGCGTTTACGCACAATACTATCTGACCGGGTTATTCGTCACCGGCTGTTCAAAGCGCACGACGGTTTCGCCGGGCCGGGCGTAGCCGAGTTTTTCCCGGGTGAGGCGTTCGACGGTTTTGGGATCGTTGCGGAGCGCGTCAATGTCCGCTTGGAGTTGTTTCGATTTTTCCTTTTCCTGTTCCAATTCCCGTTCCAGCCGCAGATTCTCGCGTTGCATCCGTTCGTTCTGCTGGATGAGTGGCAGATACCAGACACCGACGAGCAGCAATCCGGCCACGAGCAGCAACCAGGTGACCATTTTGGTCAGCTTGCTCCAGATGCCGAGGTCCACGTTCATGGCCGCGAGTTAAACACGGGCGGTGCCGCGACGGAAGCGGATTTATCTGGCAAATTTCTTCCACGTTTTCAGCTCGCCATTGGCGTCGAAGGCCAGCCGCAGAAAACGCGCGGGCACGTAGGTCTCGGAATACGTTGGCGTCAGCGGGCCGAAATAACACCCGGGCGGCACAAAGTAGGGTTCTGGCGCCACCACGACCCCGCCGCGTTGCGTGAGCCATTCGGCGACGGTCGAGCCGTCAGACAGCTTCGCGGACCGGTCCGGCGGGCCGAACTCCATCACCGCCTGGTCGTAGGTGTAATGGCCCACGCGCGCCGACCAGTCAATTTTGGGCGTGACGCAACCGGACAACAAAACTGCCGCGAAAATGACTGGAATAATTGCTTTCACGCGGTTAATTTACGCCGCCGCAAGCCGAATGCAATCGGCGCCCTTTCGGCCAAGAGCGGATTTTATTGTGAACGAGGTTCGGCGGCGCTATCAATTCCGGGGGCATGATAAAGGCAATTTTCCTGATGTTTGATCCGACGGCGTGGGACCGCCTGGCGCAAGCCCGGCGCGGTGTGGGATTCATTCTCGCGGCCTATTTGCTGCCGCTGTTGGTAGTGATTTCGGCGGTGGAAGGCGTCGCGCTGGTGCACTGGGGCAAATGGCAGTCCGGCGTAGGCGTGATCAAGAAATTCACGACCGATGGAGCGACGCTTTATGAAGTCGCGCAATTGCTGTTGACCCTGGCGGTGGTTTTTGTGTGCGCCCACCTCGTCAAAATATTGGGCGAGACTTTTCACGATCGCCATACCTACACGCAGGCGTTCACGGTGGTGGCCTACACCTTGTGTCCGGTTTTTTTGCTCCGGCTGCTGGACGTGTTTCCCATGATGAATCCCTGGGTTCCATGGACCATTGGCATCGTGCTTTCCCTCTGGATCTATTATCAGGGATTGCCGCGCGTCATGAAACCGGACCCGAGCCACGCCTTTGAATTATACGTGATCAGTTCGATGATATTGTTTGCGACGACGGGTCTGGTTCGCACCCTCACGGCGTTGTGTTTGCGGGGCCAGGTGGATTTTGAACATTCTTATTTGGGGATGAAACTTTTGCATCTGCTGGCGCGGCTGCATTCTTGAACCTGGATTCCTCATGATCACGGCCCGCGAACAAACCCTGCTGGATGCGCTGGTGAAACTGGAACAGGCGGTCGCTGCCGGGCGGATGGCCAATCCCAAGCCGGACCTGCCGGTGCTGTTCGCGCGCATTGATGAACTGGCGAAACAACTGCCGCGCGGCACGGACCCGGACCTGTTGCATTACCTGCAAAAGAAAAGCTACGAGAAGGCCCGGCTTTTCCTGCAAGGTCGTGATGCGGAAAATCAGGTTGGAAATTGCCGGCACGTTTGAACGGTGGGGCGAGCGTCCCCGCGAGCCGAAAATCGAAGAAGGGAATGATTCGACATTCGCAATTCGCAATTTGTAATTTGTCCCTGTGCTGGACGACACCATCGCCGCCATTGCCACGCCGCTCGGTGAGGGCGGACTGGCTGTCGTCCGGCTTTCCGGCCCGCAGGCGCTCGCCGTCGCCGACAAAAGTTTTCTGCCGGTCGGGAAAACTTCGTTGAAACCTTCCGCTGCCACGTCGCACACAATTCAATACGGCAAAATTGCGCGGGGCAGCAGAATCGTGGACGAAGTGCTGCTGGCCGTCCTGCGCGCACCGCGCACGTTCACGCGCGAAGATACGGTGGAAATCACGTGTCACGGCGGCATCCTGCCGGCCAAACTGGTGCTCGACACGCTGCTGGAAAATGGCGCGCGCCTGGCCGAACCCGGCGAATTCACACGCCGCGCCTTTCTCAATGGACGTATTGATCTCGCGCAGGCTGAAGCGGTCGCGGATTTGATTCATTCGCGCACAGAGCTTGCGCTGGCCGCCGCCAATGAACAATTGGCCGGGAAACTTTCACGGCGCATCAACCGGCTTCGCGATGATTTGCTGCACACGCTCGCGCACGTCGAGGCGCACATTGATTTTCCCGACGAGGACATCGCGCCGGACACCCGGGAACAATTGCTCGAGCGCCTGGAAAACGGCGTGAAATTCATGGACGAACTGTTGCGCACGGCGAACGAAGGGCAGATTTTACGGCGCGGCATTCGCGCGGCGATCGTCGGCCGGCCCAATGTCGGGAAATCCAGCCTGCTGAATCAATTGCTGGGACGCGACCGGGCCATCGTGTCGCCGATTCCCGGCACGACCCGCGACACGATTGAAGAAACGGCGAACATTCGAGGGCTGCCGGTGGTATTCATTGACACCGCCGGATTGCGCGAGGCGCGCGACGAGATCGAGCAGGAAGGCATTCGCCGCAGCCGTGAATCGCTCGCGAACGCTGAATTCATTTTGCACGTGCTTGATGCCAGCGAACCACTCACGAGTGCGGATGAAGATTATTTCGCCGAGTTCGTGAGCAAAAAGCGGATTCTCGTGCGGAACAAAATGGAT
>DATNHI010000116.1:0-2576 GCA_035605035.1 Verrucomicrobiia bacterium
GCAAAAACCGGAATGTTGTTCTCGGCGGAAAACATCCGTGTCGTGGCCGAATTTTTCAAAGGCAGAGACGCCGCGCCGCGGCGTTCGCGCCCGCCACTGATTGTTGATCCGGTGATGATTTCGACCAGCGGCGCCATTCTGCTGAAGCCGGCGGGCATCAGAATTCTAAAAGAGGCTTTGTTGCCGCTCGCCACGCTCGTGACCCCAAACCTTGACGAAGCCGAAATTCTGACCGGACGCAAACTTGCGTCAATCGAAGATCTGCGTGTCGCCGCCCGCAGAATCCACGCACGTTTCGGTTGCGCGGCGCTGGTCAAAGGCGGCCACCTGCGCGGCGGACGCGAGGCCGTGGACATTTTCTTTGATGGCCGGACAGAATTGCTTTTGAGCGCGCCGTTCATCAAAGGCAACCGCACCCACGGCACCGGCTGCACGTATTCGGCAGCCATCGCGGGTTATCTGGCGCGCGGCTGCCACTTGCCCCAGGCGGTGAAACACGCGAAACAATTCATCACCCGGGCCATCGCAGGCAGTTATCGCATCGGTAAACATTCCGCGTTGAATCAATTGCTCCGCTAAGGCGCGCGCCACTCAATAACGAGCAAGGACACCGCTTCCCGCGGCAAATTGAATTTCAAAACCGCTTGGCCGTTTCTGATGCGGATTGTTTCCGATCGCTCCAGTTCCGCAAGCTGCCCGGCCTTTTGCAGGTCCGCATATTGTTTTGCCGATGGCGTCAACGGCGACCCCATCCGCTGCCAGATGGTGAAAGCGTCGCTGTGATCGGCGTCAATGCGGAAATGCCGGGCTTGGGCCTGCTTGATCTTTGCCGGCAACCCGACCAGCGCGAGTTTCACCTCGGCAGTCGAGCCGGCCAGGTCGTCGTCGTGATAATGCCAGACCAGCACGCACAGCCGGTTTGATTCCAGACTGGCCAACGCCGAAACATCGGGCTGGGCGCGGACGCCGCCTTTTAAGATTGAATCCAGCGAGACGGCGTGGTCGCTGTCGGTTGCCAGTTGTTGGCCGCCCATCTTGCTGAACATCCGGAAGGCATTGAGCACGGGCAAATCAATGCCGTCGCTCGCCAGCGTGCGGAAGCCGGCGAACGGCGGCTGGTCTTCAAATTCAAACGCCCACGTCAGCGCGCTTTCGAGATTCACACCGTATTTGCCGGCCAGTTCCAATTCGCGCGCCAGGCATTCGGCGGTGTAGCAGGCATAAACCGGCTCGTTGCGGTAGCCCAGTTGCGGCGCCTGGCACGCAGCGCAACCGTCCGGGTCGGATTCGCCAATGACAATCGGCGTGCTTTTCAATTCAGGAAATGAAGAAACAATCCGAAAACCTGAATTGATGTCGCGTAACTGGTTCGCTACGCCCATCCGCACGTGGTCATTCGTAAAAACCGGCGCGCCTTTGGCGTGAAAGGAAACAAAGTCAATCGGCGTGCCGACCTTGCCGGTGACAAAGTTGGTTCCTTGCAGGCAATGTTCAATAAATCTTCTGAGAAATATGCCTGCGCCTGCCGAGTCCGGCCCGCCGACCTTCGCCTCAGGCAACGCGCGCCGTACGGCGTCCACGGCGCAATCGTGCAGCCGGAAAAATTCCTGCGGTGTGCCCTGCCAATAGCCGATGTTCGCTTCGTTCCACGTTTCCCAATACCAATCGGCGACCTCACCGCGCCCGTAGCGTTCCACGTCATGTCGCGCCCACTGGTAAACCAACTCCGACCATTTCACGTAGTCCTTCGGCGGATATGCCCAGCCGGTGAAAATCTCGCCGTATCGCGCCTTCGGCGTCCAATGATGCTGATACGGCTCCGGCCGGATGGACAGCGCTTCCGGCATGAACCCGATTTCCACATACGGCCGCACGTTGCAGGCACGGTAGGTGTCGAAAATCTGGTCCAGAATCGTCCAGCTATAAACCGGGTTTCCCTGCGCATCCTCAGTGTAAACGCCGGTCGAACCCCATTTGAGCGCCGGGGTGCCGTTGCCGCTGTTGAGCAGATTGTGCGTGCGGAAATAAACGTTGTTCGGCGCCAACTTACCGAGTTCACCGAGCAACTTCTTCCCGTCCGGCAGCGCGGCATAGTTCGGTTCGTCCGCGCCGAAGAACCGCCACGTCGCTTTCCACTCGCCCACCGGTTTGTCGGCGTGAACCTGAATCGCGACGGGAAAAGTCTCCTCCATTGCAGTGGTCGGGCCGGCATTGCCAGCCAAAACGGCTGCAACCAGAAATAAAAAAGTGCGCGTACGCATGGATTTGAAAATTTGGTGCGGCATCTTCGCCATTTCCCGCAAAAACGGCAATGCGCGATTTCCTTTTCGCGCCGGAGCGCTACACTGCCAACGATGTCCGATACGCTGGTCATCAACGAAATCTACCTGAGCCTGCAAGGCGAGAGCACCTTTGCCGGGTTGCCGTGCATCTTTATCCGGCTCACCGCCTGCAACTTGCGCTGCTCCTATTGCGACACCGCATACGCCTTCACCGAAGGCAAAAAAATGTCGGCGATGGAAATCCTGATGAAAGTCCGCGGCCTGGCCGCGCACTTCAAGAACTCGTCACCCGGG
>DATNHI010000117.1:0-8536 GCA_035605035.1 Verrucomicrobiia bacterium
TGCACCTAAAACCGGTTGATTTGGAAGAGGCCGCCAACACGGAATTTTGGGAAAACCCAATAGATTTGTTGTGCTTCTTGCCGTCTACGCTTCGATCTGCCACGGAAACCCTCTGGAAGTGCTCTCCACCAAGAACAGCTTGCAAAACGCGCCTCCCAAGAACATGCCTGTTATCACGCGAGTTCTGTGGCTCAGAGGGTATCCAAAAAATGAGATGCGCCCAGGTGAATATCTTCATTCGCCATGGCCTTGACACCTCAAGGTTTTGTATGTTACAAACTTGCGACCACAATTAGCTGTGGCTTTATGCGCTGCCCAAAGTGCGGTTGTCAGGACGACAAGGTCATTGATTCGCGCGCTTCACGCGAAGGGGCCAAGATTCGCCGCCGCCGCCAGTGCGGCAAATGCGCGCATCGCTTCACGACATACGAGGAGATTGAGCGCGAGGGGTTAATGGTGCTCAAGCGCGACGGACGGCGCGAAGAGTTTTCACGCGAAAAACTTTTGGCCGGCGTCAGAAAAGCCTGCCAGAAACGCCCCATCAGCCCAAAGGCGATGGAAGATCTGGTGGACCATATCGTCGCCGTCGTGACCGACGAATACGAGAGCGAGGTGCCGGCCGAGTTCGTCGGCAAAATGGTCATGGACGGCCTGCGCGAGATGGATGAGGTCGCCTATGTCCGGTTCGCGAGCGTTTATCGCCGGTTTCAGGAGGCCACCGACTTTGTGCACGAGGTCAAAAAACTGGAGGCCCGGCAATGATCGCCCTGATGTCCGATTGTTTGCTCTTCCGGCTCGCCAGCGGCGAAAGCGTGCCGTTCTCGGCGGAAATGATTTCCGTCGAGCTCGTCGGTGACGCGGCGGGGAAGTTCGACCCGGAAATCCTGAGCCATGCCACGGCGTCGGTGTTTCATTATTTCAAAAGCGAGTTGGGCCGCGAAACCGTCACCGTGGGTGAATTTGCCGAGGCGCTGGAGAAGGTGCTGCGCGGGCTGGGGTTCAACGTTGCTTCCGACGAGCCTGCGCCACGCCGACGCGAGCGCCGGGGGATGGTCGAGGCCGATTTGCTGATGCTCGCGCGCGAATCCGGCGAGAGCCGCGAGTTGTTCTTCTTTCCGCGGCTCCGGGGCGAACTGCGCGCGCAACTGCGCCACACGCCGCGCCTCGTGCGCTTTCGCGGCCTGCGCGGTTGCGTCAAGCAATTGGCCGGCGCGCGCCGCTGGAGTTTGCGGTGCGAAAGGTTGGAGGAGCAAATCGTCGAATACCTTCGCGGCTGTCTGGGCGCCGAGCCGGAGCAGGCTGACTGCGCGCTGGTGGTGGAATGAATTTGCGACATGGATTTCCACAGATTAATTTTTTGCAGTTTTTATTCCGTGCCGATCTGTGCCATCGGTGTCTAAACTTTCGGCTATGAGCAAAACGCTTTTTGAGAAAATCATTGCCCGCGAAATTCCGGCGACCATTGTGTACGAAGACGATTTGGTCTTCGCATTGCGTGACATCAATCCCCAGGCGCCAAAGCACATTCTGATAGTCCCGAAGAAACCCATCCCGCGCCTCGCCGAGGCCGGACCGGGAGACCACAAGGTCCTCGGCCATCTGCTGCTGAAAGCCGCGGAAGTGGCGGACAAGTTGGGACTCAAGGAAAGCGGCTACCGGATTGTCATCAACAATGGACCTGACGCCGGCGAAGCCGTGCCGCACCTGCATGTTCATATCCTCGGCGGACGCCACATGGCCTGGCCGCCGGGTTAATTCAGCGGGAACCCTTTTTGATCTTCGGGGTTGGCGAAAACCAATTCTTCCGAATGCGGGCCGGTGCGAATCAACACCGCCGGATGCGACGTGACCAAAGCGAGAAGTTCAGCGTCGTTGAGCACGTGATAGTTGCCGCTGCTCGTTTGAACCAGCGCGACGGTTTCTGCCGGCGCAACGAATTGTCCGGCAGCCAGCGGCTGCGTGGCCACAATCGCGGTGGCGGGCAACGGCCGGGTTTGAACCAACTGATAATTTTTCGCAACGGCTTTGGCCGCCGGCGCGGGCGTAATGGGCCGCGGCGGCGAATTTTCCTGCCAAATAAAAATTCCGCATAGCCCGGACGCAACCAGCACTGCCGCCGCGAACCGGGTTTGGCGCCAGCGGCGACGGCGGCGAACCAGACGCAGCGTTTCGCCGAGCAGCGCGTCGCGGTAATCCGCGGGCGCCGCTTCGGCCAGCACGTCGGCCAGCAACGGCGCGTTGTCAGTTTCGCGGTTCATGGTTCAACTCCGCCAGCACCGCATCCTTCAATTTTTTGCGGACGCGGGACAATTTTGATTCCACGGCCTTTTCGGTCGTTTGCAGTTCATCTGCGATTTCGCGGACGGCGCGGCGCGCAAAATACTTTTGTTCGATCAAACCCCGCTCGTCGGGCGGCAACAATCCGACTTGGCGTTCCAGCAAACCTTGCAGCCGCTCTTCCGTCTGGCGCTCGTTGGCGCCATCGTTTTCAGCGCGCGCGTGCTGCATGAAACGGTCCAGAAACGAAAAATAACGGCGGCGCTTTTTCGATTCGTCGGCCAGCGCGCTGCGCGCCAGCACCGTCAGCCAGCTCCAAAGGACATTTTCGTCATGGAAAACTTTGACGTGCCGCGTCACGCGGACCAGCGTGCCCTGCAACGCCTCGCGCGCGGTGTCTTCGTTGCCGGCGGCGACCACCAGCAGGTAGCGCAGCAACCGGTCAAAGTAAGCGCTGTAAAAAGTGCGCCAGGCCATTTCATCTCCTTCAGTCATCCGGCGCGTCAATGCGGTGATGTCCGGCGGTTCGCGTGGATTTTCACCAACCGGCGTTGGACACGGTTCGGGCGATTGAACGTTTTCTTCCAAGCTGATGCATTAACGGCCGATTGAAATTTATTTTCCAGACTTTTCTTCGGGCAACGAAGCGGGTGGCGCCAGCTGTGACGCCATTTTCGCCTTTAATTGGGCGACTTGGTCCTGCAATTCTTTCATCTGATGATCCAGAGCGGGCAGACTGTATTGGGTCTGCGGAAGGGTATTAAGGACATCTTGAATGGTTTGCAGTTGGCCCGGCTCGCCAAAGGCGATCAATAACTTGGTCTCCTTATGATAATTCAATTCCGGCGGCGGAGTGACGCCGGCCATCTTCCAGCCGGTTTGAATCGCCGTGGTGATGTCGTCCACCGTGAAGCCACGGTCCAAAAAGGGCGTCAGCGGATAAAACCGGCAGACTTTGGCTGGTGACGAAATTACCTGCGGTAAGCTGGGTTTCTCGACATGAAAATACCAGATGGAATCATCCGACAGGGGTTCCGATGTTGTTTTGAAACTATAACCCGTCCATTGCTGCGAGTAACCGCTACCAAAAGGGCCGCCAAAATTGCCGCTCTCGACGGATACCGCTTTCCGGCTGGCGGCTTCCAGGGCCTGGAACAATTGGGCGACGTCCACATGATTCATCTTCAGCGGCGGCAGTTGCGCGTTGGCATCTTCATCCGCAATGATCGTGTTCAGCGGCTTGCCCATCGCCTTCTCGATGGCCTTGACCAGTTCCGCGGGCGTGCCGCCGGGAAAATCGAGATTGAATCTGGTCAGTACCGGCGGCTGGTTCCCGGGAGAATTTGCACGCTCAACAATCGTCTGCAAGCGTTGCTGAAAGCCGCTCGAAGGCGGCATCGGCGCCGGCTGGCCGAAAACCGGCGTGAGGTTGAGCGCGATCAGACTGGCGGCGAGCAGGATAGATTTTTTCATAAGTTGACCGGTTTGATTTGTGTTCTTTATACAGGAACACGACGGCCAATTCAAAATCCTTCGCTTATTTTACCAATTGACTCAACACCTTGCCCAGCCGTTTGATGCCTTCGCGGATATCGGCCTCGCTCGCGTTGCCGAAGCTGAGGCGCATTTCGCGATCCGGTTTTGCGCGCGATGGATCGTCGGCGTAGCAAAGTTCGCCCGGCACATAGAGCACGTCGTTTTTGAGCGCGGTCTTAAAAACCTTTGATTTCACACCGGTCGGAACGTTGCGCGGCAGTCGCGCCCAGAAATAAAGGCCGCCCGCCGGTTCCCACCATTCAACAGCCGGCGGAAAATGTTTTTCCATCGCCAGTTTCATTACTCGTGCTTTGTGCGCGTAGCGCTTTTGCAGCCGGGTAACCTGTCGGTCGTGGGCGCCGGTTGCCAGGGCGCGGGCAAAAAGTTGCTGCAACAAATTTGCCGTGCCGAAATCGTGGTTGCCCTTGATGTGCTTTACCGCGGCAAAAAGTGGTTCCGGCAGAATGCCGTAACCGACGCGCGCGCCGGTCGTGAACGGCTTGGTGAATGTGCCCGCATAAATCACGCGCCCGGCCGCGCCGGGAACTGCCAGCGCCGATGGCACGTCTTCGCCGCCGAATCGCAATTCACGATACGCCGCATCTTCGAGCAGGTAAATCGGATGTCCCGCTGCGCGCTCGAACCGCCTCAGCCATTTCAAGATGCCGCGCTTCTTTTCAAAGCCCGTTGTGACGCCGGTCGGATTTTGAAAATAGCTGACGAGGTAAAGCAGTTTCACCCGGCGCAACGCGCCGGAACGTTTGAGCGAGGTCAAAGCCTTTTCGAGATGTGACAAATCCAATCCGTCTCGTTCCAACCGGACACCGCGGGCGCGAAGACCGCGGCTCTGGAGGATGCTGAGATAAACGAAGTAGGTCGGGTCTTCGACGAGCACAATGTCGCCCTCGTCGCACAAGGCTTCGGCGGTCATGTAAAGCAGTTGCTGGGAACCGCTGGTGATGAGCGAACGTTCCCCTTCGTAAATTTTGGGAGAAACGGCGCGCCGCCACGGCATCCCTCCCCGGTCCAGTTTCTGCAAATGCGCCGCCGTCAGCCGGCGCAACGCCGGGTCGCCGGCCGTGGACCCGTATTGCAACGCCGGCTGGCCGCTTTTGGGCGAACGTAGAATTTGATTCAACAACCCGCGCGTCTCGGCCACCGGCAACGAGGGATTGTCGGTGAAACCGGCGGCGAGCGAAATGAGCCGGGGCCGCGCCAGCGCCGCCTGCATGAGCCACGAGATGGGTGGCTCGGGGGTGCGGCGGGCCATTTTGGACAAGGTGGAGTTTTTCATTCGATCAAACATTCAACATTCAACGTCGAGCGCCGAACATCCAAGTCATTATGCGGCACACATTCAATGTTGAATGTTGGGCGTTGAATGTTCGATGTTCCCCCTACTTCGCGCCGAAAACACTGTCGAGAATGACTTCCTTGGTTTTCCAGAGCAGTGCCATGGTCATGGCCAGGGGCAACAGCGCGAAAAACGTCAGCGCCCAAAAGCCGAGGCGGTTTGCCCAGTCGGCGAAATCCCCGAGCGCCAATTGCCACTGCGCGGAGTGCAGGAAAACGATATACGCCACCCCGAGAAAAAAAAGTCCGGCGAGCAGCGAGCGGTTCAGCGTGGTGAACAGGCGCGTTTCATGCCGGAGCGTTTCGTCCGGCAACATTGCGCCGAGCTGTTTGAGCACAGCATTCACGTTGAATAAAAAAAGCAGCGCCGACAGGATGAGCACCAGCACGGCCCCGTTGAAGAACGGCTGTTCGGGCATTTTATTCTGCCAGTAGAGAAACGGGCAAAGGCCGAAGTTGACGAGGCCAAGGAGTTTCGCGCGGTCGAGGATCCTGCGCCAGGGCCGTTCCTGTTTTTGAAAATCGCTCATCTGCCAGAGGCCGTAGAGCAGCAAACCGGTGCCGGCCAGCGCCGGAACCATACCCAGCGGTTTGAGCCAGTCGGCCTTGGCGGTCTCCGCACAGATGACCAGCGTCGCGGGCAGTCCCCAGAACAGCGCGGACAAACCGCGGGCCAGGCGTCCGAGTGACCGGAGCAATTCGGCGTTGGGTGCAGGGTTGTCCATTAAAGCGAAAATCGAGGATAGACGATGGAGAATGGAATTGGCAAGCGGAGGAGTTTCCATTCTCGATCCTCCAACTTCCATCCTCGTTTCTAGAAACTCAAGTACGTGTAGGCCTTCAGCCCGCGTTCGTAATCATCCAACAGGCGCATGGCCTCGGACGGCTTCATGCGGTCGGATTTGATGGCCTCGTCCATTTGCGCCTTCATCTGCCGCTTCAGTTCGTTTTCGTCGTATTGTACCGCCGCGAGCGATTGGATGATGGTGTTGCCTTCGATGATTTCCTCGATGTAATAGCCGGTCGGTTCGTCGGGTTCGAGGAAGACGTGGACTTCGTTGACGCGGCCAAACAGGTTGTGCAGGTCGCCCATGATGTCCTGGTAGGCGCCCATCAGGAAAAAGCCGAGGTAATACGGCTCGAGCAAACCGTTGCCGTTGGTGTTGAGCTTGTGCAGCGGCAGCGTGTCGCGCACGTCGCGCAGGTCAATGAACTTGCTGACCTGGCCGTCGGAATCGCAGGTGATGTCCACGAGCGTGCCTTCGCGCGTGGGGCGCTCGTTCAGGCGGGCAATCGGCATGATGGGAAACAACTGGTCGAGCGCCCAGTGGTCGAGCAGCGATTGGAAGACGGAGAAGTTACAGAGGTATTGGTCGCTGAGGCTGTCCTCGAGCTTGCGGATTTCCTCCGGCACGTAGGTGTGCCCCTTGTAATGTTCGACCACGGCGCGGCCGATCTGCCAGTAAAGGTCCTCGATCTTCGCCTTGTCGGGCAGATCCAGCACACCGAGCGTGAACATGTGCTGCGCATCCTCACGGCGTTCGAGCGCGTCGTGATAAGCCTCGATCTTGTTGAGCTTGGCGAGGTGTTTCCGGATGTCGAGCAATTCGTTGACGAGCGGATGCTCTTTTTCGCCGAATTTTAAAAATTCACCGGGCCGGATTTTTTCAATCGCGCCGAACACCTCGACAATCAGCACGCTGTGATGGGCCACGATGGCGCGTCCGCTCTCGCTGATGATGTCCGGGTGCGGCACGTTTTCGGCATTGCACACGTCGGCGATGTAATAAACCACGTCGTTGGTGTATTCCTGCAGCGTGTAGTTCGTCGAGCTGTCAAACGCCGAACGGCTGCCGTCGTAATCCACGCCCAGTCCGCCCCCGACATCGAGGTAGGAAACGGGGAAACCCATTTTGTGCAGCTTGGCGTAAAGGCGCGCCGCCTCCTGCACCGCCTTTTTGACCGTGAGAATATCCGGCACCTGCGAACCGACGTGGAAGTGCAGCAGCTTGAAACAGTGACCGAGATTTTCCGCCTTCAACATCTCCGTGGCCTCCAGCAGTTCAGCTGTGCTCAGGCCGAATTTCGCGTTTTCGCCGCCGCTGCTGGCCCAGCGCCCCGCCCCCCGGCTCACCAACCGCGCGCGGACGCCGAGCAACGGTTCGACACTGAGCTGTTTGGAAATTGCAATGATTTGCCGCAGCTCCTCAAGTTTCTCGACAACCAGGATGACCGTTTTACCCAATTTAATGCCGAGCATGGCCATCTTGATGAACTCCGCGTCCTTGTAACCGTTGCAAATAATCAGGCTGCCGATTTGATTTTGCAGTGCCAGGCCGGCGAGCAGTTCCGGCTTGCTGCCGACTTCGAGTCCGAAATCGAACGGTTTTCCCGCGTCGAGAATTTCCTCCACGACCTCGCGGAGCTGGTTGACCTTGATCGGGAACACGCCGCGATACCGGCCCCGGTAACCGTATTCCGCGATCGCAGTGCGAAAGGACTGGTTCAACGACTCGACGCGGTGACGCAAAATGTCCTGGAACCGGATGAGCAGCGGAAACTTCAACCCGCGCGCCTTGGCCTCCTCGATCACGTCGGTCAAATCCACAGCCACGCCGGCATCCTGCAACGGTCGCGCCACGACGTGTCCCTCGTCGTTGATGTCGTAGTACTTCGCGCCCCAGCGCTGAATATTGTAAAGACTGCGCGCGGCTTCAATGTCCCATGGCCGCGGCGCACCGGTTGAATTGCTCATCTCATGTGTCCCATCGAGCGAACTATAAAACGCCGGGCGCGGAAATCAACAGGCAGAATGAAAAATTTTCGCGTCGCCGCCACCGGTTAAAAATTCAACACGCTGCTTTACAGGTTCGCGCGCGGGGACTAAAGTCGTTTCATGGCTGCTGAATACGATACAACCGAATTTGTGGACACCGATTTTCAAACCCAGAAATCGCCTTACGGAAACCCCGCGCCCGCCGGCGACCCGCTCCGCGCGCCCACGCGCGAGGAGGTGGACCGCAAGGTCGTCGAGGCGCAGCAAAAGCTCGCCGAACTCAAACGCGCGCAGGAGGGCCTGGAGCGCGAACGCGCCGCGCTCGAGGAATTGCGCCGCCGCCAGAATGAATTCCAGACCGGCCGGCAGGAAATGGTGCACAGCCTCACGCGCGGCCTCGGTTTGCTTGAAGAAGCCGAGTTCAATGCCCGCCGCGACGCCGAGCAGATGGTCAAGACCGTCGCCGATTTCCGCGACGCCCTCGAAAAAATCCAGACCATTCACGAAGAGGCCTGGAACAAGGAAAATTTCAGCGTCGAACTCACGCGCGCGCTGACCACCATCGAAAACGCGCCGCCGCCCGCCGCGTCGCCA
>DATNHI010000118.1:0-3349 GCA_035605035.1 Verrucomicrobiia bacterium
ACGGGCGGCCATTTCCTTGCCGGTTATTTCCAGCGTCAGTTCCCGTTTCTCGGCGTCAATGGTGATGGTGTCGCCGTTCTTCACCAGCGCAAGCGTCCCGCCCACATACGCTTCCGGCGTGATGTGGCCGACCACGAAGCCGTGGCTGCCGCCGCTGAACCGGCCGTCGGTGATGAGTGCCACGTCTTTGCCCAGGCCTTTGCCCATGATGGCGCTGGTGGGTGATAGCATCTCGCGCATGCCGGGTCCGCCCTGCGGCCCTTCGTGACGAATCACAATCACGTGGCCTTTCTTGACCGTGCCCTTCAAGATGGCTTGGAGCGCCGTTTCCTCGGACTCGAACACAATCGCTTTGCCGCTGAATTGCAGTCCTTCCTTGCCGGTGAGTTTCGCGACGGCGCCTTCGGACGCGAGATTGCCGCGCAGTATCACGAAATGACTGTCCTTTTTGATCGGTTTGTCGAACGGCTGGATGATGGTCTGGCCTTTGGGATAAGGCTGCACGCCTTCGAGCGTTTGCGCCATCGTCTGGCCGGTCACGGTCAGGGCGTCGCCGTGGAGCAGTCCCCGGTCGAGCAGCGTCTTCATCAATGGCCGGATGCCGCCGATGGCGACAAGCTCGGACATGAGATGTTTGCCGCTCGGTTTCAAGTCCGCGAGCACGGGGACGTTTTTGCCCACGCGCGAGAAGTCGTCGAGCGTCAGCTTCACCTTCGCCGAGTGCGCGATGGCGAGCAGGTGCAGCACGGCATTGGTCGAACCGCCCAGCGCGATGACCACCGCGATGGCGTTTTCAAACGCTTTCTTCGTTAAAATATCGAGCGGACGCAAACCGCTTTTGAGCATTTCGATGACGCAGGCGCTCGCGCGGCGGCAATCGTCCATCTTGGCCGGTGAAATGGCATTTTGCGCGGAGCTGTTAGGCAGGCTCATGCCGAGCGCTTCGATGGCGCTGGCCATGGTGTTGGCCGTGTACATGCCGCCGCACGAGCCGGGACCGGGAATGGCGCATTGCTCGACGGCCTGCAATTCGGCGCCGGAAATTTTCTTGTTGGCGTACTGGCCAATAGCTTCAAAGACGGACACGATGTCGAGCATTTTGCCTTTGGTGGGGAGAGCGTCCCCGCGAGCCGGCTCGTCAGTAGCCTCGCCCCACCGTCCGGTCAGACAACCGGGCAGGATGGTGCCGCCATAAACGAACACCGCCGGCCGGTTCAGCCGCGCCATGGCGATGAGCGAGCCGGGCATATTTTTGTCGCAGCCGCCAATGGCCACAAAGCCGTCCATGCCCGCGCAGCCGACCACGGTTTCGATGGAATCGGCGATGACCTCGCGCGAGACGAGCGAGTATTTCATGCCTTCGCTGCCCATCGAGATGCCGTCGGACACGGTGATGGTATTGAAGACGATGGCCTTGCCGCCGGCGGCGTTGGCGCCCTGCTCGGATTCGCGGGCGAGCTTATCAATGTGCATGTTGCACGGCGTGACGTCGCCCCACGTGGACGCGATGCCGATGAGCGGCTTTTTGAAATCCTCGGGCTTGAAGCCGACGGGATAAAGCATGGACCGGGCGGCGGCGCGTTCGTAGCCGTCGAAGACGATGCTCGAATGGGGCCGCATGGAATCGGGCGATTTTTGTTTCTTCATGGCGTCGGAGGATGCCTGAAAAACGGCCTGACGGCAAGGCAGAGAATGAAAGGTTGGAAACGAAGTTCTCTAGCGTTGCTCGATCTTCGGCGGAATTTTTTTCCGTCTTGAACGGAGGATGGTGATTACAATGAAGGAGAGGACTGCGACCGTAATTGCCAAACGCGCGATGCCAGCAAACAGTCTGGAAATGCGTTCTTCTCCAGTCAGCACTCGGCCCATCGGCGCAGAAGAATCGTCCACTAACGGCTTCGTGTTTTTGAAGCTTGCAACTTCTGTTTTAAAGAGCAGTCGAACTGCTTCATCCTTTGCGATTGGTCCGCCAACGTGCAATTGCACTGCCTCGCCAGATAGAGGGAACTGAACAGCATACATTACATACCGATTTTGATTTGGTAGTGGAGCAACCTGCCGGATCACGTCCAGGCGCAAACCAGACCAAGTTGTTACTTCGAGGGCTGCGGCCAGACCACTAATTTTCCGAATTTCATCCAGGTTCAACCGCTGATGCAGACTGATAACACCTCGCAGACGTTGAATCTGAATTGCATCGGGCGGGACAGTCGGATTCGGATTTCCGTCTGCAAACTTATATAAAGTATCTGGCTCATCAGGCCCGACCGCAATTTCGTGGAAGGAATCCGGGATAGATACTTGGAATCCGAAAACCCGATCCGATAAATCTTTTGCTGATGCGCCGACGCTTGTTGATATGAGAATGGCCGTGAAGATTGGCTCAAGCGTGAATTTGCGCATTGCGTTTGTTGGACTGTGCGCCGGTCGAAATTCCGTGTCGAGCGGAATTTTCCAGACGGCAGATGGTAGCGTTTTTGAATTGAAAAGTGCCGTCGGCTTGGACACAGTTGCGGGTGGCTGGAGAGATGGCTGAGTGGTTTAAAGCGCACGCCTGGAGAGCGTGAGTACCCCAAAAGGGTATCGGGGGTTCGAATCCCCCTCTCTCCGCCACTTTCATTTTCGTGACTGAAAGTGACAATGGATGACGCACCGTGATTTCCATCAATTTTTTCAACGGTTTTACCTACCTTGATGGACTTCAAACCGATGACGGCAGGTGACACGGCAGGACGGTCGGCGACTAAAGTTTGTGAGTCTATTTGTGAGTCATCAAATGAGGGCAGTCCTCGGACGGTTGCCGCCAGCGGTAGTTGCGCCGCATCCGTGTAAGTTTTCATCGTCAGCCGCATGTCGCTATGCCGCGCCAGTTCCATCGCTTCACGCGGCGAAACGCCCGCCCGTTGCAGACGCGTGATGTAGGTCATTCGCAGCGCATGGAAGTCCACCCGATGCCCGCGTTCGTCCACCAGCGGGATGCCTGCGGTCTTGAAGTCCGCGCGGATCACTTTCATCGCCGGCACTTGTTCGGGAAACACCAAAATTTCCGGTGTCAATTTTTTGGCAGTTTTCATCGTCTGCAAATCCTTCACCAGTTCGTGATGCAGCGGGCGCGGTTGTTCCTTGCGGCTCTTGCTCTTTGCCACTGGAACGGCATAAAACGGATTGGCCACGTCCAAATGCAAAACCGCGTCGGAATGACTAATGGCAACCCGGCGCGGCCTCCGGGCGGGAATTTTCCGCCGGGTCGCCCACCTTGGCTTGGCCAGCCCGGAACACCGCCGCAATTCGCAACACATCGCTTCCCGCCAGACCGCGAAGTGGAACCTATCGCCGAAACACCCGCACC
>DATNHI010000119.1:0-21732 GCA_035605035.1 Verrucomicrobiia bacterium
CCCGCCGCGCCCGGTTCCTTGGTACGGTCCAGAACCGCAATGGCCTTGACCGACCGCGGCAGCGCTTCCACAAAACGTTTGCCGTCGAATGGACGATACAACCGCACCTTGACGACGCCAAGTTTCGCGCCGCGCTTATTCAAAGCCTCGACCGTTTCGTGAACGGCTTCGCAGCCCGAGCCCATGAGCACGATGACGTGTTCCGCGTCCGGCGCGCCGACGTATTCGAACAATCTGTAGGCGCGGCCTACCAGCTTCGCGAATTCGTCCATGACCTGTTGCACGATGTCCGGGCAGGCGGCGTAAAACGGATTGCACGCCTCGCGCGCCTGGAAGAACGCGTCCGGATTCTGGGCCGTGCCGCGCAGCACCGGACGATCGGGCGACATCCCCCGCGCGCGGTTTTCCGCGATGAGTTTGTCATCAATTAACGCGCGCAAATCGGCCTCGGTCAACATCTCAATCTTTTGCACCTCGTGCGAGGTGCGGAAGCCGTCAAAGAAATGCACAAATGGAATCCGCGAGCGCAGCGTGGCCGCCTGAGCAATCAAGGCGAAGTCCGGCGCTTCCTGCACGCTGGCCGAACCGAGCATCGCCCAGCCGGTCGCGCGCACGGCCATGATGTCGCTGTGATCGCCGAAAATGGATAGCGCGTGGGTGGCGATGGCGCGGGCGGTGACGTGGAAGACGGTGGGCAGCAGCTCGCCCGCGATTTTGAACATGTTGGGGATCATCAGCAGGAGCCCCTGCGACGCCGTGAACGTGGTGGCGATGGAACCGGTTTGCAGCGCGCCGTGGACCGTGCCGACGGCACCGCCTTCACTCTGCAACGTGATGATGGACGGGATGGTGCCCCAGAGATTTTTTTTGTTTTCGGAGGTCCATTGGTCGCAGAACTCGGCCATGGGGGATGACGGGGTGATGGGGTAGATAGCCATGACCTCGTTGAGGCGATAGGCGACGTGGGCGACGCCTTCGTTGGCGTCCAAGGTTAGTTTTGGTCTTGTGCTCATTTTATTGAAAAAATCAAAGTCATCGTGCCGTCGAAATGGTCATGGCGACGGCGAAATCCAACGGCCTTCCTCATCGCCGACGGCCCTGGAATTAGAATAGATTGGAGTGGCGCGACCACCCCCACCTATTTTGGCAAACAAACAACATCGTTTGCTTCGGATGCAACGAAGTCTTCGATGCCGCGGGTTAGTGAGGCTTAAAATGTGTATTTAACCGCCAGCGAGATGAGGTGGCGCGTGAACTCGTGGCTGTTTGTCAGCGGCTCCACGCTCGCGGAAATTTTGCTGTCCACCCAGTCGTAGGAGTAAGCGAACTCGGTGCTCAGATGTTTGTTGAAGTTGTAAGTCAACCCGGCGCTCGGCGTGTAAATCCAATCGTCCCGGTTCACCGGCTTCTCCCAATCACCGACGTAGAGCGTAAATCCCAGCGTCGTGGTGAACTGGTCGTTGAACTTGTGCCGCCAGGCGAGGTCGGTTTTGGTATCCTCGTACATGCTGAAGCTGGAGAACGCCGGTTGCTCATAGCGCGTGGACTTCAGCGTCACCGTGTCGTTCTTTGTCGGCAACAGGGTTGCCGAAGCGTCCCAATAATATCGAATCCCGGTCCGGTCGAATCCCGCCGGCGTACCGGCATCAAACCGGCGGATGTCCGGTCCGCCCAGCACGGCCAGCTTCAACCAACTGGCCGGGCTGCCTTCAAATCCGAGGAGAATGCGTTGATAGGCGTTACCGTAGGTGCTGTACAAAGTGGTGCCACCGGCGCCGGGAAGCGTGAATTGGTCCTGCCGCCCGTAGCGATAACCGGCCACCAGATAATTTTTCTTGCCGACGTCGTAACCCACGTCCAGGCCGCCGCTGATCTCCTGGCGGTCCACGTAATTCTCGTAACTGAACTGGGTCTTGTTCGTTTGATAGAGCTGCTCAGTCTTGAAATCATGGATGTAAGCCGTTGCCACCGGGCGGAAGAACCATTTCCCGACCGGCTCAGTCAGGCGAAAGCCGTTGCGAAAAATGAACGCCGCCCGCCGGTCGCGCAATGGAATGCCGCCGATGGCGGGAATGTCATCCGGACGGGCGAAGGTCGGCCCTTCCTTGCTGCCGTCAATGTAAGTGGCCGTGTTTAGAAGTTCCCAAGTGGCGTCTCCCAATTTGCCGCCGAAATTGAACAGAACGCGATGGGTCACGTAATCCTCGTCAGGCGTCGAATGATAAAAGGCGATCTCCGGCGCGTAACCCAGCGACAGGTTGAAACCGGAGCAGGGTTTGTAGTCCAGACTGACCTTCGGCAGGATGGTCGTGACGAAGGAGCCTTTGTTCGCCTCGACCGGCTTGAGTCCGGCGGCCTGGGCGGCGGCGACATTGGCAGCAGCGGGCACGTTGTCCTGGAGGTAAACGTTGTTGTCGTAGGTTTCCTTCACCGTCGCCTCGGCTTTGTAGGTTACATTCGTGAAGTCGGCATCGGCCTGTGCCGCCGAAAAGACCAGACCGGCCAGCGCCGCAGCGCGCAGGTAGTTCGAAGATTGCCTAACGTTATTCATTAGTTTCATAGAATTCGATTTTGTAATGGTTGGCGGGTAAAAAATTTGGGGAGGCGTTGGCTGTGGCCGGGTCATTTGGCGAGCTTGATTCCCACGAGTCTGGCCACGATCCCGATGTCTTTTGCCTGCTTGATTTCGAGTCGGACGGCGGTGCCTTCGGGATACCGTTTGGCTTCGTTGATGGTTTTGATGATGCTTCGAGGCAGGTCGCTTTGGCGCGCTGCCGCCACCGCCTTGTCGCCGAGTACGAACGCCACGCGAAACGCGCCCTGGCATGGACCGAGATACAGGATGTTCCGGCCTTTGAGCTTCAGCCGCAGCGACCAGCCGGCTTTGGGCGAGTAGGAATTCCACTCCCGGACGGTCAAGTTGTGTTCGTCAGCCAACGTGGCCAGCACCTGGTCCCAGAGCGCCTCCATTGGACCCAAAGCGGCGGCTAATTCAGCGCCAGTCGGCCGGGTCGCTTTACCTATGAACGCGTTGGGGAGCATCGGTGGGGTCGCGCCGGGTTTGGGCGATTGGCCGCCGGGACCACGCGTCCCGGCGGCAGATTTCGGAGTTTACTGTTTGCCTTTGACCAGCGCTTCCACAACGTGCGGATCGGCCAGGGTTGAAGTGTCGCCAATTTGTTCGACGGCGTTTTCAGCGATCTTGCGCAGGATGCGGCGCATGATTTTGCCCGAGCGTGTTTTGGGCAGGCCCGGCGCAAACTGGATTTTGTCCGGCACGGCGATCGGCCCGATTTCCTTGCGGACGTGAGCACCCAACTCCTTTTTGAGTTCCTCGCTCTCCTGCACGCCGTCCTTGAGCGTGACGAAGGCGTAAAGTCCCTGGCCTTTGATGTCGTGCGGCATCGGCGCCACGGCGGCTTCGGCCACTTTTGGATGACTGACCAGGGCGCTCTCGACTTCGGCGGTGCCGATGCGATGGCCGGACACGTTCACCACGTCGTCAATGCGGCCCATCAGCCAGTAATCGCCGTCCTCGTCGAGCCGGCAGCCGTCGCCGGTGAAATAGATGTTGGGATACATCGTGAAATAGGTTTCGATGAACCGGTTGTGATCGCCCCAGGTGGTGCGCAACATCCCCGGCCACGGTTTGGTGATGCAGAGCTTGCCGCCTTCATTCACGCCGCACGGTTTGCCATCATCGCGCAGGATGACCGGTTCGGTGCCGAAGAACGGACGGCTGGCGCTGCCGGGTTTGAGCGTGTGCGCGCCGGGCAATGGCGTAATGAGGATGCCGCCGGTCTCCGTCTGCCACCACGTGTCCACGATGGGGCAACGGCCTTTGCCGATGTGCTTGTGATACCAGATCCAGGCCTCGGGATTGATCGGCTCGCCCACGGAGCCAAGCATGCGCAGCGAACTCAGGTCGTATTTGGCCGGCCATTCGTCGCCGAGCCGGATGAGGGAGCGAATCGCCGTCGGCGCGGTGTAGAAAATGGTGACCTTGAATTTCTGGACGATTTGCCAGAAACGTCCGGCGTCCGGAAACGTCGGCACGCCTTCGAACATCAGGCTCGTCGCGCCGTTGCAAAGCGGGCCGTAGCAGATGTAACTGTGGCCGGTCACCCAGCCGATGTCGGCGGTGCACCAGAAAATGTCATCGTCGTGAACATCGAAGATGTATTTGTGGGTGAGCGCGGACTGGAGCAGGTAGCCGGCGGTGCAATGGACGACGCCCTTGGGTTTGCCGGTGGAACCGGAGGTGTAAAGAATGAACAACGGGTCTTCCGCGTTCATCGTCACCGGCGGACAATCCGCGGAAGCCTTGGCCATCACCTCGTGAAACCAGACGTCGCGGTTCGGCGTCATGTTGCACGGAGTTTCGTTGCGTTTGACAACGATGACTTTCTCGATGGTGGAGGTTTCCTTCAGCGCCTCATCGGCCATGCCCTTCAACGGGATGCTCTTGCCGGAACGCAGCGAGGTGTTGGAGGTGATGAGCAGTTTGCAGGCGGCGTCGTTGATGCGGCCCGCCAGCGCCTCGGCGCTGAACCCGCCGAACACGACCGAATGAATCGCGCCGATGCGCGCGCAGGCGAGCATGACGATGGGCAATTCGGGAATCATCGGCAGATAAACCGAAACGCGGTCGCCCTTTTTGATACCGAACGATTTCAACACGTTGGCGAATTTGCAGACCTTCTCGTGCAACTGCGCGTAGGTCAGCTTGACGACGTCGTTTTCCGGTTCGCCCTGCCAGAGGAGAGCGACCTTGTCGCGCGTTTTGGTTTTCAAATGGCGGTCCAGGCAGTTCACCGTCACGTTGAGCTGGCCGTCTTCGAACCAGGTGTGCTCGACTTTTTTCGCGGCGGTGTCCCAGACGTATTTGCGGCCTTTGGTCGGTTTTTTGATCCATTCGAGCGTGTTGGCCTGTTCGAGCCAGAACCCGTCCGGGTCTTTGATCGAGCGCTCGTACATTTGCTTGTATTGCGCGGCGTTGATGTAAGCGCGCTGGACTACTTCCTTGCCTGGCGGAAAAGTCCGGCTCTCCTGCATCAGGGAACTGGTCGAAACGGTTTGAGATTGCGCGGTCATGATGTGCTCCTTTCTGGTTTTGGTTTAATCGCTGTTTTGGTCACCCCGACGGGACTTGTTGTGCGCCCAAGTGACGGCGCTGCAAGGCCATGCAACGGGAATACATTATTAATTACAGTTTCAATCGTGCTGTGCAACTCCGGTTCAACGGCGCGGCGTTGTTCCGCCGAAACCGCCAGGGCGCGGTCTCGCAGGCCGCCGGCCCATTCCGTGGTGGCGAGCATGACGCCGCCCATACCAATGAAATCCGTTTCCTCATTCTCACCGCAACACGTCTGCCAGGCCAAAGCCCAGCCGCGGACCGTGTTCTCGACATGATACCCGCCGCCGCCCGCCACGAGCATTGGGAGATTAAACTGGAGCAGCCGTTCGAGGACTTCCACTACGGCGTTGTTGGTCATGCGCAAGTGCGTCAACGGATCACCCGCCAGAGTGTCCAAACCGAGCTCCAGCACGAGCACGTCCGGTCTGAAGGCGGTCGCCAATGGCATTGCCACGGAATCAAACGCCGTCAGAAAGGCTTCGTCGTAAGTCTCGGGCGGCAGGGGAACGTTGACATTGTAACCGCGTCCGGGGCCTTCGCCGATTTCATCTTCAAAACCGCCCCACGGGTAAAGCGTCTTGCCGGTTTCATGCAATGAAATGGTCATGACATCCTTGCGCCGGTAAAACGCGGACTGCACGCCATCGCCGTGATGGGCGTCCACGTCGAGATACAGGACCCGTTTGCCGGCGTCCGCGAGCTTCATGCAGGTGAGGGCCAGATCGTTGAGATAACAAAATCCCGCCGCCCGGTCAGCCATCGCATGATGAAAACCGCCCAGCAAATTGAACGCGACATCCGCTTTTCTTTGCAGCAACAAATCGGCGGCGGTAAAGCCCGCGCCGCAAGCCCAGTCGCCGCATTCGAACATGTCCTTGAACACCGGCGTGTCCACCCCGCCGATGCCCATGCCCAGACCTTCCACCGTCAGGTCGCCGCCGGCGGCGTGCCGCAATTCGTGGAGGTACGGTGCGGTGTGAAATTGTTTCAGTTCCGCCAGGGTGGCCCGCCGCGGCGAAACTTCGAACCGGTTTGTGTCGCCGAGCAACCCGAATGATTTCAACCGGAGCCGGGTGAGGCCGGCGCGCTGGGATTTGAAAGGGCATTCGGGCGGGTAACTCAACGCCTCGACTTCCGGCGAATAGAGATAAGCCAGTTTACGGTCGCTCATGGTCGGAACTCCGCCGGAGGGCGGAAGGGATGGTGATGCGGTCTCGCGGGCCAAATCCGGAAAATGGATTCCCGGCAGGGTGCCGGCAAGGCCTCTTTGCTTTGTCCGTCTCAATATGTTTGCGTCTTGAGATCATCGCCATCCTGTCCGGCTTCGCTTCCCGTCCGGGAAGCGTCACCGGCGACCAGTTGTGATGCCATTCCGCCCGGCGGCGAACTTGCTGCCGCCGGCAAACCCGACCTTGCGCCTCAAGGTGGGAAGGACCCCACGACCCCGGTTTCGGGGCGGTGACCCAGCCGTTCGGCTGGTCCGCTTTGTCCGTTCCGAGGCGGCAAGCGGCGCACTCCGTCAGGTTTGCTCGAACAACCTAATGGCTTGCAAGTGAAGTGGCTTAACCGTTTTTGCTAATTGTTTGATTTTTTTTGGGCGCGGATTTTAATGCAGCCCTTCGACGAATCAGTTCCGCGCGTCAGAATCCCTTTGTCGCCGCTGCATTCCGCCCAAGTTGACGCTCCATTCCGGTAACCAGGTCTCGTCACTCCGCAGAATTGAATGATGCGACGAGAGCGGCGATGAATTCTCCGCCGAACGCGCGGCGAACCCAACGCCGCTCTCGTCGCAAATGGGCTGGCGCACGCACCACGTCCAAGTTTGCGGGTGACAATTTCGCCGGCAGGGGTATTGTAGCCATGTTATGAAAATGGAAGATTTGAAAGGCATCGTCCACTCCGACCCGGAAATCATGGGCGGCACCCCCGTCTTTGTCGGCACGCGCGTCCCCTTGCAAAATCTGATTGACGCACTGGAAGGCGGCGAATCCATTGAAGATTTTTTGGAAGGATTCCCCTCGGTCAAACGCGCGCAGGCCATCGCCGTCATTGAAGCCGGCCAGTTGAAAATGCTCGAAACCGTCGGCCATGCGCATTCTCATTGACGAATGCCTTGACTGGCGTTTGGGCCGCGCGTTGACCGGGCATGATTGCGTCTCCGTCCAGAAACAGGGCTGGGGCGGCATCAAAAACGGCAGGCTGCTCGCGCTGGCCCAGGAGGAATTCGATGTTTTCCTGACGGCAGACTGCAACTTGAGTTTTCAACAGAACACCACCAAATTTCAAATCGCGGTGGTGGTGCTTTTGGCCGGCAGCACCCAGCTCAATAAAACTTTGCCCTTGGTGCCCAAAGTTCTCGCCCTCCTGCCGGGGTTGACTCCGGGACAAGTCGCGACCGTCAGTTCTTAAGGTTGGCGATCTGGAGACACTTTCGCGAATTATCGGGGAGTTAACTCGAGGCGGCCTTTCGATGAATCAGTTCCGCGCGTCAGAATCTCTTTGCCGCCCGGCGGCGCCCAGCGGTTCAATGTGGACCAGCACGTCGCTGACGGCGGGTTTGGCGTTGCGGATTTTGTCCTTCACGGCGTGGGCGATTTCGTGCGAGCGAAGCACGGTCATCTGCGGGTCCACCTCCACGTGCATGTCCACGAAATACTGATAACCCACCTTGCGAACGATGCATTTTTCCACGCCGTCCACGCCGGGTGTGTCCCTGGCAATCTGGCGGATTTGGTCAATGATTTCGCGGTCGGGTGCCGCGTCCATGAGTTCGTTGAGCGCCGGACGGAGCAAATGCCAGCCGTTCCAGGCGATGACCCCCGCCGCCGCAATTGCCGCCACGTCGTCAGCGGCCTCAAAACCCTTGCCGCCGATGAGCGACACGCTGATGCCGATGCCGGCGGCCACGGAGGTGATGGCGTCGCTGCGATGATGCCAGGCGTCCGTGCGCACGGCGGAACTGTCCACCGCCTTGCCTTCGCGCGAAACAAACCGGAACAAAATCTCTTTTATCACCACCACCACGACCAGCACGATGAGCGTGAACGGTGCCGGTGACGGGTGCGGTTTCGTGATTTCGCCGAACGCCTTGAGCGCAATCCACAGTGCCGCCCCCAACAACATCGTGGCGACGATGGCGGAGGCAATCGGCTCGGCCTTGCCGTGGCCGTAGGGGTGGTCCTCATCCGCCGGTTCCGCCGCCAGGGTGACACCCCGCCAGACGATGAGCGAGCTGAACACGTCGGCGAAGGACTCGACGGCGTCGGCGACCAGCGCGTGCGAATGGCCAACGATGCCCGCGGCGAGTTTCGCACCCGACAACACGACGTTGACGGCCATTCCCGCAAAGGTGGCGCGCAGACTGCGTTGGAGGCGGGTCAAAGGCACGATGTTATTTTTGATTTACGATTGATGATTGATGATTTTCAAAAACGAGCACGACGAAATCACAAATCGTAAATCATAAATTAAAGCAGGTGGCAGAACATACCGTCGCGGAGCTTCGGTTCGAACCAGGTGCTTTTCGGCGGCAGGTTGCCGCCAGCGTCCGCAATCGCCATCAAATCCTCAATGCTCACCGGGAACAGGGAAAACGCGCAGGCGGCTTCGCCGCTGTTCACGAGCCGTTCCAATTCCGCGGTCCCGCGAATGCCACCGACAAACTGGATTCGTTTGCTCTTGCGGGGATCGTTGATGCCAAAAACCGGCTCAAACACGTGTTTTTGAAGCAGGGTCACGTCGAGCTTTTCCACCGGGTCATCGGTCGCCAGCCATTTCTCGCGAAAGACGAGCCGGTGCCATTTGCCGCGCAGGTAAAGACCGACTTCGTGGTTGCGGTTGGGGGCAACCGCGCTGTTTGGGTCCGTGGCAAAAACGGTGTCGAGGATTTCCAGCGCCTGTTCCGGGGTCCAGTCGTTCAAATCCTTCAACACGCGGTTGTAGGGCAGAATCTGCATCCGGTCGTGCGGGAAAATCACGGTAAGGAATTGTCCACTGTGGCCCGCGCCTTTGCGGCCTTGAAAAACGCGCGCCGCGGCCGCGCTCCGATGGTGGCCGTCGGCGATGTAAAGCGCCGGAATCTTCGCGAACTCGGTTTCGATGAACTGTATTTCCCTGGCGTCCTGAATCGTCCATGACGCATGCCGCACGCCGTCCCTGGCGGTGAAATCAACCACCGGGTTTTCGGAAGTTTTTTTTGCGATAAATTCGTCAACCGCCTTGGGGGCGTGACCGGCCAGGGAAACGGGGCCGGTCTGCGCATTCAGCGCTTCGATATGCCGCACCCGGTCGTCCTCCTTGTCCGGGCGCGTCAGTTCGTGCTTTTTGATGGGCCCGTCCAGGTAATCCTCGCAACTTGCCGCGGCGACGAGGCCGACTTGCGAATGGTCGCCCATGATCTGCCGGTAAAGATAAAAACACGGCTGCGGATCCTGTCGCAGCGCGCCGTCGCGGATCAGCTTTTGAAAATTTTCCACGCCTTTCGCATAGACTTCCGGCGCATAAGGGTCCGTGCCCGGCGGCAGGTCAATTTCCGGCTTGCTGACGTGCAAAAAACTGAGCGGATTGCCGGCGGCCATCTGGCGCGCTTCGTCGGACGACATCACGTCGTAGGGCAGCTCGCAGATTTTCTCCGCGAGTTCCGGTTTGGGTCGCAAGGCGGCAAACGGTTTGACCGTGGCCATCAGGCGGCGGGGAGGTGCGGGCGCCGGCGTGTCGGGTGCGGATGGAACGAGTTTTAGCGGCTTCATTTTTATGCTGGGCAAAGACAACGCCAATCGCTCCGGAAAGCCAAGCGGATTTTCAGGCCTTGTGACAGCGTGAAGCAAAATCACGGAGAAATAGTGCTTGCCACCGGGGTTTTTATGACTATGCTGCGCGCTCCCGATTGAGGATTTTATGGCACGAATTTGTGAATTGACCGGCAAAGGCCCGCGCAAAGGCAGCATCATCTGGCGCAGTGGCAAGCCCAAAAAGCAAGGCGGCATCGGCACGCACATCACCGCCATCACCAAACGCCGCTTTTTCCCGAATTTGCAGCGCGTGAAAGCCGTGTTGCCCAGCGGCGAAGTGCGTTATATGCGCGTCGCCGCCAGCGCCATCAAAAAGGGCCTCGTCCTCAAGGCGCCGAAACGCAATTGGAAGAAGCCCGAAGCGAAGGCCGCTTAAAGCGAGGATGGAGAATTGAAGACGGAGGATGGCGCAGAAATGCCGTCCTCTTTTGTTCTACGGGTTGTTCGGTGGATGCTGTTGAACCACCCAGCGCCAGGCTTCAACTTCGCCGTAAATTTGGGAACGCCGGGAGTAAATAATCAATTCCGACTCGGTCAGGTTTGGGTAGGCGGCCTGAAAATTTGCGACCAGTTCTCTCAAGGCAGCTTTCTGCTGCTTGTTCGCTTGCAAAACTTGGGCCGGAGTCTGGCCGCCCAAAAAATCGTAAGGCGTGTTTTGATCCAAATGCTGCAACACAATTGCTTCAGTCGCCATGCCTACGAGTTGATTGATGACATATTTACCGCTGTCACCCGAGTTGAGCTTGTCGGCGATCATCATTCCCATTTGGGCGAGGTTGGCTGCTGAATCGGCATCGCCCGCCGCAAGCTTTTGCTGCATCAAATCGGCAATAGCCTGATCCACCCGCTTGAGGGTCGCCAGTTCCGGCAGGTTTTCCGCCGCCATGGCTGACATGGCAAAGGAGGCGGCTTCTCCGGACGACTTGCCGGAATCGAGATATAACTGCTCGGCATCCAGTTGCGTTTCCATTGCGTGATTGTCGAATTGAGATTTACCAGAGGCAGCCAAAAGTTCATTGACCGCTGCGTCCGTATTCCCGTTTTTGAAATAATCCTGAGCGGACAAATAATTCGCCAGGGAATTGCTCGGGGACGACGCTTTGAACAAGTCCAGCCACTTGCGCCGGTCAGCCGGAAATTCATCCCGCGCCAGAACGGCCAGTTCCACCTGCGGGTCGTTGGGAAAATTCGTCGCCGCCTCGTTCAAGTAATTCGTGTCCTCCAGCGCGTGAAACGCCGCCAGCAGACTGGCCGCATTGCGATGGTGCTTGGCCAGCCACGCTTCGACTTTTTCGCGCGGGATTTTCGGCTGGCCCGCCAAATCGCGCGCCGGTTCGGATTCGGTTCCATTCCCGGAATCGGAAATGATCGGCGGTGTGTAGTGATATTTGAAATCGGACCTGGCCATTGGGGGTGGCGCCTCGGCTGGCTTCTGCGCTCCCGGATTGAGGAAATGCCACAAAGCTCCGGCAAAGAGTATCAGCAATGCCAGCGTCAAGAGCGACTTGCCGAGCCAGCGATTTTGCATCATTCAATTGTATTTGACCCGGTCAACGGCAACGCGTCACGGAAAAACGCGGCGTTTGATGTCAGCCACGTCAGCCTTTTCGACGAATTTAACGAGGTCATGCCAGACCGGGTTGAACCCAAATCCGCCCTCTTTCATTTCCGCAATGGCCGCCGGCTTGGTCCAGCCGCAAACGACTACGCGATACATTGCGCACATCATGCCGGTGCGGTCCGCGCCGCGTTCGCAATGTACGAATGCGGGCAGGTTGTTGGTGTCCGTGACCACCTTCAGGAAACGCACGACGTCCTCCTCATCGCCGTGCCACGGTTCGGTCTCAAACCGCACGCTCTTCAGGCCGGCGCCAGCCACCTTGTCCTTGTCCGAGTGCCACGCGCGCAGGTTGACGACGGCCTTGACGCCCATCGCCTTCAAATGCGCCATGCCTTCGGCCGTCGGCTGCGCGCCGCGATAGAGATTCGGCGTGACCTGAAAACAATTCTTGATGCCGGCCACCTCGATTTTTTGCGCCCAGTTGGCAGGACGATTGGTGGATTCCTCAGCGTGGGCCGCGACGGCCAACAGTAAAAATGCGATGACTCCTCCGAGACGGGTCCGGTGGTATTTCATACATTTGCCAACCTCAATCTTCCACTTTCCATCCTCGTTTTATTTTCCCTTGAACCGGTGCATCTGGGCGCGTTTGAGTTCGCGTTCGGATTCGCGCCGTTTCAATTCGTCGCGCTTGTCGAACTGCTGTTTGCCCTTGCCGACGGCCAGCGCGACTTTCACCTTGCCGTTCTTCCAATAAAACGCCAGCGGCACCAGCGCGTTGCCTTTCACCTCGGCCAGACCGAACAGTTTCCGGATTTCCGATTTGTGCAGGAGCAATTTGCGCGGCGCCTTGGGCTGGTGGTTCTGGAGGTTGCCGTGCGAGTATTCGTCAATGTGCGCGTTGTAAAGCCAGACCTCGTCCTTTTCCACCCGCGCGAAGGCGTCGTTGATCTGCCCCTTGCCCGCGCGCAGCGATTTGACCTCCGTGCCGCGCAGCACGATGCCCGCCTCGAACGTTTCGAGGATGTGATAATCGCGCCGCGCCTTGTGGTTGGTCACGATGTCGGCCATGACCATCGGGGATTTATGATTTACGATTTTCGATTTATGATTTATGGCCGGTGCATGAAGCCAATCCGCGCAGGGCCGCTTTCGAAATCATAAATCATCAATCGTAAATCGTAAATGGATCACCGTTTCCGGCGTTTCTTGGGTTGCGGGCGGACCAGCTCGACCGGCTCCGGCAAGTCCCAGCCCATTTTCCCCTCAATGATTTCACGCAACGCGATGTCCGCCGCGCCGAGGTTCGTCACGTCATTCACCAGCGGCCGGCTCAAGCCGCCGCCGCCGGAATTGAGCTGCCGCACCCGGCGGGAAATGAGATTGACGAGGACGTTCGGGTTGCCGACTTTTTCAGCGGCCTTTTTGCAGAGTTCAGCGTTCACAATGCGTTTTGACAAACAGAGTTGGAAATACTAATCGCTGCCGGGCCTGGACGCAATACGAAAATTTCAACCGCTTTGCAACGGTCAATTCAGTGCTATTTTAACGCGAAATTAAAGGAAATGGAGCATTTGATGAAAACGCGAAAGTCAGGAAAACAAGGGCTGGTGGTTTCAATGCTGGGACTGGGCTGCATGGGCATGTCGGAATTTTACAGTGGTCGTGACGACCAGGAATCCATCGCCACCATCCATCGCGCCCTGGATTTGGGCGTGACGTTCTTCGACACGGCGGACATGTACGGGCCGTTTCTGAACGAGGAACTCGTCGGGCGCGCGCTGCAAGGCCGGCGTGACCGGGTGGTTTTGGCCACCAAATTCGGCATCGTGCGCGACGCGAAAAATCCCAACGTCCGCGGAGTCAACGGCCGCCCCGAGTACGTCCGCGCCAGTTGCGAAGGCAGCCTGCGCCGGTTGAAAACGGACGTGATTGATTTGTATTACCAGCATCGCGTGGACCCGGACACGCCCATCGAGGAAACCGTCGGCGCGATGGCGCAATTGGTCAAGGAAGGCAAGGTGCGCTACCTTGGCCTGTCCGAACCCGGCCCGCAAACTGTCCGCCGCGCACACGCCGTTCATCCGATCACCGCCCTGCAAAATGAATACTCCCTTTGGACGCGCGATCCCGAGGACAAAATCCTGCCGGTGTGCCGTGAACTGGGCATCGGTCTGGTGGCGTACAGTCCGCTGGGCCGCGGCTTTCTCACCGGCCGGTTCAAAAAATTTGACGACCTGCCCGCCGACGATTACCGCCGCTTTTCACCGCGGTTTCAGGGCGAAAATTTTCAACGCAATCTGGATTTGGTCCGCCGCATCGAAAAACTCGCGACGCAAAAGCATTGCACGCCGTCGCAACTCGCGCTGGCCTGGGTGCTCGCGCAGGGCGACGACATCGTCCCCATCCCCGGCACCAAACACCGGAAATATCTCGAAGAAAACGTCGCGGCGGCACAAATTGAACTGACCGGCGATGATTTGAAACAAATCGCCGAAGTCGCGCCGGTGGGCGTCGCCGCTGGTCCGCGTTATCCCGAACACATGATGCAAACGATTGGCCGGTGAAAAGGGAATTGGGAGCACACCCGCCTCGGGTGTGGCTGGACGCGCCTCGCGTCCAGCATTTTGGCACGTGAATCTGCCCGCGTGCGCTGCGCTTTTTTGGTGCGTTTTATGTTTTCCGCGAGGGCGCGGAAAACGGCACGCGAGGCGCGTGCGCTCCCCATCCCAATTTCAGTTTTCGGATCCAAAACGCGTTGCTTGCGCCGGCGCGTTTTTTTTCCTAAAACAAACCAGCATGTCCGCAAAGTCGCAATTCGATTTAGAGCAATTTCTGGCCACGCGCACTGACGCCGTCAATCGCGCGCTCGACAATTTTTTGCCGCCCGAGAAAACCAAACCCGCGACCATCCACAAAGCGATGCGCTACTCGCTCTTTGCCGGTGGCAAACGGATGCGCCCCGCCCTCTGCCTGGCCGCCGCGCAGGCGTGCGGCGGACGCGAAGCTGACGCCCTGCCCCTCGGCTGCGCCGTCGAGTGCATCCACACCTATTCGCTCATCCACGACGACTTGCCGGCGATGGACAATGACGATTTCCGCCGTGGCAAGCCGACCAATCACAAGGTGTTCGGCGACGGCATCGCCGTGCTCGCGGGCGACGCGCTGCTGACACAGGCGTTTGAAATCGCCGCGCAAGCCAAAGGCTGGCCACGTTATCCGCATCGGACACTTATTTTGGAACTCGCGAAGGCGTCCGGCTCGTTGCAGCTCGTCGCCGGGCAGGTCGCGGATTTGGAAGGTGAAGGCAGAAAAATTTCCGCGAACGAACTGCGCTACATTCACGAGCGCAAGACCTCTGCGTTGCTGTGCTGTTCCGTGCGGCTCGGCGGCATGAGCGCGAACTGCACATCCGCGCAACTCAAGGCGCTCACTGATTTCGGTTATCACGTTGGTCTCGCGTTCCAGGTGATTGACGACATCCTGGACGTGACGCAGACCAGCGAGCAACTCGGCAAAACCGCGGGCAAAGACACGCAGTCGCAAAAGGCGACCTACCCGGCGATTGTCGGTCTGGAAAAATCACGGAAAATTGCGGAGAACCTGACGGACAAAGCGTTTGCGGCGTTGAAAACTTTCAAAGGCAAAGCCGTCGCCCTCGAAGCGCTGGCGGAATTTCTGCTGAAGCGGGACCGGTAAAAATGAAATTGCCAAATAGTGACAGGGCTTTCGTGGATTGATTACCTGTTACGTGCTATAGAAGAAACGTGCAAAGTGCGCCTGTCAAATTGCTGGATGCCGTGGCGTTGCTGGAAGACAAGCCTGACCAGGGCTTGGTTGCCGGACAAGTCGGCACGGTGGTGGAAGTGCATGCGCTGGGCGTTTTTGAAGTGGAATTTCTCGACGCCAAAGGCAGGACGGTGGCAGTAACCGAATTGTCGCGCGCGGAGTTGTTGGTTTTGAAGCACGAAGCGGCTGTTTCTGCCTGAATTCAACGCGCCCTGTTGCGCTCGAAGCCTTGGCGGAAATTCTGTTGAAAAGGGACAGGTGAGTTGGCCGTAGCCAATTCTTAAATTAGGCGGGTCAGTTTTTGCTCTCAAACTTTCCTTGACGGAGACATGTAATAAACCAACTGACGAGCCCAACGATTAACGATGCGGCAATAACAACAATCCCCATACATACTGCAAGCCCGGAAATGGGCATCCAGTCCTGAAAGCTCGAAGCTGCCCAAGCATACGGAAAATAAAGAAAATATGTAATTCCAGCGATGCCTGCCAAGCATATCGCAGCACCAGCAACGACTCCCCAGAATGGCTTGCTCATTTTCACTATTCTGAAGTTCCGGCGGCGGAGAAGGTTTGTCGAGTGGATTTTGCTTGGGGTGGGTAGCGAGCACTATTTTGGAGTGCGCGGACATGTCCGCGCTTTCAAAGCGGCGACATGTCGCCGCACTCCAAATTCTATTCGCTCCACTCGCCGGTTTGCGGATATGGCTTTCCCGATCACAATCCAGTGGCGGTCGCAAACGGGTCCCACGAGCTGTCTTCGTGCCATTCGTATTCCGCCCGGCTCGCAATCTCCAAACTCTTTTCCCGACCGCGCAGTTTGGCAATCACGGCCAGCGCCATGTCCATTCCTGCGCTGACGCCCGACGACGTGAAGTATTTGCCGTCCTCCACCCAGCGCGCCTTTGCGATCCAGTTCACCTTCGGCGCGTTGGTTTTCACGAGTTGAAATACTCGTTTATTCGAGGTCGCTTTGCGCCCGTCCAGCAATCCGGTACGGGCCAGCAAAAAGCTTCCGGTGCACACGGTTGCCACGATGCGCGAGGCCTCGGTCAGCCGCTTCAGTTCGGCGAGGAACGACGCGTTGGCCATTTGAGTACGCGTCCCAATCCCGCCCGGGATGAGCAACACGTCGAACCCGCTGGACTCCGCCATCGTTGCGTCAGCCACTCCGCTCGGTCCGGCGGCGCTTTTCACGGGGCCGGTCTTCTCCGCTACCACGGTAATCCGGGCTTCACCCTCCAGAAGACCGAACATTTCGAGCGGCCCGTAAAAATCAAGCAGCTCGAACCCTTCGAACAAGACCGCGCCCACCTGAATTGGCGATGAGTCAGTTGTAGCAACAGCTTTTGGCATGATGCGGTTACAGAAACAGAACGGTGAATTTTCATCAAGGATTATTGGTGGAGCGAAAGTCTCCATGGACGTTTTGTCACGGATTTTCGTCTTCAAACAGGCGTAGCGGCTTTCGGTAAAAAGTCGCACTTGCCATCCTCCAGGAAGAAATGCGGCGGTCTGCTTCCAATTCAGGGCGGCGTATAACTCCGCCCTCCGAATTATTCATTCCACTCGCCTGTCTGCAAATACGGCTTGAGTTTTTCCTTGAGCGATTCGCGGCCGCCATTTCGGAGGGGCGAGTTCCACGAGCCCCCATATTTCCTGGCCAGTCAGGGCGTCGCGGCGCTCCGCCCTGCGAAATTACAAAACGGACGATCCCTTACCGAATCTCCGGCGCGCCTTCGATTTTCATCACCACGGTTGACGAGATGGCATCCGGCGCGGTGGCGGGAACGGTGATGGTCAACTCATCGGAGTTGCTTTCGGTCGCCAGCGATTTGTGATGTGGGTCCGCCAGCAGCCAGGCCGATTTCACCTTGTTTTTCAAGCCGGGCACGACGAGTTTGCCGTCCGCCGGCCAGTCAAAGACGTGGAGATAAAGCGACGTGCCGCGCCAGGTGACTTTTTTGGTGCAACGGCCCCATGGCAGTTGTTGTTTGAAGGGACTGGCGGTCGTGCCGTAAATGGCTTCGCCGTTCACCATCATCCATGCGCCCATTTCCCGGAGTCGTTGCGCCTCGGGTTCGGGAATCACGCCGGTGGCGTCCGGCCCGACGTTGAGCAGGTAGTTGCCGCCCTTGCTGGCGATGTCAATCAAGTTGCGCAGCAGCTTTTCGGTGGACTTGAAATTGGTGTCGTAGGATTTGTATCCCCAGGTATCATTGATGGTCATGCAGGTTTCCCAGTGGCGGTTGGCATAGCCGGTCGCCGGAATGTGTTGCTCCGGAGTTTCGGTGTCGCCCTTGAAACCGCCGCCGAGCCGGTTGTTGGAGATGATGCCGGGCTTCATTTTCAATAGGGCGATCAGTTTTCCCGCGCGTTCCGAGTTCATATTCTGCGGCGTGTCCCACCAGAGCACGGCGGGGAATTCGCCGTAATGACTGAGCAATTCCTTCACCTGCGGCACGGCCACCTTGTCAATGTAATCATCCATGTTGCGCTCCTGGGCCTTGTCCCATTTGCCGCCGGAGGCGGCGCCGCCATTGTTCCAGTCCTGCGCCTGTGAATAGTAAAAGCCGAGTTTGAGGCCGTTTTTTTTGCAGGCGGCGGCCAGTTCCTTGAGCGGGTCGCGGCCAAACGGCGAGGCCTGGACGATGTTCCAGTCGCTCGCCTTGGAATCGAACATGGCGAAGCCGTCGTGATGTTTGACGGTGATGACGATGTATTTCATGCCGGCTTGTTTGGCGAGCTTGACCCAGGTGTCGGCATTGAAATTGGTCGGGTTGAACTGTTTGGCGTACTCGCGGTATTCGCCGACGGGGATTTTGCCCCTGTTCATGATCCATTCGCCGATACCTGGAACGTTGGTGCCGTGGTAAGTGCCGGCGGGAACGGAATAGACGCCCCAGTGAATGAACATGCCGAACCGCGCCGCGCGCCACCAGGCCATGCGTGCGTCGCGTTGGGCGACCGTCTCGTGGGCATACGGGTCAGGGGAATTGCCGGCGGTTGCGGAATTGGTTTGCGCGCCCGCGAACGTGGCAGCAGCGATCAGAACCAGGGAAAGGAGAAAAGACGGTTTCATCATTTGCGTTGCGTGGTGAATACGTTCGAGGGAATAAACCGGTGGGTTGAGACGGGCAAGCAGAATTTTCACCCGCTCCACTTGCCAGTTTGCAGTTACGGCTTGAGCTTTTCCTTGAGCGTTTCGCGTCCGTGATGCAATGCGCACTTTCCACAGGCGGAACAATTTTCTACGCTGCCGCCATAAATCAATGCGACCGCGCGTAAAAATCTGCTGTATCAAATCGCCGGCGGAGGCGCGGCTGGCCATCGCGCACGGCGCGTCGGCGTTGGGGCTGGTTTCCTCCATGCCCAGCGGGCCGGGGGTGATTGACGAGGCAACCATCGCGCGCATCACCGCCGTGGTGCCGCCGCCCATCGCCACGTTCCTGCTGACTTCGCGGCGCGACGCCGACGAAATCATCGCGCAACAGCGGCGTTGCCGGACGAACACGTTGCAGCTTTGCGATTATGTGGAGTTGTCCGTTTATGCGCGGCTGCGCGCGGCGTTGCCCGGCATCGCGCTGGTGCAAGTGATTCATGTGACCGACGAAGAATCGTTGATGAAGGCACAGAAGGCGGCGGAGCACGTAGATGCGCTGTTGCTCGATTCAGGAAATCCGGCGCTGGCCGTGAAGGAACTGGGTGGCACGGGCCGCGTGCATGACTGGAGCTTGAGCCGCCGCATCCGCGACGCGGTGCCGAAACCGGTATTTCTCGCGGGTGGTTTGCGCAGCTCGAACGTGCAGGAAGCCATCGCCGCCGTGCAACCGTTCGGCTTGGACTTGTGCAGCGGTGTGCGCACGAACGACGTTCTGGACGAGCAAAAGTTGCGGAGTTTCTTTGAAGCCGTCAATGCTGCGCCCGACGCCGGTTGAGGCGCGACCTCTTTGTCGCCGCCAAATCAATTCGCCGTCCATTTATATTCGTAGCCGGCGGGTGGTTCGTAAAAAGCGGGAAAACCGTCGGGTCCCGGTGTGCCGTTCCAATAGATTTTGATGTAGCTGACGTGGCCGTCCACAAAACTCATCACATTCCGGGCGTCCGGGAATTGCAGCGGCTGTCGGCGGTCGTGGCTGCTCAAACCGCCGCCGCCGGAAATTTCCCCGATGATCTCGGTCCTGGCCGGCTCGTACACCGAGGCGAACGGCTTTTGCGCCATACCCGGATTGTTGGTGTCGTTACCGCGTACCAGGCCGTTGAACCAGTAGCTCGAAAAATGGGTCCAGGCCTGGTTGCAAAAGCCCTGGCCACTTAAAGGCGGATCCGTAAACCATGAACCCAGCGTGCCCGTAAAGACGAAATCGTCGGCCGCGCACACGAAGACGGTGTTATTGGATGAACTCCCGCCGATATACGGCAAAATGTTTTCCTTGTAATCGAAGTAAATGGAATTGGTGTAGTAAGCGATAGCATCGCCGTGGTCATCCGCATACAGATGCGCGGCCAGATTGATTTGCCGAACGTTGCTGGTGCACGCGGCACGCTTGGCGGACGATTTGGCCCGGCTCAACGCCGGCAACAGCAGAGCGGCGAGGATGGCGATGATGGCAATCACCACCAGCAGTTCAATCAATGTGAAGGCATGTTTCGTTTCCATTCACTCCACTCGCCAGTCTGCAAATACGGCTTGAGCTTTTCCTTGAGCGTTTCGCGTCCGCGATGGATGAGCGATTTGGTCGCCGAAAGCGAGCACTCCAGAATTTCGGCGATTTCCTCGTAGCTCAAGTCCTCCTGCCGGCAGAGCAAAATGGCGGTGCGCTGGTTCTCCGGCAGTCCGGCCAGCGCCTGATCGATTTTTTGTGCGAGTTCGCCGTGCAACAGCTTTTCCGGCGGGGCGACTTGCGATTTGTCTTCGTATTGCTGGCGCGGCTGGTCTTCGTGTTCGGCGTGCGTTTCCTCGATGGATTCGGCGGGATGCCGCGAGCGGCGGCGGAGTTCGTTCAGGCACAGGTTGCGCGCGATGGTGAAGAGCCACGTGGAAAACTTTGCCTTGCGCCGGTAACGGCCCCGGGATTTATAAACCTGCAGGAAAACCGTCTGCGCCAGGTCCTCGGCCTCGATTTCGTCGCGCAGGGTGCGGTAGATGAAATTCAGCACCGGCTGCTTGTATTTGTCCACCAATTCGGCAAACGCCGCGCGGTCGCCGCGTTTCACGCGGAGCATCAGGGCGGCATCGGGATCGGGCTGGACTGGCATCGCCCGCAAAGTGTAGCAAACCTCCCGCACACGGAAAGATTTCGCTTTGTAGCGGCGCGCGGCGAGCGCCGACGGAGACGCCGGTATGGTATCAAATTTATTTTTTGGTGGGGCGAGCGTCCCCGCGAGCCAGCTCGTCAGTAGCCTCACCCCACCGAAGATGATACAGCACGACACGCTGAAATAATTGCAGCGGCCGCAGACCGCCGCTACAGTGCGTCCGTGCAGGATTTGCTCAAAAAGATCGAGGCCGAGGCCGCCGAGCGTCTGCCGTTGCCACCGAACGCCGACCCGGCGGAAAAACTCGCGCGCTACAAGGGGTTTCTCAAGGTGGAAACGCACCGGCTCAAACTGCAACATCGCGCCGGGGTGAGCGGGCGCGAGGTTTGCGAGGGGCGCGCGGCGATGCTCGACGCGCTGTTGCGACATCTGTGGGAAACGGCCAAGGCCAGCCTGTCGGCCCAGGCGCAAAAGGAATTTCCGCCGCTGGCGCTCGTGGCCATCGGCGGCTACGGCCGCGGCGAGTTGAATCCGCACAGCGACATTGACTTCATGTTTTTGCACGATGGCCAGATCGCGTCGGGCAAACCCCTGCCCTATCTGTCCCGGCTGATTGACGGCGTGCTGTATCCGCTGTGGGACGTCGGTCTGAAGGTCGGACACTCGGTCCGGAGCATTGATGATTGCGTGACGGTGGCGAACTCGGACATGCAATCGAAAACATCGCTCATCGAAGCGCGGCTCATCGTCGGCGCGGAGGCGCTGTTCGCCAGGTTCCAGAAAACGCTGGTTTCCAAATGCGTCGTCGGTTTTGTGGATAAATACATCGCCATGCGGCTGGAAGACCAGGCATCGCGGCGGACGAAATTCGGCGATTCCGCGTGCATGCAGGAACCGAACATCAAAAACGGCTGCGGCGGTCTGCGCGATTTCCAGAACCTGCTGTGGATGGTGTTTTTCAAATACCGCGCGCGGTCGTTGCGCGAACTGGAGCGGGATGAATTTGTGAGCGGAGCCGAGCGCCGGCAATTGGAAGCGGCGTATGATTTCCTGCTGCGCACGCGGACGGAACTGCATTACCACGTCAACCGTGCGCTCGACGTGCTGGGCAAGAACCTGCAACCGGCGGTGGCGCACAATCTCGGTTACCGCGATCGTTCGCCGAGCAAACGCATTGAGAAATTCATGCGCGACCTC
>DATNHI010000120.1:0-7231 GCA_035605035.1 Verrucomicrobiia bacterium
CAACCGCGACCATGGGTTGCGTGGATGAACCTTATCTCGGGGGTACGCCGGACGTAGCGGTGTTTGCCGCGCGCTTCCTCTATTACGGCATGAGCTTTGGGGAGGCGGCTTACGCCGCGCAACCCGTTCTTTCCTGGCAGACGACCGTCGTCGGCGATCCGCTTTACCGGCCGTTTGGCACGCCGGAGCAGGCTCTGCACGAGGCCCTGGCACGCCGCCACAGCCCGCTTCTCGAATGGTCCTATTTGCGGCTCGTGAATCTGGACCTCGTCCGCGGCCTGCCAGTGGCGTCGCTCGCGAACTTCCTGGAAAATCTCGACGCGATCACCAACAGCGCCGTGCTCACCGAAAAACTCGCCGACCTTTATGATGCGGAAGGCAAACCGTCTTCAGCCATTGACACCTACGAACTGGACCTCGCACGCCATCCGTCGCCGGAACAGCGCATCCGCATCCGCCTGACGCTCAGTGACAAACTGGTCGCCAACGGACGCGAAAACGACGCCATTGAAAATTACCGGCAGCTTCTCGCGGAATCGCCCGATTATCCCGGCAGATCTTCGGTTGAGGCCAAAATGGCCGCGCTTGAACAAAAGCTCGGCAGCACGAACAACGCGATGAGAAATGTATCGGAAGCCAGGTAATTTTCGCGACGGTTGATTTGAAGGGTGGCTTGCTTTTTCCTGTTCAGCGTTCAACCCTGTCGGCATGGCGACGTTTTACGACACTCACGCCCACCTCGATTATCCTGATTACGAGAAGGATTTGGCGGAGGTCATCGCCCGCGCCCAGGCCGCCGGAATCATCAAAATGATTTCCATCGGCACGAGCCTGAGCAGCAGCGAACGCGCCATACAGCTCGCCGAAAAGTTTCCCGGCGTTTTCGCTGCCATCGGCTGCCACCCGTCCGAAGCGACCAAAGCGCCGTCCGACGTGCGCCCGGGTCTGCGTGCCTTTGCCCGGCACTCCAAAGTCGTCGCCATCGGCGAAATCGGCTTGGATTATCACCACTTGCCGGGTTTGCAAGGCGGCACGGCCGAGGACGACCAGCGCTACAAACAACGGCAGGCGGACATTTATCAGCAGCAGCTTGAGGTGGCCGTCGAATTCGGACTGAATTGCGTCATCCACCAGCGGGACGCCTTTGACGACACCCTGGCGCAACTCAAGCCGTTTGCCGGCAAAGTCCGCGGCGTGTTTCATTGTTTCGGCGAAAGTGCCGACCGGATGCGCCGCGTTCTGGAAATCGGCTCGCTGGTCAGCTTCACTGGCATCGTCACATTCAAGAACGGCCAGAACGTACGCGACACGGCGGCCGCTACGCCGCTCGACCGGTTCATGCTGGAAACCGATTGCCCGTATCTCGCGCCCGTGCCGTATCGCGGCAAACGCTGCGAACCGGCTTATGTGAAGGAAATCTCCGAGGTCGTGGCACAGGTCAAAGGCTGTTCGCTCGATGAATTGAGCGCGGCCACGTGCAAAACGGCCAAGGAATTCTTCCCGAAGCTGTAACGGCGTCAACCTGCCGGAAATTGCACCCGGGTCGTGGGCGGTCCCCCCGCGTGATTACAGGCAAAAGCCGGCTTCGACCCCTGAACGGCATAGGCCGCAAAGCCGCTGGCATCGAACTTGCGTCACCTGCGTTGATAATTGACAGCGTTAAAGCAGTCAGCACGCAGATAATCCGTAAAATTCCCGGCGAACGGGACAATATAGCGCATGAAAATCGGCATTTCGATAGCACTGGCCGCGCTCGCAGTTTCGTTGACCTCCTGCGCGACCTCGAGGCCGCCGCAGACGTTTCACAATACCGATAATAACGCGGTGGTTATTGATTCTTTGGATCAAAAGACCGGCCAGATGCTCCAGCCGGCCGCAACTGTCAGGGAGGACAGCAATATGTTCCTGGCAAAGGCGGCAAATCTTTCAAAACGCCAGACAACCGTGGTGACTGTTGAGAATTACAATGAATCGCAGCCGAGCCTGCAATATCACATCCGCGGCACACAGTGGTTCATCGGCGTACAAAGCCTCGGAAATGAGCATATTGTCTCCGTCCAGGACAAAGGCGTTCCCAATCCGGAAGGATTGATTACTCTCACCGAATACTTCTAATCGGCCTACGGGATTCGATTGGCTGCGTATCTCTGCTTGGTTGCCGGTCAAATCGGCAGCGGCCTTTTCCGCATTGAACAGTGCCTGCGGGAAGCCGATAATCACGCTCCATGGCCGAGGAATTGCAATTACGCATTCATGGTGACGCGTCATTACCGCCACTGATTTATCTGCCCGGGTTGCACGGCGATTGGACCCTCATCGGCGGCTTCCGCCATGCCCTCGGCGGCCGGGCGCGCTTTGTGGAGGTGACGTATCCGCGCACGTTGTCGTGGTCGCTGGACGATTATGCGGCGGCGATTGAAACCGCGTTGGCGCAGCGTGGCATCGCCCGCGGCTGGCTGCTGGGCGAATCGTACGGCTCGCAACCCCTGTGGGCATTGGTCGGGCGTGGAATATTTGCCGTCGAGGGCGTGATTCTGGCGGGCGGCTTTGTGAAACATCCGATGCGCTGGGCGGTCCGCGGCGCGGAAAAACTCACGGGCAGAATTTCGAATGCCTTATTTGTCTGGATTGTCTTCAGCTATGCAAAGATTGCACGGTTCCGGTATCATCGTTCGCCGGAGGTGCTGGCCACGATTGACGAATTTATCGCGCGTCGGGCGGAGGGGCTGGACCGCCGCGCCGCGCAGCATCGCCTCCACTTGATTGCCGGAAATGATCCGCGTCCGATCGCCGTCCGGACCGAATTGCCGGTTTTCGGCCTGAGCGGCTGGCTGGATCCCATCGTGCCGTGGCTGTGGGTACGGCGCTGGCTGCGGGAATATTGCCCGTCTCTGCGTGATTACAAAGTCCTGCGAGGCGCGGACCACAATGTTCTCAGCACCGCGCCGCAGGAGGCGGCGGCGCAGGTGTTGCGGTGGATTGAAGGTTTGTGATTTATGATTTACGATTGAAGATTGCCGGATGCTGACAAAATCGTAAATTATCAATCGCAATCGTAAATGTTATGACACGACAACAGGTTTTGGACCTCTATTTTCTCGATGCGCGGCACAAATTGATTGAAGCGGCCGCCTTCCTCGACCGCGTCGAGCGTGCGGCCGGAAAAGATGATTTTCGCATGCAGGCTTTCCGCGCCGCGCTGGACAAAATGAGAGGCAAGCAAAAGGACAAAGCCCGGCGCGTCCTGCTCGCCTTCAGCGATCCGACGAAAGAGCCGATTGCCGCCGTGACCACGAAAGCGGCCTGCGGCGCGTGGCCAGGCACGGTAAGAGTGTGAACCAGCCAAGAGGGCGACCCGGAACATGAAAAGACAAAACCCACCCACCTTATTCATTGTTTTTATACTCTTTGCGCTCTGTGGCTGTGGCCATCTCAATCATTTTACTGCATTCCCGGCGGTCAAAGGACAGGTGGTGGATATCAAAACAGACGGCCCAGTCCTTCAAGCAACCGTGCATTTTCGAGATAACCGGCACTTCCGGCCAACGGCATTGACTACCAACAATGGAACCTTTTTCTTACCTGCCGAGCGACAATGGGGTGTTCACACGGTGCGATTAACGGATTCAAACTATATTCCACGCGGCTACCTCATTGTACAGTCACCCAGTTACCAATCGCTTACCAATTGGATCGGGCCGGATCCCACGAATCAAACCTCAGTGGTCGATGTCGGCACGATCCGACTCACAAAACTGCCGTTCGTTAGTACTAACGTCACAAATAAAAACTGACTCCGACGAGTTTCAACATGCGCTACATCGAGCCTCACGCCCACATGGTCAGCCGCGTCACCGACGATTACGAACGCATGGCGCTGGCCGGCTGCGAGGCAGTCTGCGAGCCGGCGTTCTGGGCGGGCTTCGACCGCAGTTCCGCCGCCGGATTTTACGATTATTTCTGCCAGCTCACCGAGTATGAGCCGAAGCGCGCGGCGAAGTTCGGCCTGAAACATTTCTGCTGGCTGTGCATCAACCCCAAGGAGGCCGAAGACGTGAAGCTGGCCCGAGAAGTGATTGCGCTGATCCCGAAATTTCTCGAGCGCCCGAACGTGCTCGGCATCGGTGAAATCGGTTTGAACAAGAATTCGCGGAACGAACTGAAAGTCCTGGAGATGCAGGTGGACTTCGCGGCATGGCACAACCAATTGATTCTGGTCCACACGCCGCATCTGGAGGACAAGCTGAAAGGCACGCGCCTGATTCTGGATGTTTTGAAGAACGACAAGCGCATCCGGCCGGAGCACGTCATCATTGACCACGTGGAAGAACACACAGTCGGGTTGGTGCTGGACGCGGGTCATTGGGCGGGCATGACGCTTTATCCCGAGACGAAGTGCTCGCCGGCACGGGCCATTGACATTCTGGAAACCTATGGCAACGAGCGCCTCTGGTTGAACAGCGCGTGCGACTGGGGGGTGAGCGATCCGCTGGCAGTCCCGAAAACGGCGCTGGAAATGAAAAAACACGGGCACCTGGCTGCCGTGATTGACAAGGTGATTTTCCAGAATCCCAAAACATTTCTGGGCCAGTGCCCGAAATTTAAAATTTGACGCCGCTCTACCAGGTCGCCGCTACCATCAAAATGCCCAAATGGTTCCGGCGGAACTGACCGGCATGAACTGGCCGTTGCCGATGTATTGCAATTCCACCGCCGCACCCTGACCGCCGACAATGTAGCCGGTCGTTCCCACCGTCGTCGTAGTTTGTGAAGAAGCCTGCGAAATAAAAATCCCGCCGGTGGTGGCGTTATTGACTGCGGCGGCCAGTTTGGTGCCATCGGCAGACGAGGCAATCGAACTCCAGGTTCTAACGGGCGCATTCGTTTGTTGCACCCAGGTGACGCCAAAATTGCTTGAAGCGTAAATGCCGCCGCCGTTGACCACCGCCACCAGCTTGCTGCCATCAGCCGATGAATCAATAGAAGTCCAATTTGTGCTCGGTGCGCCGCTTTGCGGCGTCCAAGAGGCGCCAGCATTGGACGAAGTATATATTCCGCCGCCACCAACAGCGGCCGCCAATTTGTTACCATCGGCTGAAGAGGTAACGGAAATCCAATTGGCTGGAGGCGCAGTTGAACCACCGGACGCCGCAATTGTTCCACCGCTGATGGCCGCAACCGCTTTGCTGCCATCCGCCGAGCAAGCCACCGAAATCCAGTTAGCGGAGCCGGTGATCGCCGCCCAGGTCGTGCCTGAATTAGTTGAGGAATAAACAGCGCCACCGCTTGCCGCCGCAAATAATCTGGTGCCATCGGCGGAGGAAGCCACGGAAGTCCAGTTGGCCGTACCGAAACCGGTTGACGCCCAACTTGTGCCCGAATTCGTGTAAATGAAGCCACCGAGAACTGCCGCCACCAGCCTGCTGCCATCCGCCGACGAGGCGATGGAATGGAATTGAGCAGCAGGCAAACCACTATTAGCAGTCCATGTCCCTCCGGAATCAATCGAAGTGGAAATTCCATTTACACTCGCCACCGCGGCCAACCGTGTCCCGTCTGCCGACGAAGCGATACCGAACCAGGTATTGGCCGCTTGGACCATTGACCAGGGCGAATTGGCAAAGCTGGAGAAATTCCCGAGAATGGATTGTCCCGCATTTTGTGCGACCTGCCAGCCGCTGGCGCCCGGACCCGAAATACGCACGATGTCGCCGACGCCCACATTCGCCGATAGCGGCAGCGTCACTGTCACTTGTTGCGAGTTGGTTAAAAGATAACCCGTATCTCTCACCGCCTGGATGGCGGCGCCGTTGGTTGGCAGCCAGCCCACCAGACCGTTCCCGAAGAAACTGCCGACGAAACTGTTGCCGAAATTGGTGAACAGATTGACACCGGTAAAGAAATTTGTGCCGGTAAAGAGGCCAGGGCCGCGGAAAACATTGGACCCGGTGAAAACCTGGTTGGTGTTGAGCAGCGGCACATTAGGTGAAAGCCGCGCGTCCGCCACCGTGCCGCCAGTCAACTGAGAAGCGTTTAGATTTACAAGGTTCGTGCCATTGCCGCTGAAACTGTTATTCGGGCCGGTAAACGTATTGATGCCGGTGAAAATGTTGCTGCCCGTAAAAACGTTGGAGCCGGTGAAGGTCTGAATGCCATTTAACAGGGCGACATTGGGGGTCAGCCGGGCGTCGGCCACCGTGCCGCCGGTTAATTGGGAAGCATTTAAATTCACGAGGTTGGTGCCGTTGCCGCTGAACGCGCCATTGAAACTGTTGGCGCCGTTGTTGAAATTCACCTGGCCCGAATACGTACCGTTGAGCTGGGTGGACGGCAAAATCCCGGTCAACTGCGTCGCCACCAACGTGCCCAGCAGATTGCTCGCGGTGTTGGCAAAGATCGCGTAGGGCACGGCCAGGATGGGCTGGCGCGGGACAAGGTTGGTGAATGCGTTGGCACCGCCGTTGGTTCGCACGCCGATGTCCAGCCAGCGCGCCGGGCCGGTGAAAATGCCCGGACCAAAATCCAGGTTGGCCACAAACAAGCCGTTGCTCACCGCGGTCGGGGAATTGGTCAGGACGAGGCTGACCGCGTTTCCATTGGTCACGGCATCGTAAATGGTGAACCGCAAATCGTAATTCCCATTGGCCGGACTGCCACTGTCATTGAGCCGGCCCTGGTATATGAACGCCGTGCCTTGGGCGAAAGCGGTTGAAAGTTGAGAGTTGAGGGTTGAGAGCAATGCCAGCGGAATCAGGAAATTTCGGCAAGCGCGCGTGGTGGCGGGATGGCGGCGGACGACCGCGCAATACAGCAGTGAAATAATACGTCGTTTCACAGGAAGCTCCATTGTAAACCAACATCCCCGGCGGTTCAATCTCTAAACGTCAGGAATTCAAGACGGACGGCGCGTCAAGCCATCCGTCGAACATTTAAACGGGCATCCCGGCGAGCGGCCCCCCTGCCCGCCCGGCTAAGGATTGCTTAATCGGAAGAACAGATTTCCGCTGAGTGGCGTGAGGTTCAAATAATTCGTGCCGTTGGAGGTCGTCCAACTGCTGTTGACCAACCAGCCACCGGGCGTGGCCAGATTGCCATTCTGTTGCAAACTCCAGCCGGACACATCCTGCCAATACACTGTCACGGTGTTGCCCGAGCGGCTGATGTAAAGCGTGGGCGCACCGGGTGTTTGCACCACCGAGATGAGCGCCCAGAAACCGCCGGTGACCGAATA
>DATNHI010000121.1:0-18011 GCA_035605035.1 Verrucomicrobiia bacterium
GAGCGCGACCGCACGATGATGCCGCGCACGACCCCGAACGATTTGGCCACACGATAGCCGGGCAAATCAAACGTCGTGGTCGTCAATGGATGTGTCAGACTCATAGGTCACCGATTGAACACGAGAACGCGTGGCCGCAAAAGCGAAAAGTTCCCGCTGGTTCAGGGCGAGAGAAACGAAAACGCCGGCAGATTTCGCAACACGCTGAAAGCAATGGCAATTGCCAGGAATACCCACAATGCTTTGGGCGGCACGGCCAGCGTCGCGGGTTGACGACGAATTTTGCGCACGGCAAACCACAGGCCGCGCACCATCAAGCCGGCGAGCGCGAGAATAAACAACGCGTTGTCCCGCAGCGCGAGCAAAAGGCGTCCGTGCAGCAGTTGATACGCCGCCCGCGTCCCGCCGCAGCCCGGACAGTTCAGGCCGGTCAGTTTGTGGAACAGGCACACCGGATAAAATCCGTGCGTGCTCGGATTGAAGAAAAACAGGACCGCGCCCGAACCCAGCACGGCTACCGCAACCACGGTCCCGGCGAAAAAGGCGAGCGAGGGCGGGGCGGCGATTTTGGGCGGGGCAATTTGCGGGCCAGCACGCATGACTTCGATCCAAAATTATCTGAAACCCCAGTGGAAGTAAAAATGGCCGGTTGCCAGCGCTACTAACCAAAGCAGACCGAACAGCAGCAGACTCACGCTGGAAAGCACGATCCCGGTGATGGCGATCCCGCGTCCTTCATAAAGTTCAGGATGGCGGTTGATTTGCGAAAGGCCGATGAGCGAGAGGACCAGGCCGAGTCCGCCAAACAGAAATTTGAAACAGCACGCAAAGGACAAAATTCCCAGAATCAATCCCGCCGTCGCAAAGGAATTGGTCTTCGGCCATTGCGCCGTCATTGAAGCTCCCGGCGGCAGCGGCTTGATCACCGGTGGATTGGGCGGCGCGAAATGCCCCGCAAACTCCGGCAGCGCTCCGAGCAGCTTCCATTCCGGCGCGCCCTCTGCCAGCGTTTGCGTCTGGGCGTTGGCACGGCCTTCGGCGAGCCATTGCTGCAATTGTTCGGCGCTCGCCGGACCGTAGATTTTGCCGTCTGCCCCGATGATTTTATACATACTGCAAATGTTACCGCATCGAACGCCTGTGGACAATCCCGGCGATAACCACCAGCGTGATCAGCGCCAGATATCCGAAACCAAACAAACCGCCCAAAACAATCCCAATCCACGCGTGGACGCTGCCGCCCGCTTCCGGGTTCCGTCGGCGAAAACGCAATCCTGAAATCCCCAAAAATAGCGCCGGAATGCCCAGCAGTGCGCCAACGGGTGGGATCACGGAAAAGACCCCGAGATAATAGGCTGCCAATGCCCGCGCATTTTTATACGGAATGATCGCGTTGAGTCCATCGGTGGATTTTGGCACTCTGGCGGATGCAGGAATCGGTGGCGGGCGCGAGGAGGGTGGCGGGACCGACGGCGGCAATCCGAACGCCGTGGCAAATTCCGGCACAGATTCGAGAAAAACCCAGTCCGGCGCGCCCTCCGGTTTAACCGGGGTTTTCCTCTCAACCCGATTTTCCGCAATCCACTTCGTTACCTGCTCGGCGGAAACCGGACCGTATTCGTTCCCATCTGAACCGAGAATTTTATACATGGCCGTGTCTTACTCGTCCGGCCCTCCACCGGTCGCGTGACCGATGTCCGCGCAGACACCGTGTTTTGCTTCGACGATGAAGTCCAGCAAGGTCTTCGCCGTGGCGCTGGTATATTTCGTTTGCGCTTCTGCTATCGCTGCGCCCAGGTTTTTCCCGCCGCAAAACAGCAGGTGGTAAAGCCGCTTCAATTCAATTCGCTGTTCCACGGTGAATCCTGCGCGTCGCAGGCCGACGGCATTCAACCCGCAAATTTCATTTATGCGCAGCGCCACCGTAAACGGCGGCACGTCCTGGCTGATGCCCGAGCCGCCCTGCATCATGGCCAGCGTGCCGACGCGGCAGAATTGATGCACCAGGCAGTTGCCGGAGATGAACGCGCGGTCCTGCACCACCGCATACCCGCCCAGCAATGCGCCGTTGGCCAGAATTACGTGGTCGCCAACCGCGCAATTGTGGGCCACGTGCGCATTGGCCATGAGAAAATTGTGGGAACCGACGATCGTTTCCGCATCCGGCCGGGTCGAGCGATGCACGGTGACGTGTTCGCGGAAAACGTTGTGATTGCCGATGCGCAACCGCGTCGGCGTGCCGTCGTATTTCAAATCCTGCGGCGCGTCGCCGATGACGCAGCCGGCGTGAAATTGGTTGTGCGCGCCAATCGTCGTCAGCCCCATGAGATAAACGTGCGGCCCGACGATGCAATCCGCGCCCAACTCAACGCCCTCGTCAATGACGGCATACGGGCCGACCTGGACTGTCGAATCCAGTTTTGCCTTCGGATGGATGATGGCCGTTGGGTGAATCATTTTTGCCGGCACAGGTTCACATAGATTCGCACAGATTCAAACCGATTTTGTTCGACGCACAAGGGAGTCTGATGCGTGAAACGTGAAACGTGACAAGTGCCCGCACGTTTCACTCGTCACGCATCCTGTTTCACGAATAAAAATACCCCAGTTCGCGCAAGGAGACGTAATCTTTCGGCCGTTCCGGGGTCGCACGACCGATAATGACGTGGTCGAGCACGTCAATTTTCAATAGCTGGCCGGCCCGGATCAAATCGCGCGTCACCTTGATGTCGGCCTCGCTGGGCGTCGGGTCGCCGCTGGGATGATTGTGCGCCAGCACCACGGCGGCGGCATTGGCGGCAATCGCCTTCCGGAAAACCTCGCGCGGATGCACCAGCAGCGTGTCGAGCGTGCCACCCGTGATTTCGTCCAGCCGGATGAACCGGCGTCGCGTGTTGAGCGACAGTACTTGCAACGTTTCCACGTTCTTGAGCAGATCCTTGGCGCGCAACCACCGCACCACGGCCTCCGGATGGTCCAGCGGCTCTGATTCGCTGCACATTTCCCTGGCCATCCGCCGGGCCAGTTCAAACGCCGCGATGAGCGTCACCGCCTTGTCCCGCCCGACGCCCTTCACCTGCCGCAAGTCGTCCACCGAGGCCCGCGCCAGTGCCTGGAGCGAATTCCCGTACTTGAAAATCAACTGTTTGCCGATCTCGATGGCGTTGGCGCCTTTCAATCCGGTGCGCAGCAGGATGGCAATCAATTCCGCATGGCTCAAAGCGTCCGCGCCGTGCTCGGCCAGCCGTTCGCGTGGACGCTCGCTGACGGGCTGGTCCTTGATGCGAAACCCGGAAGACATGAGGAGAATTTATCCAATGAGCCAAGAAAATCACGAAGAAAAATTCACACCCAATTATTTCTGGACAAACCATTTTGTCGGAAGCAAAGTCGAAATCGTGAAACAGGATAGGCTGCGCGGCAAGCCGGACATTATCTGTTACGTGTCATCATGCGAATGCACCTCTTCGACAAAGCCCAATATTGCAAAATGCTCCGTGCGGCTTGCGACTCCACACGCCGAAGAGTTGGCACAGAGATTTGCGGATTGATCGTCGATACTGGTTATCATCTTGTATTCGTTCGGACACGGAATACCTCTCGTCGCGCTGGTAGCTTCGTTCTTTCAAGCCCCGATGTCAGGCGGATTGTCGCTACCACGAAGGTTCTTGGACAGGAAGTTGTCGGCACATTTCATTCGCATCCGGTGGCGACTGCCGCTCCCGGCGCCTCCGATATTGAGCACGCCGTAGATGACTCGCTGATGTTCATCTTTGACTGCAACGGCAGAGAGGGACGATTATGGAAGATTAAGAAAGGCAAAGCACGCAACGTGAAGTTCGATTTTTTAAAACACTCTCATGACACCTAATCAGTTGAATTTCAAGTTGTTTGAAACTTGAAACTGGTGCGAAGCATGGAATCGCCTGCGGGAAAAATTGACGATAGCTTGACACACGCGCAGTACCGCGCCATCACCGCGCGCGGCAATGTGCTCGTCATGGCCGGCGCCGGCACGGGCAAAACCCGCACGCTCGTTGAGCGGTGCCTCGATTGCCTGTGCCGCGAGCAGGCGTCGCTGGATGAAATCCTGGTCGTCACCTTCACCGAGGCCGCCGCTTCAGAAATGCGCCAACGCCTGCGCGCAGCTTTGGAAAAAACTCTCAACTCTCAACCTTCAACCCTCAACCAGCATCTGGCCGCGCAGCTCGCGCTTTTCGACGCCGCGCACATCGGCACGTTGCATGGCTTTTGCCTCAAGCTCGTGCGCGAACATTTTTACGAGCTGGGGCTTGACCCGCAACCCACCGTGCTCGACGAAAGCGAAGCGCAGTTGCTGGCCAACGAGACGCTCGAAGAGGAATTGCAAACCCACTACGCCGGGGAAAATGGGCTGGCCGAGGCGGTCCAAAAACTGATCCAGATTAACGGCGGCGGGCGCGATGAAAAAATCCGGTCACTCGTTCTGCGATTGCATCACTACGCCCAAACCCGGCCTGACGCTGAAGGCTGGTTTGCGCGGCAACTGGAAAACTTTTCGCGACCCGAACCGGCCGAATGGCGAATCTGGCTGCTGGACGCCATCCGCGACTGGCGTGATGAGTGGTTGCCCGTGCTGGAAAATCTCAAGGCCGGAAACGAAAAGGCCGATGAATTGATCGTTATGCTTCGGAGATTGCCAAAAAGTTTTTCGCGCACAGTCGCCGCCGAAATTCTGGGGCAAGTTGTTTCGGCCGACGACCACTGGCCGGCAAAACGCAAAATCGCCCTTCGCAAACCGCTCGAAGATTTCTTCGACGCCGCGACCTTTCTCGCCCCGCTCGCCGCCATCCAAAACGGAAACGATCCGTTGTCCGAAGACTGGGATTGGGTCCGCGGTGCTATGACCGCCTTGCTGCGGCTGACGCAAAATTTTTCCGCCCGATTTGCCGGCCGCAAACGCGATGACGGCATCCTGGATTTCCATGATTTGGAACAGTTCGCGCTGACGCTGCTGTGGGATTTTGGGGCGGACAAACCGACGCCGGTTGCCGAACGCTGGCGCGAGAAAATCCGGTTCGTGTTCGTGGATGAATACCAGGACATCAACGCCGCCCAGGACAAAATCATTCAAGCATTGAGTAGTGGAACGGGCATCCTGCCCGTTGATGACAGGCAAGACGTCTGTGCCACTACGGGCAACCGTTTCCTCGTCGGCGACGTGAAACAGAGCATCTATCGTTTCCGGCTCGCCGACCCGAAAATCTTCCGTGATTACGCCGGAGCCTGGTGCGGCCAAACCGGGCAAACGTTTCCGCTGTCGGAAAACTTCCGCAGCCGCGAGGGCCTGCTTCATTTCGTGAACTCCGTCTTCGCGTTGCTCATGCGCGAGGAGGTTGGCGGTGTAGGTTATGACGCCGAAGCGCAACTGCGATTCGGTTCGCCCGAAATGCGCGGGGCGCTCAGTCTTGACGAAGATTCAACGCCGCGTGCTGAATTGCTTTTGCATTTCAAAAAAAGCGGGCGCGAGGAAGCACATTCGGAGAATGAAGCCGGCACCGACGATTCGGCCGACTTGGAGGAATCCGGGAAGGAAGCGCGGCTGCTCGCCTTGCGCCTGAAGGAATTGAAGGCTGCGCGGCACGCAATCTGGCACGGGGAGCAAAAAGCCTTCCGCCCGGTCGAATGGCGTGACATGGCGGTGTTGCTGCGTTCGCCCGCCAACAAGGCCGAGGCGTACGCGAAAGAATTCGAGCGCGCCGGCGTGCCGTTGGTGGTCGAGCGCGGCGGATTTTTCGACAGCACGGAAATCCTGGATTTGCTGAACCTGCTGCAATTGCTCGATAATCCGTTGCAGGATGTTCCTGGCATCGCGGTGCTGCGCTCGCCGCTGGCAGGCTTGTCGCTCGATGAGTTGGCGGAGATCCGGCTGGCGGCCAAAGACGTTCATTTCTGGACGGCACTGAATCGAACGCGAAGCGCGGAGTGCGGAATGCGGAATGAACTGCGCCAGAAAATTGAAGAATTTCTGGGACGGTTTTCGTGCTGGCGGAAAATGGCAAGGCAGGTTTCGCTCTCGCAATGCCTCGAAGAAATTCTGGCGGAAACCCATTATGCCGAATGGCTGCCCTCGCGCCCGCGCGGCGCGCGGCGGCAGGCCAATGTGGAACGGTTCCTCAATCTGGCCCGGCGGTTTGATCAATTTCAACGCCAGGGATTGTTCCGGTTTTTGAGATTCATCGAGGCGCAACGCGAGGCCGGGGTGGACCCGGAGGTCGCGCCCATCGCGGATGAGAACGCCGTGCGGCTGATGAGCATTCACCAGAGCAAGGGCCTGGAATTCCCGGTGGTCGCCGTGGCGGATCTGGCGAAGCCGTTCAACCTGCAGGACCTGCGCGCAGAAATCATACTGGACGAACGGTTCGGTTTGTGCCCGCGTGTCAAACCACCCCACACGGGCCGGCGTTATCCGAGCCTGCCGCACTGGCTCGCGCAACGGCAGGAGCGCCGCGAGCTTTTGGGTGAGGAACTGCGGTTGCTTTACGTCGCCATGACCCGCGCGCGGGACACGCTGATTCTGAGCGGCGCCATCACCGAAAAGAAATGGCAGGCACTTTGGACCAGCCCGGAAGCGGTAACGCCGCGGGAAATTCTCGCGGCGAAAAGCTGCGCGGACTGGCTGGGATTGTGGTTCGGAGTAAGGAGTGCGGAATGCGGAGTGCGGAATGCGGCGGAAGGTGAATTGCCGCATGTGCGCTGGCGGATCGCGGACGACGCAGAATTGTCAGAACCATCAGCCATCGGCCACCGGCCACCGGTTATGGATTTGCCCGCTCTTGACGGCGCCACCGTCGCAAGGTTGCGCGACGTGTTCACATGGGAATATCCGTTTGCGGCGGCGACGAAACGTGCGGCCAAATCATCCGTCACCGCGCTTCGCCGTCAGGCGGCAGACGAAACGGATGATGAGGCGGAACCGGTTTTCCTGGAGCGTAAATTCGTCGGTCCAACGCGACGCAGCGCGTCAGCCCGAACTCCGAAATTATCGGCCGCCGAGGCCGGTTCAGCGCATCACAAATTTATCCAGCACCTCGCCCTTGACAGCGTGAACAACGTTGCCGCATTGAGAGCCGAGGCCGGACGGATGGAACGGGAAAAGGTCTTGTCGGCAGGTGAGTGCGCAGCGCTGAATTTGGGAACCATCGCCGCGTTTTGGAATTCTCCGCCGGGAAAGCAGATCCGCGCGCAATCGGCCAACGTCCGGCGTGAACTGGCATTTACGGCAAAATTCAGCCCGCAGGAATTGGCGGAAATCGTCGGGACAAAACCGGAGGCGGGGCTTGAAAGTGAATTCGTTGTGGTGCAGGGCGTGGCGGACCTGGTCGTCCTGCTGCCGGAAGAAATCTGGCTGGTGGATTTCAAAACGGACGACCTTCGTGCCGGCGACTTGCCGGCAAAAACAAGGATTTACACGCCCCAGCTGAAACTTTACGCGCGCGCCCTGGAAAAAATTTACGCCCGGCCGGTAAGCGCCTGCTGGCTGCATTTTTTATCGCAGAAACATTCCGTGCTCATTGATTGACCGATGAACGGGACCACCATCCGTCGGTAATGCTCGCGTCCACCGGGTTGATGGTGGTCGGCGGAAGTTCGGCGGCCACATGTTGGAGCTGCGCGGCCTGTTTTTGCAGGGCCATGAGCGCGGAATGCCCTTCGGTGGTCCAAATCAGAACGTAACCGTGGTCAAGCAAATCCGCCGGCCGCAATCGTTCCTGTGTGAATTCGAGAATGACGTAATCCACCGGGTAATCCCGGATGAGCCGGTCCCAGTTGGTCCCGTGTTTTTCGTAAAAGTCATCATTCATTTCAAAAGTGGATTCAGGGAAGGTGGTTTCGTAGCGGCCGTCCATGGAAATTTTGATGCGCGGATAAAGCCGCCAGGAGCAATAACCACCCCAGCCAAAGGGCGTGGCCAGATTTCCAGTAGCTTGGACGCGTGAAAGAATATCCACCTCCCGCACCGGATCGTGCCCCACCGGTGAGAGCAGAACAAAGGAAGCGTTGGGCAACGAATTCGCAGCAACAAAAATGGCGACGACCCCATAAAGCGCCGCTACGACCAGCGCCGGTTTGAAAGCGGTGCGCAAATTTTGCGGCAGGCGCACGGCGAAATCAGCAAGCACAGTCTGAAGAAATGGGCCGGCAAACGCCAGGGCGGCGACTCCAAAGAACGGCGCATGCCGCCGGCTGTGCCACGCCAGCACCGCCGTCAGGGCCAACAGGGCCAGGCCCGGCCAGCTCTTCTTCTCCGTGCGGCGCCAGGCGGCGAGCAACAGTAAAACCACCAGCGCAAACAGAATCCGGAAGCTGAGAAAGACATCGTTGGCAAAAAGCGGCAGCGGCTGCCATTCGGCGACCCGCGGACGCGGCTTGAGCAGCGCTGGAATCAAATAGGCCCAGAATTTGAGGCCGTAGATGTTGACCAGTGTGACGGCGCCGCAAGCAAGCGCGGCGAGCAACATGAGTTTGATCTGCCGGCGGGTGAACAATGCGAACCCGGTGTACACCGCGATGGCGCCCAGCCCGGCGACAAACCCGCCGTGGATGTTTGACCACGCGAGCATCATCACAGGCAGGACAAAAAACGGCCATTTTTTGCCGGCGCGGATCTCTTCCAGGCCGAGCAGGGTGATGGCAAAAAAACAATAGGTAAACGTATGGCTGCGCAGCACGGGAATGTAGCCGAGCAACAAGCACGCCGCCGCCGGAATGGCCAGCACCAGCAAGGTTTCCCCGGCACAGCCGATTTTCCTGCCGGTGGCCAGCGCCGCCCCCACCGCGCCGAAAGCGAGCAGGATTTTTAGCACCATCAGCCCGCGTGGCCCGAAGAATTTCAGCACACCGAAGAAAATCGTGCCGGCGCCCCACTCATGTTCGATGTAGCGCGGCAAAACGGGCGTGAAGGCGAACAGGTCGTGGGCCGGCACGGTGCCGAATTTCCAGACATGCGCCCCGATGGCGAGTTTGTTCCAGAGATCTCCGTCGGTGATGTTGTGGGCGGCGAGCAGGATCCCGAAGGAAAAAATTCCGAGCACGACCGCCAGCCGGCACATGACCCGGTCCGGCTCATTTGGTGAATTCAGGCGGACTGAACTGGAGTCGGGCAAGATGGCCATTCAGATGGACTCGGTGGCTTCGAGCGACAATTGATCCTCGCCGGATTTTTCCGCGCCGTTTTCCTTGAGCCGGACCAGGGCGGGGCGCAGCAGTTTTCCCTGGAACGTGTACCCGACACCGACCGTTTCTGCGACGGCCGCGTCCGGCGGCGGTTTCGCTTTCGCGTCCAAGGCCTGATGGCGTTCGGGGTTGAACGACTCATCCGGCTCGGCAACAAAAGGTGTTATGCCTACGCGGCGCGCGACGCCGCGGCAGGCGTTTTGGAAATGCGTGATTTGCTCGGCGAGTTGCGGCTGGTTGGAACGGACGGCGGCGGCGTGCAGCGCGAAAATATGATCGAGAATGCGCACCAGCACGTGCAGCCATTCGGCTTCGCCGCGGTGGAATTTCTCGACTTCGAGCCGCAGCGCGGCCTTTTCACTGTCGTTCATTTTCTGTATGAACTCCGAAAATTGGCGGACCTCCCCGGCCATCCGGCCGGCGATTTCATCTGCGCCGGCGGAAATCTTTTCGGCCTGCGTCTGGACGTTAATCCATTCGCCGGTGGCGGCGTTGATTTGGGCGGCCAGGCGCTCCAGCTCCTGAATTTTACTCCCCACCTCGCCAAGGGCGTTTACCTCCACGAGCCTGAGGATGGCCCGATAATCAAGAATGAAAGGCGCGACGCCGAGCAGCGCGCCAACCGCGGCGGCGGCCAGGCACACAATCGTTTGCCATTGGGAAATCGGGTGCGGTGATTGCCAGACGATATAAAATGCGAATCCCAGCAGCAATGCGTCGCCGAGCAGAAACGGCCACTTCGGAATTTTCCAGTTTGTTGTTCTGCTCACGGTGCCAGTTTCAGGGAAAGGTGCCGCGAACGCAAGCAAACGCCGCGCTTTCTGCTCGACTAATGGTGTCCGTCGTTAAAATCATTCAGGGAGTGCGCACCTGTGTGATTTTCAACCCGGCCGCCCGCGGCGAAAAGGCCAGACACTTTCGCCATCACCTCGACGCCATCGGCTCCCAATGCGCACTCAAGGCCACCACCGCACCCGATGACGCCCGACGTCTTGCCGCAGAGGCGGTGGCTGACGGTTTCGAACTTGTCGTCGCCGCCGGCGGCGATGGCACGGTCAATGAGGTGCTCAACGGACTCGGTGACGCGCCGGACGGCTTTGCGCGGGTGCGCCTCGGTGTGTTGCCGCTGGGCACGATCAACGTTTTCGCGCGCGAACTCAAAATCCCGCTGCGCCCCGAGCGCGCCTGGGAAATCCTGCGGCGGGGGCGCGAAACGCGTGTTGACCTGCCTTGTGTGGATTTTTCGGCAAACGACGTCCGCCGGAAAAGATATTTCGTCCAACTCGCTGGCGCCGGCCTTGACGCGCGGGCGATTCAACTGGTGGACTGGTCGCTCAAAAAAAAGACCGGCCCGCTGGCGTACGTCATCGCCGGACTCAAGGCACTGCGCGAGCCACAACCCAGGATCACCGTCCTCGCGAACGGACACAATCTCACCGGCGCGTTGGTTCTCGTTGGCAACGGGCGTTTCTACGGCGGCCCGTTCGGCATTTTTCCGCAAGGGGACTTGCACAACGGTTCATTGGAGATTTGTGTATTCCCGCGCTTGACTTGGCTGACACCGCTTCGTTGTGCGCCGGGATTGCTCCTCCGGCAAAAACTACCGGAACAACTCGTGCAACGCGTTCGCGCCACGACCTTTGAAATGACGGGCGAAAATACCGCTTTCGAATTGGACGGCGACTGGGTTGGCCACTTGCCGGCGGCGTTTTCAGTCGAGCGCGAACGCTTGCGGGTCGTCTGTTGAAGCCGGCGGGAACTTCACGGCGCTTCCAAAAGAAACACCTTCGACGATTTCCGGCTCAAGGCGGACTCGACCCCCCGCAACGCCTGGTAATTGTCAGGACTGATGATGGCCGGCGCGGTTTCGAATTCGTCGGTAACGGTGCACCCGTCGGAAGTTTTCCTTGCGGTGATGCGTGCTTTTCCGCCGCCAGCCACAGTGAAATTCTCGCTTTGCGGAGCCACCACCATCCGGGGAAACTCGGAAGGCAACTCGATCTCGGTGCGGACGATGTTCTTGCCGCCCTGTGAAATCAACAAGGGCAGCGTGCGTTGATCGGCCCCGACCGGGATCAGTGACGGAGTAAAAGGCAGATTAAAGTAAAGATATTTGCCGGCCGTGACGCCGTAGTTGTCAACGATTACGGAGAATTGTTCACGGCCCGGATAGGTGTCGAATGCGGTGGTCAAATCGCTCACCGGCCGCGCGCCCTGGGCCACCCCGGAAACGGTTTCCTGAAAATATCGTTTGCGTTCCTCGGGCGGCAGTTCGGCGAAAAACCGGTGCTTTTCATTGTAATTCTGACCGTAATACGACCGCGAAACTTCGATCCGCGTCCGGCCGTCTTTGTCCAACAGGAGTGCATAGGTGGTTTGGGTTCCGTCTTCGCATTGTTTGGCCGCGTGGATGATTTCCCACGCGCGGGTGGAAAGTGCAATCCCCAGTTTGCCGGCATTGCCGGTCGAACCCAATTGCGCGTATTGGTCCGTGTCGTTCAGATAGTAGGTTTCGCCATTCAGTGTGATGCGGACGAGGGGCGTCTGGAAATTCCCGGGCAACGGGAACGTCATGACCACGTTGGTGATACCGGCGATCGCCGGCAGGTCCGAGACCAGGACGAACTCGGGTTGAAAACCAGCCGCGCTCAGCATCGCGTGCAACAGGATGGCCCGGTCTGCCGCGTGGCCGTATCCGTCCGCCAGCGTCGTGTCGGCATCGGAAAGCTCGCTCAACGGCAGGTCGGTGAAGGCCGGCCCGGCCTCGCGGATGGATTGGGCGACAAAATCGCGAATGGCTTTCACCGTTTCAATTTTGTTCCCCGCTTTCGCGGCCAGTTGCCGGGCCAGTTCCGTTGCCCGGGTGGATTGGTGTGCCCGTTGCCGCATGGTCTCGTTCAACACTTTCAGGTAATCCGTCACGTCGCCGATAAAATAACCCACCCCGGCGCTGTAAATCCATTCCGGCGGGAGCTGGGTTTCGGCCGGCAAAGCCGCAACTTTTTCCGACTGCCATCGGAATTCCCGCCGGGTGCCATCCTGCTTGTCCAACTCGTGTACGATGCCCGGCGTGCCACTGATCAACCGGGGTACTTTGACCTCCGCCGGCGCGGTCAACGTAAATGATTTCTTCTCCAGTTCATCGGGCATTTGAAACGACTCGAATCCCGCCAGGAACGGTTTGTTGGTGTAGCCGACTTCAAATTCGACTTCGATGGTGGACCCGACCTCCACGCCGGGCAGGCTCGCGACCAGTATCTTGCCTCCCGTGTACCGTTTCGCCGATGCATTCCAGCCTTCGTCCATCACATTAATTTCTTCCCGGGAAATTTCCTGGCGCTCGCCGGCCGGAGAAGTCACGACTGCGCTGACCAGCCGGGCCGCTTCGCAGGCGGGATTGTAAGGAATTTTTACTTCAGACTCCCGAATCTTGCCGCTGTAAGTCAGGATGCGTTTTGAATATTTCACCCGGTAAACCGCCGTGTGCGGGTCGGTCACGTCGAGTTCCTTCCGGCTCTCCAGAATCCGCGCGCTGGATTCCACCGGTGGCGCGGGAGGATTTTCGGCCATGATCCGGTCATTTGCGGCGGGTTGGCCGGCCAGGGCGAGGATCGGCGCCTCGCGTCCGTCGTCATCCAGCCTCTTCAAGGTCTTTTTGAGTGCCAGATATTGCCCGGGCGAGAACTCGACGGTCTTCAATTTCAACGTCCGGGAGCAATCGAGCGACCCTTCCTGCATGTCAGCGTGCTGCTGGTAGCTCACGCAGTCGTCGTCCACCGATGAAGGCGCCGGCCGCGCTGACTCTCCGGTAAAGCCGCCTGTGAGCTTGAGCGATATGTCCTCCTGCACGCCGCAGGTCACCTCGGTTTCGAGCGGGTATTTCCGTTTTTCCAGGCCAGTGCCGTCGAGGATAAAGTTTACGATCCCGAACCGTTTGCCAATCCAAGGCACGCTCACGACCGACTCACCGCCGCCAGCCGCCATCATACCGGCCACCGAATATGCCAGTTCCGCCCTCAGCCCCGTGGACACATCGCGCATGTCTGCCGGCGTGAGTTTCAGCGACTTGAGCCGCAGGCCGGGCACCGCCTGCTGGAGGCGCTGCTCGAAGAACCGTCGCTCGTCGTCCGGTTTCATGTGTGAAAAGGCATTTCGATATTCGTCGTCGTTAACTCCCTGAAATGATAATTCCGATTTTGCTTCGATGACGCCGTCCGCATTCAGGACGCCGGTCGTGGTTATTCGCATCATGTTTTCCTCTGGAGACTGAATCGGACTTAACCGGATGGTGTCGCCGTCCGGTCGGGCCACCAGGTAACTCTGATTGCGATCGTACTCCGGCAGCAGTTCGCGCGTGTTCTCGTCGGTCGGGTCCATCAACACGATTTGGCCTTTCTCCAGTTCAACCCCCACGATGGCATGATTAAAGAACGGGTCGGGCACTTCGGTGTCTTTGTGGGTTCCAACACTGACCAGCACCGGATACGCGTTCAAGCCGGCCAGGCGCAGCAGGGAAACCAGCAGGGCCGCCTTGTCCCGGCAAACGCCGTATTTTTTGTCGAAGGTGATGCACACGTCATGCGGTTCGAAGCCGGGCCGGTCCTTTTCCGGCGTGATGCCCATGTACCGGATCTTGTTGGACACGAAATAAAACAGCGCCTTGATCCGGTCCATGTCCGTCTGCGCCCCGGCGGTAAGTTCTTTTACCGTTTGCTTCATCTCCGGCGTGGTGGCGTCCAGGTGCGGCCGGCTGAGGTCCCAATACCACTTTGACACGGCGGTCCAGTCCGGCAGGGTGCTCACAAAAAGCCGCTGCAACACCTCTTCGTAGGGGGGCATGGATGGCTCGTCAAACATGCGCGGCACGTTGTTCACCTCCCAGCGATACACCATCGTGTTGTCGGCGCCCGGTTGCGTCGAAGTGGTGACTGTTCCCGGGACCTCGTCCCGCAACGCGATGCGCTGCAACGGGCGGGCGGCCGGGGCATGCACCTCATAAGTGATGTGCCGGATGAAACCCGGGCCTTCAAAGACGTTTTCTTCGGCATACTCCCCGGCGATGAACGGGCGCTCGATGGTCTCGCGTTCGACGGAGTGGACCACGTCCCCGATTTCCAGGCTCGGGATGTTTACCTGCAACACCCGCATGTTCGGGTCGTAAATGTTCTCGGCCATCTGGCTGTCATCAATCGACTCCTTTGAATTCGCCGCTACGTCCACCGGAACCGTTTCTCCGTCGGGTTTGATCACTTCCAGCCTGGGCACTTCGACCGTCGTGTAGGGCAGCATGAAATTCATCGTCAGCGTGCGGTTGTTACGCCGGCCCTTTTCCGTGAGCACCTTGACGAACGTTTCATCCTGGCATTCCCCGGTGCCGTCTGCCTGAAAGACCCGGACCGACTTTTGCTCTACCGTCGCCTCGTCGCAGTTCGGGTATTCCGCCAGGGTAATTTCCGCCGCCGCCGCCATCACCGTTTTTACATCTACCAGAGCCCAATTGCTCCCGGTGTATTGATTGGTGTCGCCGTGCGCGGGCAACCCCGCCAGCGCAATGGCGGACAAAACCAGTCCATGAACTGTCCACGAAAATCCCATCTTCATAAAATCGAATGACGACAAACATCATGCTTCAATCCGGCCAAGCCTCAAGCCCTTTTGATCACGTGTCTGACAGCAATGTTCAAGGGAGCGGCGCCCTTTGAACGAAACCCGATCATTCGGCGAAAAACAATCCGGCTAGCCAGGGGCTTTCCATCGAAGCGATGCCGATTCGAAATTGCTCGTTGACGGCGACGCGAGTGCCCGCTTTGAGCTTGTTCGCCGGGACGTTTTCGGGTGTTGTTTCCTCCGCGAAAGGCGTCAAGCCCATTTTTTGGTTCGCCGTTTGCTTCGGCGCCACCATCAGCCTGCCGGCGGCAATCATTGGCACCAAACCGTCGGCATGCCTTGCCGTCGAAATCCTTGTCAATCTGGTGGTGTCATCCTTTCAAAACTCAAATAAACGCGTTCGGCGGCCGACGCCTTTTCGGGTGACGGGTGCGGAACGATGCCTTTTCGTCCAATGTTTGAATGGCCGTGGCGTGTTGATCAACACGTGAATTTTAACATTGCCGCCGAATTGCCGTTTTGAGGCGCTTGGTGAAAAACGAACCGTTCCCCGGCACTTTCCCGTTCGAGAATGGAAGTATCTCCGGGCTTCGCCGCTCAAGCCATGATGCAGCAGAAGACGTCGCGAAATGCGGCTTCGATGTCGTCCTTTGTCTGACACGGCAATTCCTCCGCCGCGACAAGCCGCCCTACAATCTTCAGGTAGAATGTCCAGTGCTCCATCGGCATGGTGCGGGGCAAGACCAGACTGCCGTGAAGGGCGCCTTCAAGGAATCTGCAAAACGTGAAAATCGAGGCGGTGTCGTCGCTCGGCATTGTCCGCCCCGAGGCCAAATCCTCCTCCAGCGTAAGCTGTTCCTCCGCTGCGGCCTTCAACACAGCTTTTGGAGGAAGGCCGGCAATCATTTCGCAGAATGTCTCAAACGGACGACTATTCACGATACCGGAATATAACCTCTTGTAATTCAAAGTCAACCGACGACAGTAACAAGCGAATCACCGTAGAACCACTGTCGCCGCGCAACGCGCAACGTCCGAATCCGAACGAAATTCAGTATGGTGGAGGCGGCGGGAGTTGAACCCGCGTCCCCGGCAAACAAACCAGCCGCGACTACATGCTTAGTCCGGAGAATTTTTTCTGCTGTGCGATGGCGTCCGGACTCGAATCGCACGGCCTAGTCCGCATGGAATTTTCTCGGCCAACGGCGCGCGGTCTCCGCCATCAACCATGCCTGCTATGGCGTTCGTCCAGCGTAGCAGGTGTCCACCGGCGAACGTCGCGGACAATTAGGCCGCGAGAGCTAATTCTTCGTTAGCTGTTTTGTTTGATGCGATGATTAACGAGGCCAACGCATCGTCCTCGGCATGCCGCCTCTGGCGCGTTCCCCGGATCGAAACCGGTACGCCCCCAAACGCGAACGTTTACATACTCGCGCCAAAATTGCACAAGGTCAAGCGAGGCAGTAAGACCAATCGTCAAGAACCGATGGAAGAATCAACCGGCCGTCTGACGGAGCCGGGTTTTGCGCCGGTCCAGTTCGGCAAGTCCGGCCTGCACCTCGGCGCGCGGCAGATTGCCCGCCGCTAATGCGTCGTCGTTTACCCCCAGCAACCGCCGGTAAAACGCCGCGCCAAAATCCAACAGCTCAACGTTGGCCGGCTCGCTGTCCACCATCGCAAACAATGCGTCCTCGGCCCTGGCGAATTCGCCGATTCGCTCGTAATGGCGCATGAGCATTGCACTGGTCGGCAACGGCAACGGCGCGTCGTGCAAGCCGGTCAGGAACGCCTCGACCGTGGGCACGAAATCCGGGCGATCACCAATTTCGTTGCGCCCGACGGTGTCGAGCAGCAGGTGTAATCCTTTCAGGTAATACCGGCGGCCCTCTGCCAATCGGCCTTGGCCGGCAATCAGGTCGCCGCTTGCTTTGAGCAATGTCGCCAGCATGAACGCTTTGGACTCGACCACCTGGGTTGGTTCGCCCTGAATCAACCGGGCCAGCAGTTCTGTCCCGGACAGCCGCAGCACTTCCGGGCCGTCCATGCCCGTCAGCCGTTGAAATTCCCCGGCGACCGAGGCCGAGGCCTCCTGCCATTGCTCATCTTTCGCCAGCCCGGCAATCTTCGTCAGCATCGCGACGAACTGTTCGATCTGGCGCAAAAGGTAATCGCGGCGAATCATGGTTTTCCATTGTCGTCGAAGATGTCCTCGATGCGCAGCTTGAAAAGTCGCGCCGCCTTGAATGCCAATGGCAGGCTGGGATCGTATTTCTCCGTCTCGATGGCGTTGACGGTTTGGCGCGAGACGCCGAGCTTGTCCGCCAGGTCGGACTGCGACCATTCCTTCACCGTACGCAGTTCACGCAACTTATTTTTCATTTGTAGCGGCGGTTGAAAATGAAATGGCCGATGATATAGAAAATCAGTAGCAGTACAAAAACAGAGCCTACGGTGCCGATGTCCCAAACCGCACTGGGATTTACGGCGGAGGGAAAGACGGCTTGGAAAAAGCCGGCCTTGTCCAAGCGCTGCCAGAGCAGAACACAGAAAAATGTCGCGCTCACCGTAAAAAGCATTGTCGCCATGGCTATCCGCTGGTGCAGCTCGTCCATGCCGCGGATCCACCGTGCCAGATTCCGCGCCCAGAGCATAATGGCAAGGAATGGCACCAGCGCAATCAAGCACCGCCACGCAACCGGCAGATGCGCTATCTGGCGGATAAACACCAAATCGCTCGCGCCCGAAATGAGTGCGGCCCAGCACAGCCAGCCGTTCACTTTGTTGTCCACGCGAAAGGAATACTCCTTTTTGCCAAACCAAATTTCATCAGGAACATTGAGTTTGTTATTCATGACAACAATGTAAAGCGTCCTTTACAGAATGTCAAGCATTCTTTACACTCATTTTCAAACAAAAAACGAGGCTGGAATTGCTTCCAGCCTCGCTTGTGATCCTTCAGTGTAGCGTCGAGCCTGTGGCTCGATTTTTCGGCGCACAGCGCCGACACTACATCTGTTTTAATAATCCATTCCGCCCATGCCGCCGCCTCCGCCGCCGGGCATCGGGGCCGGCTTTTCCTTTTCCGGAATATCGGCAATCAGGCATTCGGTCGTGAGCAGCAGTCCGGCTATCGAGCCGGCGTTTTGCAACGCGGTGCGCGTGACCTTCTTCGGGTCCACAATGCCGGC
>DATNHI010000122.1:0-2879 GCA_035605035.1 Verrucomicrobiia bacterium
GCACCATGACCAACGTCTTGCACAACGTCCAAACCACGGCGGTGGCGCCCGGCTCGGCGGTGGTGGTGGATTTCAGGGTGCAGGTGCCCGGCACGTATGTTCTGGTGGATCACGCGATCTTCCGCGCCTTCAACAAGGGCGCTTTGGGCATGTTGAAAGTGGACGGCCCGCCCGACCTGCTCGTCTATTCGGGCAAGGAGGTGGATGCCACCTACATTGGCAAGGCGGCCGACGCCGGCTCGGAAGCGGAAAAGAAAGTCGCCGCGTTGAAGGCGGAAGTCGCCCGGGAGATAACAAGCAACCCAAAGATCGCCGATTTGAACAAGCAGATTCAAATCCAGAAAGGCAAGACGGTTTATATGCAGACCTGTTTCGTCTGTCACCAGCCCACCGGCCAGGGCATCCCGGAACAGATTCCTCCGCTGGCGCTCTCGGACTTTCTGGCGGGCAAAGACAAGGAGAACATTATTCGCGGCGTGCTGATGGGCCGCACCGGCAAGATCACCGTCAACGGCAAAACCTACAGCGGCACCATGATACCCCTGAATTACCTGACGGACGAACAAGTCGCCAACGTGCTGACCTACGTGCGCAACACTTGGGGCAATTCGGGTGACGCCGTGACCGTGCCGGAAGTCGCCAAAATTCGACATGAATCCGGTCCGCCGCCGGCTAATCCTTATGAATGAAGGCGAAAACAATTCACTGGGGAGGCTTATTTTGAAAACCTGGATGCGAAACTTAATCATCGCACTGATGATGTTGACGGGCGCGGTGGGTCAGAGTTTTGGACAAACGCCGCCCGCAGGGATGGCTTTGATTCCTGACGGCGTCTATCGCCCGCTGTTTCGCGCCGCATCCGACCCTAAAGAAGTTATTGTCCAGTCGTTCTATCTGGACATTCTGCCGGTCACCAACGGCGGCTTCCTTGAATTCGTTCGCGCCAATCCACGCTGGCGGCGTTCGCAGGTGAAAAGGATTTTCGCGGACGAATCGTATCTCAAGCATTGGGCGGGCGATCTCGACCCCGGCACCAATGCCCCCGCCAATGTCCCAGTGACTGAGGTTTCGTGGTTTGCCGCCAAAGCCTGCGCCCAATGGAAGGGAAAACGATTGCCCAGCGTCGCTGAGTGGGAATATGCCGCGGCAGCCAGCCCGACCCGCGCGGAGGGCAAGGACGATGCCAATTTCACACGCCAAGTGCTCGAATGGTATTCCACTCCCGCGCCGGCGCAGCTTCCCGCCGCCGGCTTGGGCCAGGCCAATTTCTGGGGCGTTCGCGATTTGCACGGACTGGTCTGGGAGTGGGTCGCCGATTTCAACACCGCGCTGGTCACCGGCGACGGGCGCAGCGATACCAGCCTCGACCGTGAGCTTTTTTGCGGCGCCGGCGCGCAAGGCGCCACGGACGTTCAAAATTATCCCGCCTTCATGCGCTACGGTTTTCGCAGCAGCCTCAAAGCGAACTACTCCGTCCACAACCTTGGCTTCCGTTGCGCCAAAGATTTATGAAACCCACGCCAAAAGGAATATTCCTCTCACTCGCAATCCTCGCGCTGGCGGGCTGCGCGGCTCAATCGTCTCCTCGTGCAGCCAAGCCGTCTTGTTGCGCGAAGGGCGAAGCGCTGGCCGCTTTCACCGATAAATCCATTTACCAAACTGAATCCACCTGGGTGACGGACCAGCGGATGCAAATCAAGTTGGGCGCTCTCGCCGGCCGGCCGCAAGTCGTCGCCATGTTTTTTGCCCATTGCCAATTTGCCTGCCCGATTATTGTCAACGATATGAAACGCATCGAAGCGGCGTTGCCAGCGGACGTATCCGGTCGAATCGGTTTCACCCTCGTTTCCTTCGACGCCAAGCGGGACACCCCCCCGGCGCTGGCCGAATACAGGAAGACGCGGGATTTGCCGGCGAAAAGCTGGACCTTGATGTGCGGCCGCCCGGACGACGTGCTGGAGTTGGCGGCGCTGCTCGGCCTGAGCTTCAAAGAAAATGCGGACGGCCAATTTGCCCACTCCAACGTCATCACAATTCTCAACGCGCAAGGCGAGATCGTTCATCAACAGATCGGCTTGAATCAGGACATCCATGAAACCGTTCGCCTTCTGCAACAACTGGTAAAAAATTAACCCAAGTTAAGAAACACCCAAACAGGATTGCGCCGTCAAGCTCCTGACAAAGCGGGCATTACACTGCCGGCGTACGCCTGAACCCGTCCAACCAGTGGCGCAGGCTCATAACCGGATGTTCCCAGAGCATGCGCGGTCCGGCGTAACGCATCACCACCTTGACCTGCTCGCGTCGTGCGCGCTGATAACAATGGACCGGGCACTTGGCGCAGGTCGGTTTTTCTGCGCCGAACCGGCAGCGTTCCAGTCGCACCCGGGCGTAATCCAAAAGCTGCCGGCATTCCGCGCACAACCCGGCTGTCGCCCCATGGCGATTCCGGCAGTGGATATTGATCATCGCCTCCATGGTCTCCCATTCACGGTTCAACCGCTTGCTGGTGAAAGCAACGGTCTTGGTTTCGGGCGTGACGTCAGCAAAGGTGTCCGATCCGGCTTGTTCAGCAGTCATTCTCATACCGTCACTTTCGCACACCAACTTTCAAAGGCCTTTGACGCAGGTCAAGGTTTTGATCATTTCATGGGTTGCGCGGGAAAGCGCAATTCGTTGACTTAGGTCAAGTCAGTATTCGCCCGGATGAGCGATAATTGTCTTGTAAGAAACAATACAGTTTTATGAACAGCGACCATTCAAATCCTCCGGTCCCAAACAAACCGTCCACCGTGGTCTATGCCTGCTCCGGCTGCTCGGACGCCGGTGAAATCGCAGACCGGATCGCGCGCCAGCTCACTCGCGAGGGCGTGGCGCAG
>DATNHI010000123.1:0-14593 GCA_035605035.1 Verrucomicrobiia bacterium
TTTTTGCCGCGTTTGCCGCCGGGCCAACGGAGGACCACGACTTCTTCACGCAACTGTTCTTTGGTGGCAGTTGCCAGCCGGGTACGGAACAAATCCAAACTGACAACTTCGTAACCGAGCGATTCCGCGATACCGGCCAGCAGTTGCCCTGTCCGAATCATCACCCGCAGGTATGACGCCTGATCGCCCACCACGTAGGCCAATTGTGCTCCGGAACGGAGCGCGCGACGTAACTCAGCAAGATGCCGAGTCATGCCGCCGAAGTAGAGCTTGGTCACCCGCGCATAGAGCCGCTCAAAACCGGAATCTTTGTTCAGTTCGATGCGTCGCTTCTCAATTGCAGCGGCAATACTTTCAATTTGCGGGTGCCCTGCCACGAGAAGATCGTCCGTATCAGCCTTGTAAACGCTGCGCGTGTTGGAGCGAACCATTTGTTTCTTGAGATCGCGCAAGTTCTGCTTGGATTGAATGAATCCGAGCAACACCGCTTCTAGGCGTGTTGTGCGGGTGTAATCCTTTTCGTTGGGATAAGGCGGGGAAGTGATAACCGCATCCACCGAATTGGCATGCAACATGGGTGCGCCATCGCGTGCGTCCGCCTGATAAACCACCGCTTTCGCCGTTTTCGTTTTGGGCAGGATTTCCAAGTCTTGAACCATTGCCCTGACACCATCCAGCCAAAGAGAAACAACGGACACGTCGGACTTGGCAGGCCCCACTCCAACTTCAGGGCCGAAATGCAGGTTGCTGATTTCGTTCACAAGCGCGGTGGCCAATGCAAGGCGCTCATGATTGCTGAAACGGTCATCATGATTTTCCGCCAAAGTTTCGAGTAGAACGAGCGTCTTGTGCAGCGGAATTGGGCTGATTGAATTCGTCAATAATAGATCAGCAACTTCGTGCGGCAGCGTACGTAATTTTACATTTGCTCCAACCGGACGTTCGAGAAGACGATAAGCGTCGTCATCGAAAAAGCCGTCTCGTTCCAGCCGCCGATTCGCTGTTTCAGCAACCTTCAAAGCATGCTGCAGCAGTTTTTGTGGATCGATGTTCCACTGGAGTTTCGTTTGGCTGGCGAAACAGGCCACCGGGTTTGATTCCAACCCAACGGCGGAAATGCCGAGCTTTTGACACTCGACCAATGTCGTTCCAGTGCCACAAAATGGATCCAATACTTGGTGATGCGAATCCAGCCCGAATTTGGCAACGTATTCACGAACCAGATGAGGAGGGAATGAAAGCACAAAGCGATACCACTGGTGCGCAGCACGGTCGCCGAGCTTGAGCTTGTTGTCTTCCCGTTCCGACCCAACAGTCCTGCGCTCGAGAGCCAAAGAACCGTTTGTCTGTCCCTTGGGAAGAGGCAAGCCCGGCAAAATTGCTTGTTCGGCGATCATTTTCTTCAGTGCTTTGGATAATCAATTTTCCAGCTACACTCAAATCAAAGTTCAAAACTTCTTTCGCATCCCGCAGTTCAGCGCAAAATCATACCGCAGCGGATTGGACAAATACGGTCCAAGGTGAACGTGGCGTTTGGAACAAGCAAGCCGGTGGTCCATCACTACCTTTCTTTCAGCAGCGCGTCCAAATCCAGCGCGTGGGTGAACATCGCGAGGCCGCCATCCGGTGTGCGCGGCCACTGCTCTTTCGGACGGTCCCAGTAAAGTTCAACGCCGTTGCCGTCCGGGTCGCGCAGGTACAACGCCTCGCTCACGCCGTGGTCCGAGGCGCCCTCAAGTCCGATGCCCGCGGCCAGCAAGCGACGCAGTGCATCGGCCAGCAACGCGCGGGTCGGATACAAAATGGCCAGGTGATACAGACCGGTCGTGCCGGGCGGTGGCGGCGCGCCACCCGCGCTTTCCCAGATGTTCAACCCGATGTGATGATGATAACCGCCCGCCGACAGAAACGCGGCCTGTCGGCCCATGCGTTGCGTGACTTCGAATCCGAGCACGTCGTGATAAAATTTCAGCGCCCGTTCGAGGTCCGCCACTTTCAAATGCACGTGGCCGATGCGGACCCGGGGATCAATTGGTGGATTGTTCTGGGCCATGTGCGGCTAGTGTTTCAATGAACGCAGATAAGCCACCACCGCCACCGCGTCGTCGTGATTGAGACGGAATTGCGGCATGGGCGGCATGGCCCGTTTGCCGACCGAGTTGGTCCCCGTTTCCAGAAACTTTATCGCCTGCTCGTCCGTGGCATAGGACGGCAACCCCGCAATCGGCGGAGCCACCGCCGCAAACGGCATCGGATGCACCGGCTTATAGTCGAGGACGTCCCCTTGCAACCACGCGGTGCGGTCGTACTCACCCTGGTCGGTCTTGGGCGTGTGACATTCCCCGCACATCGCCACGTGGTTGACCAGATACTGGCCGCGTTTGATTTGCGCGTCGGAAGCCGGTTCCGCCCGGGCCGGGACGATGGTTTTCAAAGCGAACAAACCAAATGCCAAAAACAGCAACGTGAGAAACAACTTGGATTTCATGCGCGGTTTTCTAACGATTCGTCAGAGCCGGAACAAGTGGAAAAACGTTCTACAGGCTGCCCGCAGATGAAGCGCCGGTTGTGCAGATGAAAACCGCCGGATGACGCTTGGCGCTACGGGTCGGGTGGCAGTTGGCCGGTCCTGGAGAAACTCCGGACATTTCCATTCAAGGCGTCTTTGATTAGCCGGACGTGCCGGTACCATTCCGGTTCGATGGTCGCCACCGGACCGATGGTTCGTTCAAACGCATCGAGTCCGCCGCCCTGCTGCACCAAAACCAGTGACGATTCGTGGTATTTCGGGTTTTCGAAAATGTGGTGCGTCAACGTCCACCAGTGGAGGTAGTAAAGATTGAATTCGCGGTTCAGGCTCGGCCCACCGTGGCCGCTGATGATGGCGCGCAACGGAATGACGCTGCCATTGGTGAGGTTTGACGACAGGTCAGGAACCGTCGCGATTTCATCCATCCACCAGACCGGATAGGTATGCGGATCAATCCGTCCCAACGCCAGTTGGTTGCCTTGGATGCGGCTGGTCGAAAAGTATTCGGCGATTCCTTCGTCCAGCCATTTGGCGAGGTTCAATTGAGCCACTTCATGGTTCAACTGGTGCGTCGCTTCGTGGAGCATCCAATGGTACGGATTCACCTCATCGGCCGAATAATACGCCTGGCAATAGGGCGCGCGATAAAACGCTTCCGCCCAGCCCAAGCCGGGATTGACCCAGCGCATTTCCCGGCGGTCCTTGTAAAGCAGCAACTTCAATTTGGGATGTTCATGCCGGAAGGTCGGCAGGGAACCAAAGCGATTGGAATAGGCGTTGTAAAGAAGTTCCACGACCCGCCCGACTTCTTCGGTCTGTGCCTGCGAGGCGGTGGAGGCGATGAGGTAGTGCGGTGTTTCGATAGTTCGCGCCGGTTTCCACGGACGCGGGACATATTTCCAAGCAACAATGCCAAGGAGAATGGTGAGATAGATGAGCCATCGCACTTTACTCCAGTTGAATCGCCGGGCAGGTTGCGCCAGTTCCGCGGTCATATATTGAGCTTCCTGCCGCCCGGCGCGGATGACAAGACTTGATTGCCGATGATGCCGTCCGCCGGCACTCAAATTGGAAGATATTAATTTTTAAAATCAGTGCTTCCCATCCACCGATCACCGGCTTAAACTGCGGCCTGCGTCGGTTTTCGACGGATTCCCGCCGGGTGTTTCGAGGAACACCTCTCCGTGATTCCTGATTTTCTGTCGCGAGCTTCCCTCTTGGTGGAGCGAAGCGCAGACAGCGCGGTCCGATTTATTATGTCACAACCAAGAATCATTCAGGGCGGGATGGGCGTGGCCGTATCCGGCTGGACCCTCGCACGCACGGTTTCGCAATTGGGCCAGCTCGGCGTCGTTTCAGGGACGGGCCTCGCCATTATTCTGGCCCGCAATCTTCAATTGGGCGATCCCGGCGGCCAAGTGCGCCACGCCCTGGACCGGTTCCCCATCCCCGCCGTCGCCGCGCGCGTGCTGGCGCAATACTTCGTTCCCGGCGGAAAATCGCCGGCGGCACCGTTCAAATCCGCCCCCATGCCGACGCTCCATCCCGGCGCTCCATTGTTGGAATTGACGGTACTCGCGAACTTTGTGGAAGTGTTCCTGGCCAAGGAAGGACACGGCGGACTGGTCGGCATCAATTTTCTCGAAAAAATCCAGTTGCCCACCCTGCCTTCGTTGTATGGCGCGATGCTCGCCAACGTGGATTATGTGCTGATGGGCGCCGGCATTCCGCGCTCCATTCCCGGCGCGCTGGACCGGCTGGCGGAAGGTAAACCGGCCCAGTTGAAAATTGACGTCGCCGACGCGCTGCCCGGCGAGGAATTCATTTCCACGTTCGACCCGCGCGCCTTCAGCGATGGCCCGCTTCCCGCAGTGAAACGTCCGCAGTTCCTGGGCATTGTCGCTTCGGCCACGCTCGCCATGACGCTCGCCAAGAAAGCCAGCGGACGCGTGGACGGCTTCGTCGTCGAAGGCGACACCGCCGGCGGACACAACGCCCCGCCGCGCGGCACGCTGCAACTCAACGCCATCGGCGAACCGGTGTACGGCGAGCGGGATGTCGTTGACCTGGAAAAAATCCGCGAGCTGGGCCGGCCTTTCTGGCTGGCCGGTTCGTATGGCCGGCCGGGCCGGCTGGCCGATGCCTTGCGCCTCGGCGCCGCCGGCATCCAGGTGGGAACGGCGTTTGCGTTCTGCAGCGAATCCGGCTTGCGTCCCGAACTGAAACAACAGGCGCTGCAAATGAGCCGCGCCGGCACCGCGCGCGTTTTTACCGACCCGGTCGCCTCACCGACCGGTTTCCCGTTCAAGGTGGTCCAGATGGAAGGGACGCTTTCCCACGCCGACCAATATGCGGCCCGGACACGCATCTGCGACCTGGGTTATCTCCGGCATCTCTATCGCAAGCCGGACGGCACGCCGGGTTACCGTTGTCCGGCCGAACCGGTGGATGCTTTTGTCGAAAAGGGCGGAACCGCCGCCGCCGCGGAAGGCCGCAAATGCCTTTGCAACGGGCTGGTCGCCAATGTCGGCCTCGGCCAGACGCGTTCCGAACTCGAACAGGAACTGGCCTTGATGACCGCCGGCGACGACGTCGCGCAAATTGCGCAGTTTCTCAAACCGGGTCGCGACACCTACACCGCGGCGGACGTCATGGAGCGTTTGTTGAACGAGGCCCCGCCCGTCAACGGAGCCAAAGTCCCGGCCAAGCAATCCGCGCCAAAGTTCGCCTGAACCGTACGCGCCCGCAGTCGGGCAGGAAGGGAAAAATCTGTTCTTCGATCGGGCGCACAATTCCCCGCAGGGAGGGCCGGAATTCCGCGGTGTCGCAACGATGCTCCGGCAATTTGACTTGCCCCGGCGTTAACGAAAGCGTATTAAAATGGGCGCCGGTCCATAGTGCCCGCGTGGCGGAATTGGCAGACGCGCTAGATTCAGGTTCTAGTGGGTAACACCGTACAGGTTCAAGTCCTGTCGCGGGCACCAACCTACGCTCGTTCCACGAGCTACGGTTGACAGGCCAGCCTTCGCCTCGAAGGCTGCCGCGCTGCAGCCCAGAGTGCGTGGCGGGCCGCTCAAAGAAATCCCAAATCACCAGCTCACCGGCACGGTCATTTTTTTGCCGAAGCGATTGTGGTAATGGAGTTGTTTGTGGCGCTGGCCGTATTCGTGGACGAGCTTCGTCAGTTTCACGTCGTAACAGCAGTATTCGGCGATTTCCGCGAGTTTGCCTTCCTTGAACCAGCGGATGGCTTGCATGCCTTCCGCCGTTTTTTCCACGCCGAACGTCGCCGTGGCGATGGAATCCAGCGAGAGCCGGTGCTGTAATTTATTTTGCAGCTCCACCATCATGTCCAGCGTCGGCAGTTGGCGCAGGTCAAACGGCGTGTAGCCGTGCAGCACCTCGTAATCGAATCGCAGAATGTTGAAGCCCACGACGAGGTCGGCCCGCTGCAAATCCGTCAGCAAATCATTAACGTCTTTCTCGCCGTAAATCTTGTAATCGCCGCGCGCCGTGCTGTGCGTCACCCCGATGCTCATCTGCATTTTGGCAATATGATTCCAGCCGCCCACCTCGTCGGCGGACTTCTGGGTTTCGAGATCGAAATAGACGATGTTTTTCAAGCCGCTCAAATCTACGATATGCGATTTACGATTTACGAGCCATTTTCACTGTTCGCGCCGGTCGCATGAATGGCAAATCCGGAAAATTTGGACTTTGAACTTTGAACTTTGGACTTATATTTCGCCCATGGCACTGACACCGTCCACCATGCTGCCGCTCGGCACGACAGCGCCCGATTTCAAATTGCCGGACGCGAATGGCAAGACCGTCGCGCTCGCGGATTTCCAGGACAAACCCGTGTTGCTGGTTTTGTTCATCTGCAATCACTGTCCCTACGTGAAGCATATCCGCGCCGGACTCGCCCAACTCGCGCGCGATTATCTGCCCCGCGGTGTTGCCATCGTTGGCATCAACGCGAACGACGTGGCGAATTATCCCGACGACAGCCCGGCCCGGATGAAGGAGGAAGTCAAAGCCGCCGGTTATCTGTTCCCGTACCTTTACGATGAGACACAGTCGGTCGCCAAAGCTTACCGTGCCGCGTGCACGCCGGATATCTACCTCTTCGACAAGGGCCGCAAGCTCGTCTATCGGGGCCAGTTGGACGACAGCCGTCCGGGCAATGGCATTCCCGTCACCGGAAAAGATTTGCGCACCGCGCTGGATGCCGCGCTCGCGGGCAAACCGATTTCGCCCAATCAGAAAGCCAGCATGGGTTGCAACATCAAGTGGAAGGCCGGCAACGAACCCGATTATTTTTGAAGCCAGCCTGCCAAATCTGAACACCATTTGCGCCCTTCCGAGAGGTGTGGTATGCCCGGCTTCGTTCCGCCTGTTCGGTGTCGCGCAGTTTGCCATGTGACGAACCCGGGGCAGCCCTGTCCAAATGGTTGAAACACCATTTTGACAGCCTATGATTCTTGAGGAAAACCAAACCGAATCGGAAACCGGTCATCGGGAAGATTCGGCGCCAAAAATCCTGGAACAACTGGTGCATCAGGCCGAACGCGCCGGGGCGAGTGACATCCACCTGCAAATGCGCGGCAAAATCGCCGAGGTCGGCTTCCGGCTCGATGGCATCATCGCACCCGGCCGCGAACTGCCCGCCGAAATCGCCGAGCGCGTTTTTGGCCGGATCAAGTTTCTGGCGCGGCTGAAGACGTATCAGGAATCGCTGCCGCAGGACGGCCGCATTTCGCGCGACGAACTCGGAATCCAAAACGACATCCGCGTCGCCACTTACCCGACGGTCACGGGTGAAAAAATCGTGCTGCGCCTTTTCAATTCGTCTTCGGCCCAAGCGCTCCGCGAACTGTCCCTGCCCGCCAGCGTCGGCGGCGAACTCGAACATTTTCTCCGCCAATCCACCGGTTTGCTCCTGCTCACCGGCCCGGCGGGCAGCGGCAAAACCACCACCATTTATGCCTGCCTCCGCCAGCTCGTCGAACTCGGCGGGCGCCACATCATCACCGTGGAGGACCCGGTCGAACAGATTGTTCCCGGCACGATGCAGACTGAAGTCAACGACGCCATCGGCCTCGATTTCGCCCGCGCCGCGCGGCACCTGCTCCGGCAGGACCCGCAGGTGCTCATCATCGGCGAAATCCGCGACGAAGCCACCGCGCAACTGGCCGTCCGCGCCGGCCTGACGGGCCACCTCGTGATTTCGACGCTGCACGCCGGTTCGTGCCGCGGTGTTTTCGAGCGCCTGCTTGTGATGTGCACCGATTATTCCGCCGTGGCGAGCGCAATCGAACTGGTTTTGAACCAGCGGCTCATCCGCAAACTTTGTTCCGCATGCCACGGCAGCGGTTGCGAAACCTGCCTGCGCACCGGCTGTCAAGGCCGCGTGCCGCTGGTTGAATGGCTGCGCGTGAACGAAAAAATGCGCGAGCAAATCCGCCGACGCGAATTGTCGTCGCTGATTCCGGCCCAAACGCTGGAAGCGGCGGCGCGTGTGCTGGTGGCACAAGGCGTGACCAACGAGGCGGAATTTCAACGGGTCTTTGGCTTATGAAAGCGATTCCGGATTCATCACGGTGGGGCGAGGCTCCTGACGAGCCGTCGTCATTAATCTTCGGCTCGTCGGGTCCGGCTCGCGAGGACGCTCGCCCCACCAAACAAAAAAGGTCATGAAAAACGACGAATTTGCCTTTTTCAACCAACAACTGGCGGCGATGCTGCGCGACGGCATCCCGCTGGAGGGCGCGTTGCGACGGCTTTGTCAAGAGATGCGCCGCGGCCAGTTGCGCGCCGAACTGCAATCGCTCGAAGCCGACCTCGCCCAAGGTACGCCGCTCGCCGAGGCGCTGAAATCGCGCCAATTGCCCGAGCTGTACAAGCGGATGATGCTAGTCGGCGTCAAAAGCGGCGACCTGCCCGGCGCGCTGACGATGCTCGCGGATTATTTCCAGCGCCGGCACATGCTGGGGACGCGGTTGAAAGGATTGATGGTTTATCCCCTCATCGTTTTGTCGGCGGCCTTTTTACTGTCGTGCTTTTTGTCGTTCATCCTGAGTACCTTCATTTGGGACAATTTGATTTCGCTCGTGGGCAATGCTTCGCTTCCGGTGATCTCAGCCGGTTTGTGGATGTCACCGGTACTCATCGGCCTGGCCCTGGTTGCCTTGGTCATCGCCCTTGTCACTTCACCCGCCCGCCGACTATTGCGCTGGCGGTTGCCGGCCTTCAGGGAAGCGAGCCTCGCTGAGGTCGCATCCGCCATGTGGTTGATGTTGAAAAACGGCGTGCCGCTCGACGATGCGTTGGCGTTGGTGGAACAACTCGAATCCGGGACAGGCGCGGAACGGGAAATCGCACAATGGCGCCAGCGGCTCGCATCAGGACGCGGGAAATTTTCCGGGATGGTTGCCGCGAGTAAAATTTTCCCGGCCCTCTTCATTTGGACGATTGCGCAATCCGGCGAGGATTTGACCGCCGGATTCCAGCGGGCGGCGGAGCTGTTTCATGCCCGCGCCGTGTATCGTTCGGAACTGCTGCTTTATTCGGCGCTGCCTTGTTCCGTTCTGGCGCTGGCCGCGATGATCATCGCCCAGATTCAACCTGTGTTTACGGCGTTGATTGCGTTTATCAAGGCGATCGGCAACGGAGATTGAGGCAATGACGACGAATGCGGAAATCATGTTCATGCCCATGCTTGGCCAGATTTTCAATTCTGGCGCCGCGGGTTCGACCGTGGACACATCGGTCAGATTGATTCTTGCTGTCGTCTCATTTCTTTTCTGGGCCGGCGGCATAATGGGCATGGTCTTCCTGATTCATTTCTTGCTTACCGTGCCGATGCGTCGGGCTGAGCGCGCCCGCCTTTTTCTCGATTTACTACAAGGCGCGCTGGATCGCGGTCAGTCTGCCGAGAACATGGTCGTTTCACTCGCGCACAGCGGCGAGCAGATGTTGGGCGCGCGTTTTTATTTGCTCGCGGCCAATATCGAGAAGGGCTCGCGTTTCGGCTTGGCGCTGGAAAAGGTGCCGCGCTTTCTGCCGCCGCAAATTTCAGCCATGCTCCGTGCCGGCGAAAAACTCGGCGACCTCCGGCGCGTCCTGCCGGCCTGCCGCGAAATTCTGCGGGACCGCCCGGCCGCCGTCCGCAGCGCGGTGCATTATATGGTTGTCGTCACGTTGTTCTTCTCGCCCGTCGCCGTCGGGGTAACCATGGCCACGATGATTTTTGTCGTTCCACGGTTCAAAGATGTCGCCGAGGGCATGGATGCCAAGCTCTGGCCGCTGACACAATTTGTCTTTGCGAACGTCGGCTGGTTGATTGGTTTTGAAATCGCCCTGTTCCTGCTGCTGACTGCGGCCACCCTGCTTTACGTCGGCGGGCCACGGCTTGCCCGCTGGTTCCAATTCGGCAGTTTTCCGTTCGTGGATTGGATTGCATGGCGCATCCCGTGGAAACAAAAACGGTTGCAGCGGGCATTCTCCGCGATGCTCACCGTGCTGTTGGATGGCGGTGTGCCCGAGGCCGAGGCCGTGCGGCTGGCCGGGGACTGCACTACGAATGAATTCTGCCGTCTCCGCACCCGGCGGGTGATGGCCGCACTGCAACAAGGCACGAAACTTGATGACGCTGTCCGTGCGTTCGACGACAGCGGCGAATTTCACTGGCGGCTGACGAACTCGACGCACGGGCGGGGCGGATTTTTGAAGGCGCTAGGCGGCTGGCACGAAGCGCTGGACGCTAAGGCCTTCCAGCAGGAGGAAGCCACTGCGCACGCCGTCACCAGTGGCCTGGTGATGCTGAACGGTTTAATCGTTGGGCTGATTACGACGGCCATGTTTGGCCTGCTGGTGGCCATGTTGAAAGCAATGCTGGCAACGATGTGAAAACGAAAATGGTGCAATCATTCCGCGACCGGCGTCGCCGCGAGCGCGGGTATTTCCTGATGACGGATCTGATCGTCGGCATGGCGATTCTCACGATCGCCATCATGCCGCTGGCATTTTCATTCGCCCATGAAAAGCAATTGCTCCGCGCCGAATATTATCGCAGCGTGGCCGTGGAAACCGTGGACGGCGAGATGGAAATTCTGGCCGCCGGCGCGTGGCAGGATTTCCCCGATGGCCAGCAGGTTTATGCCGTTCATGCCAACGCGGCCGCCCATCTGCCCCCGGGCCAGTTTCAACTGACCAAGACTGATAAACACCTGCGCCTGGAATGGAAGTCCGACAAACGACGCGGCATCGGCACGGTCGTCCGCGAAATCACTGTCAAATGAAACTGCCTCCGTCCATCACCCGCGCCCGCACTCAAACCGGCGTCCTGTTGCTGGAATGCCTCGTTTACATCGGCCTCTTCGCCGTCATTCTCGGCCTGGCCCTGGCGAGTTTTTACCTTTGCTGGGACAACTCGAAAGCGTTGATGTATGCCGCCGACGACATTGCCGCTGCGTTGCGCGCCGGCGAACGCTGGCGCGCGGATGTCCGCAACGCCACGGGCAAAATCACCGTCGAGACGACGTCGCAGGGAGAGTTTTTGCGGATTCCCCGCGGAAAGAGCGTGATCCTCTACAGTTTCAGCGCCGGTGAAGTCCACCGTCAACTGGCATCATCGCATTTCTACGAATCGTTACTGACCACCGTCCAGGCGTCGCAAATGGTGGGCGACCCGCGCGGGCCGGTCAAGGCGTGGCGGTGGGAACTGGAATTGAAGTCACGCCGGAAGGAAGCACATTTGCCGCTGCTGTTCACGTTTGAGGCGGCGGCCAAAATCACGCCATGAAAATCCGATGCGCAAAATTTTACGTGACGCGCAGACAAAGCCCTGGCGCGGCCAGGCGCAATGAAGGCGGCTCGGCGGTTTTTATTTTCATCGCGCTGCTGGCGATCATGATGATTTTTGTGGCCGCCAACAGCGACGCCCTTTTCCACTTGCGCCGCGAAATCAACCTGCTGGAGCAGCAGCAGATCAAGCGGTTGAATGCCTCACAAACCAATGCTATTGACCGCGTGACTTTGCCGGCAAAAACGGAATCAAAATGAGCGACGACCTTGCCAGCGCCAAAATCCGGATGCTCAAAAACTCACTCACCTGCTTTGTGTGCGGGCTGCTCGGTTTGCTGCCATTGATTGGTCTGCCGTTCGCGCTGGTCGCACTGTGGATATCGGGCCGGATTCGCCTCCAGGAAAAACAGCTATGGAATGCCGCCGAACCCTATCGGATCTGGGGCGTCGTCTGTGCAGCGGTCGGAACGGTTTTTTGGACGTCCCTGCTGGCCTTCGTCATTTACCAGGCAGCCTGCAACGGCGGTTCAGGAGGTACCTATGGTTCGGGCGGTGAGGATTAATTTTCAAGCCTTCGGCAATTTTTCCTCGGCCATCTCGCAGAGTACGTGCATGAGGAGTTTTTGCCCCTCCTGAATCCGCGCCGTCGCGGTCCCCGGCACGAGCAAGTCGAGCGTCGCCACGCCTTTGGTAAATCCGCCGTCACGGCCCAGGAAACAAATGCTTTCAATGCCCTTGCGTTTGGCCTCTTCCAGCGCGCGCAACACGTTTCTGGACTTGCCGCTGGTCGTGAGCGCGATCAGCACGTCGCCTTTTTCCGCCAGCCCCCAAACCTGGCGCGCGAAAATTTCGTCAGCGTGGTAGTCATTGCAAACCGCCGTCATAAACTCGCCGCCGGCCGTCAGCGACAGGGCCGGATAGGGCCGGCGATCTTCCGCAAAGCGGCAGAGAAATTCCGAAGCCAGGTGCGTGGCGTCCGAGGCGCTGCCGCCGTTGCCGCAGACGAGCAGCTTGTGGCCGGAGGTCAGACAACGCAGGACCATCTGCGCGGCGCGGTCCAGCGGTTTTTCCAGGGCCGCCAGCGAGCGCAGCGTGGTGACGGAATCTTCAATCGCCCGTTGCAAGCGAGACATGCGCGCATGGTTAATTATCGGCAGTTGAAAGAAAAGGCGAAATCGGCTATCTTTCCCTTATGTTTTTGTCGCACCGCAGCGAGAAGTCTGCGTTCACTATGATCGAACTTCTGACCCTTACCGCCATTATCGGGATTCTGGCCGCGCTTTTGCTGGTGGCCGTCGGCCGGAGCAAGGGACCGGCGCAACGCGCCCAGTGCGCCAGCAACGTGCGACAACTGGGACATGCCCTGCAGGAATTCCTCGCGGATTATCGCGTTTATCCGTTGTTTGTAAACGTGGACCTTGCTAAAGGCGGCTATCCGGAGCATTACCGGACCTGGATGGACGCTTTGGAGCATGAAAAAATTGCCTCCCAATCCGGCAAAACTTTTTTGGAAAAAGGTGTGTGGCGTTGTCCAGCGGCGCAACGCCCGGCCAATTTTCCCACCAATGCGGCCTACATGTCCTACGGTTACAACGCCTATGGCCTGGACTTGATCGGCAACCCGGTGTCGCTCGGACTGGGCGGGCACCGGACCGGATTGCACGCGCAAACGCTCGGCCCGCCGGTCGATGAATCGGAAGTCGCCGTGCCGAGCGACATGATGGCCATCGGCGATGTATTCAACGGCGGTGTCCTCTTCTGGCGCGATGTCAAAATGGGCAACTCGGAAAAGGCCTGTTCACGGCATCAGGCGGAAGCCAACGTCGCTTTTTGTGATGATCACGTCGAATCGTTGACGGCGAAATCGGTGCTGGCCGGCACCAACGATGCAGTGTTGGCCCGCTGGAACCGCGACCATTTGCCGCATCGTGAAAAACTCGCGCCTTGAGATTTTCACCGTTCGGACTATTCTGGGGTCATGCCGATTTACGAGTTCCACTGCGAAAAGTGCGCGCGCGACAGCGAAATCCTCGTCCGCTCCAGCGATTGGAAGGGGACGAAATGCCCGCATTGCGGTTCCACAAAAATATCAAAGAAACTTTCCGTATTTGCCTCTGCTAACGCCAGCGGCCATGACGCGCCCTCGGGCAACGGCGGCGGACATTGTTGCGGCGGCGGCTGTCACTGCCATTGAACTGTAGCCGCAAACTTCAGTTTGCCCTTATGACCGGCGCGACCTGAAGGTCGCGACTACAGACAGATTTCCTCCGCGCTCACGCGCGTCAAATCCTCCGCCGCCCAATCCGGTTGATGCCGTTTTAGTTCTTCCAACGTCGCGCCGCCGGTGGCCACGGCCAGGACTTTTGCCCCGATGAATTTCCCGCAACGGATGTCGAACGGGGTGTCGCCGACGACGAGGATTTCATCCGGCTGCAAATCCGGGCCGAGCACGCGGCGCCCGCGTTTGAGTGCGGCGACGGCAATCTGGTTGCGGTCCTCGCTGTCGTCGGCAAACGCGCCGGTCTCAAAAATCTCCCAGAGCTGGTAGCGGCGCAATTTGATTTCCGCGCCCAGGCGGATGTTGCCGGTGAGCAGGCCGAGCACGGGCGGCCGGGACAACGCCCGCAGGCCGTCCAGAAATTCGAGCACGCCCCGGCAGGGTCCGCCGTCGCTGTGCGCCACCATCTGGTCGAGCCAGAAAATATAACGTTCGAAAAAGCGCTCGAAATTTTCCGGCGTGGCCGGGATACCGTGAATACCAAGGAATTCGCGGACCAGATTTCTGTCGGTGCGGCCGGGAAAATGGATTTTTTCGACGCCGTTGGGCGCGTTAAACCCGGTGGCAAAGGTTTTGGCAAAAGCCTGGGTTCCGGCGTGCCCCGTGTGAACGAGCGTGCCGTCAACGTCGAATAAAACCAGCCGAACCATGTGGAAAAATATCAGAACGCACGGCGTTCGGGCGAGCAAAAGTCGCACGGCGTACGGCCAACGGGCCGCGCCGCCGGGCCGGCCGAGCGCAAGTTGTTCTAAAACAACCATATCTAAAATTAAGAAAACTTTGCCAATGGGCCTGATCGGGTATTAACTCGTCCGGGTTTCAGAATCGGCGGGTTTCATGAAAGCGGCACGGGCATTTACTCTGATTGAATTGCTGGTGGCCATCGGCATCATTGCAATCCTTGCCGCCCTGTTGTTGTCCGCGCTCCACCGTGCCAAAGCCACCGCACACGCCGCCGGGTGCCGGAACAATCTCCG
>DATNHI010000124.1:0-8218 GCA_035605035.1 Verrucomicrobiia bacterium
GCGCGCGCAAGCCGACTGGTCTGGACGCCGTCGAATGGGCCAAACGCGCCGTCGCACTTGGCTCAGGCGAAATCGTGTTGAACTCGATTGACGCCGATGGCACGAAGGCGGGTTTTGATCTGGTCATCACGCGGCGCATCAGCGAATCGGTGGGTGTGCCGGTGGTGGCCAGCGGCGGCGCGGGCAGTCTGGAACACATGGCTGAGGTGCTGCTCGAGGGCAGGGCGGATGCCGTCCTCGCCGCGAGCATTTTTCATTTCGGCACCTACACCGTCGGCGACGTAAAGAAATTTCTGGCGGGGAAGGGGATTCCGGTGAGGTTATGAGCGAATTACCAAAACACGCAGAACCTTCAAATAACACAGACGAAGACTTAAATTTGTCGGCAACAAAAGCATTCCACCGGCTTTTGGAAATCGACAAGACTCTATTGCCAGCGTGGAAGGACGCGGCATTAAAACTTTCAGAGAAAGATGTCCCGCAGGACATCGATGCGCTCAAGGCATTACTGGAAGGAGGGGGAGATGCTGGCCCTAAAACAACTCAAAGCTAAAGCGTGCCGCAGTATTGTTGATGGTCCCGAACTCAATTTTAAGAGTGGCGGTTTGTTTTTAGTTGGTGACAACGGCACCGGAAAAAGTTCCTACGTTGACGCGATTGAAAAAGTCCTGACTGGCAAATGCAGTTCATTGGATACTGGAGACCAGGGGTTATCGTGGGACAAACAGGGGAAACACATTTCTAGCAAATCTCCGCCTGAAATTCAGTTGGTTATCACTGACGGGAATAAAGATTTTTCCATTGCACTTGATACTTCTTTCGCAGCACTCGAAAAGCCAGTGCAGGCGCTGCTGTCAGCAGCACGGCAATTCACCCCGGGGAAAGCATTGGTGGCCTATCAATGAAAGTTCCTGACCGCGGAACAGGAAGCATCGCATTGACCGGCGGATTCCATGGCGAGCAGGGTGATCTGCGTGGTTGTTACAGTGAGGGGCTTGTTGATTCCGCGGGACTTTGCATATTTCTAGCTATCCGCCGCCTACACAACAGTCAAAAGCCCGAACTGGCCATTCTGATACTTGATGATGTGTTGCATAGCGTTGATGGCGAACATCGCCTCGCGACCGCAAAACTAATTTTGAAGGAATTCAAAGATCATCAAATCATTATCACAACCCACGACCCGCTTTGGTTTGAGAATCTGAAAGCAGTCGGGCAAGTTCGCAACTTCCGGCATCTGCGCATCGCAAGTTGGAGTTTAACAACTGGCCCCGTCTGGGGTGACCATCTTTCTGATTACGAGTGGCTCAAATCACCGGAGGGCCTCGCCGCAAAACCAGCCGACAGAGTAATCAAGGCGGGCCGTCTTCTTGAAGAGATGCTGCAAAACTTGTGCGATGGCTTGTCGGTGCCAGTCCCGTTTCGCTTGCGTGGTGACTACACGCTCGACCCGTTGTGGGTGAACTTTCTGTCAAAATCCAAGAAGAACGCGGCTTTTTATGCGGTAGCTCAATCATATCTCGAAAAAATCGATGAATTGCGGCGACTGCGGAATCTTGCTGGTGCACACTACAACCAATGGGCAGGCCTGTTGACTGGCAATGAGTCTAAAGAATTAAGTGATGCTATCATTGCATTGCGCGAACATGTTTATTGTCCTGCTTGCATTCAGTTCATAAAGCGAATTCCAGAACTGGACGGTATCTGGTCTTGCAAGGATGAGCATCTAAAGTATAAAGCGAATCCTTAATCCCGCTGACTGCCCCTCGTGCGGCTGACCGGCTCGAACATTTTCATGACTTTCGCGGCTTGCTTTTGATGAAGCTTCAACGTAGCATGGATAAAACATTTAATTCAATGTCATGATTGCATTGCAGGACATCCGGTCGCTGACGGATTTTCAGCGCAACACCAAGGCGCATCTGCGCCGGCTCAAGAGCAGCGGCCGTCCGGCCGTGCTGACGGTCAACGGCCGGGCGGAGTTGATTGTGCAGGACGCCGCCGCCTTTGAGGACATGCTCGACGCGATTCGCGGCATCCAGCGCGGTCTGGATGAAATGAAGGCAGGCAAAGGCGAACCGGCGCGCAAGGTTTTAGATCGTATCCGCGCCAAATATAAAATTCCGCGCTCGCCCCGGTGAAGCGTTATCAAGTCATCATTCTGCCGTCAGCGGAGCGTGACATCGGTGAAGCTTACGAATGGCTGGCCGAGCAAGATACAGAATCTGCCAACCGCTGGTATAACCGGCTACTGGAGGTGATTTTGTTGTTGGACACGTTCCCTGAACGCTGTGCGCTCGCGCCCGAGAGCGAATTTTTCAATGTGGATATCCGTGAGATTTTTCATGGTCGCCGCCGGCACAAATACCGAATTCTTTTCACCGTGAGCGGGAATGAGGTTCACGTTCTGCACGTCCGCCATGGCGCGCGTCTGGCGTTGGGCAAAACTGAATCTTCCGAGGAATAGCATGGCTGACCTGCTCGAATGTTTCATGGGTTCGCATGGGATTCAAAACCGGCCTGCCCAGTCGGCGGCGTGACAGGTTTTATTCTGCCGCCCCTGCCGGGGCTTGGATTTCTTTGGACGGGCTAACCCACGGTTTCACCGTGGGCTAACTTCGCTCGTCGCTCCGCGACTTCAAATCCCGCTTGGCAGGCGCGGGTCGTTCTGTTTTATTGGCCGCGCCGAATGAGAAGATTACCCGCCTGCGTGGCCGTAGCTGGTGTTGCACGCACGCAAACCAAAGACAGCCGCGATTCGCATGAATCAGTGGCGGTCAACACTCCGGCGCGGCGAAGGCCCGCCATCGCCCCGCTCGTTTTTTTTATTGCGGTTTTCTCCTTCGCAGCCTGCGCAGAGGAACAGGTGACCGTTGAAGAATTCGGGACGCTCAATCAAATCGATTCCAACGCACCGCCTGGCCAAGTCGAGATGCAAGGCACTCTGATCACTGCGACCAACGGCTTTTACGTGCGATACGGCGACACGATGCTGATAGCGGACAACGGTACGTATGACCGCAGCAGCCGTGAGACGACAGCCGACGGACATGTCCGGATTGAAATGGGCGACCAGATCTGGGTCGGCGAACACATCAACTACAATTTCAGGACGCACCAGATGCGGAGCGAGGAATTCCGCACCGGCAAACCGCCCGTGTTCGCCGCCGGCCAGGCATTGGAAGGCAACACCACCAATCAAACCTACAGCGCCCGTCACGTTTTTGTCACGACCGACGACGTGAGCGACCCGGCCACGCGCGTGCGCGCGAGCCGGATTAGAATTGTCCCCGGCAAATACGTCGAGATGTGGAACGCGGTTTTGTATGTGGACGGGGTGCCGGCATTTTACTTTCCGTATTACAAACGCAACCTGGGCGAGCGCGCGAACAACTTCAATTTTGTCCCCGGTTACCGCAGCGCCTACGGGCCGTACCTGCTGAACACTTACACTTGGTATTGGGGCGACGATCTGGATGGCCAGATTCATCTGGACTATCGTGAACGGCGCGGCGTGGGGGCCGGGCCGGATGTGAACTTGAAGCTGGGCCGCTGGGGCGACTTCGCCCTTAAATATTATTACACTCACGACGACGATTCCGGCAGCAGCATCAGCACAAACGTCTTTAACAATCTGGCGCCCATCCCCGAGAACCGGCAGCGCATTTATTTTGCCTGGCAAGCGACGCCATACACCAATTTCAACCTGAAGGCGCTGGTGAATTACCAGACCGATCCGCTGCTGTTGCACGATTTTTTTGAAGGCGATTATACCGGAAACCCGCAGCCGAACACGTTTGTGGAAGCCAATAAATATTGGGAGAACTGGAGCCTGGACGCCGAGTCCACGCCGCGCCTCAACAATTTCTTCGATCAGGTTGAGCGGCTGCCGGACGTGAAACTGACCGGATTCCGCCAGCAGGTGTTTGACACGCCGTTTTATTACGAGAGCGAAAGTTCGGCGGGTTACTATCGGCAGATATTTGCCGCCGCGAATGAAGCGCTGTTCACCAACCTCAACGGCACATTGCCCGATTATTCCGCCGCGCGCGCCGATACTTATCAACAAGTGCTCCTGCCGTGGAAATTTTTCAACTGGCTGAACGTCACGCCGCGCGCGGGCGGGCGGCTCACGTACTACGGCACGGAAGGCGGGCCGGGCGGCACGAACAACGAAACCTTCCGCAAAGTTTTCAACACCGGCGTGGAAACGTCCTTCAAAGCCTCGCGCTTGTGGACGGGCGCGACGAATTCACTGCTGGAGATTGACGGGTTGCGCCACGTCATCGAGCCGTCGGTGAATTACGTTTTCGTGCCCGACCCGAGCACGCCGCCGGCGCGGTTGCCCCAGTTCGATTCCGAATTGCCCAGCCTGGAAATTCTTCCGATTCAATTTCCCGATTACAACAACATTGATTCGATTGACAGCCAGAACGTCATCCGTTTCGGCCTGCGCAACACGCTCCAGACCAAACGCGACCTGCCTTCGCTCGGAAGCTCCGGCGCGGCAGGCGGGCAACTCGACAATTTACTGGATTGGAACTTGATGCTGGACTGGCGGCTCAAGCCTGATGCCAGCACCAACGCGCTGAATCTGGGCGCGCCGGGGCCGCAAAAAACGTTCGACGACCTTTATTCCGCGCTCACCTTCCGCCCGCGCACGTGGCTCACGCTGGAATCCCAGTTGCGTTACGACATCAACGACGGCCACCTGAACCTGGCGTTCCATCAACTCACCTTCACGCCGAATGACCGGTGGAGTTGGGGGCTGGGCCACTGGTATTTGCGCAGCGGCTTTCTCGGCAACGGGACCGGCGGCGACAATTTCATCACCAGCACGTATTATTACCGGTTGAATGACAACTGGGGTTTGCGCATGGAACATGATTTCGATGCCGAGGCCGGACGATTGCAGCAACAGTTTTATTCCCTCTACCGCGATTTCCGCAGTTGGACGGGCGCCCTGACTTTCCGGGTGATTGACAACGGCACCGGTCCGGAGGATTTCACCGTCGCCTTCAGCTTCTCGCTCAAAGCCAAACCCAGACTGCCTCTCGGCGGCGACACCGTCAGCCCGTATCATCTCGTTGGGGAATAAATTTACGAACTCCGGTGGCGGCGAATTTCAAGTTGCGATGCGCAAGCTGAAGCCTGCGGTTACATGGCCGGCAGCGAGAGGCTGAAGGTCGCGCCTTTTCTGGCCTCGCTTTGCGCGGTGATGTCACCGTCGTGTTCGCGAATAATGCGCTGGCAGATGGCCAGCCCCAAGCCCGTGCCGTTTTTTTTGGTGGTGAAAAACGGCTCGAACAGATGGGGCAGATTTTCCCGCGGAATGCCCATGCCCGTGTCTTGAATGTGGATGCGCACGCGCCGCCCGCCCGGCTTTTCCCCGGCAATTTCCGTGCTGACCGTCAGCGCGCCGTTCATCCCCATGGCCTCGATGGCGTTGAACAATAAATTCATGAACGCCTGCTGCAACTGATATTCGTCTCCGCTCACGGTGTCCGGCGCGGCGGCGTAATGGCGGTTGAGCGAAATGAATTTGCCTTTGATCTGGTGTTCAACGAGCCGGAGCGAATGGTCGAGCAAGTCATGGACGTGCACGGCGCTAAATTCATTTTTACCCGGCGCGGCAAACCGCAGCATCTGGCTCACCAGCGTATCAATGCGCCGCAACTCGCGCCGGACGGTTTCGGAAAACTCCTGATCCTCGCCGTTTTCCAGCAGGCGGCCGACGAAGGTGTTGATGGCGACCAGGCTGTTTTTGATTTCGTGCGCCATGCCCGCCGAAAGCAATCCCAGGCTGGCCAGCCGGTCGAGCCGCCGCATGCTCTGTTCCGGAATCGGCGAGGAGCCCCACTGACTGGAACCTTTCGCGCTGCCGTTTTTTTTCGTCGAATTGGTTGCTGGCATATCAAGCCAAATTGTCCCGCCTTCGGCAAATGTGCGCTGAAACGCAAGGCGATATTAACCGGCGGCGGTACCGTCGCCAACAAAAAAATGGACTGAATCGGCTGGCGTTTGGGCGTTGAACGGTTACGCTGGTTTTCGCCGAATGAAGAAGATTTTTGACAGCATTGAATCCGTCATTGCAGACATTCACCGGGGTAAAATGGTCATCGTCGTGGATGACGAAGACCGCGAGAACGAAGGCGACCTCATCATGGCCGGACAGCACGTCACGCCTGCCGCCGTCAATTTCATGGCCCGGTTCGGGCGCGGGCTGATCTGCGTGCCGGCGACCGCCGGGCGGCTGCAACAGCTCGGCATTGACCGCATGGTGCACCAGAACCGCGAGAGTTTTCGCACCGATTTTCAAGTGAGCGTGGACGCCGCGCGCGGCATCACCACCGGCATCAGCGCCGGTGACCGCGCCAAAACCATCCAAATCATGGCGTCGCCGACCGCTGTGCCGGAGGATTTGGTGCAACCCGGCCACGTTTTTCCGTTGCGCGCGCGGCCCGGCGGCGTGCTGCAACGCGCCGGCCATACCGAAGCGGCCGTGGACCTCGCGCAACTTGCCGGGCTGCGCCCCATCGGCGTGCTCTGCGAAATCATGAACGACGATGGCTCGATGGCGCGCCTGCCCGAATTGCGGAAATTCGGCCGGAAACATCGCCTGAAAATCTGCACCATCGCCGATTTGATCGAATACCGGCGCACGCGCGAAAAACTGGTTGAACGCATCGAGACCGTGAAGCTGCCGACGGATTACGGCGATTTTGATCTGATTTTATATCACTCGCGCCCGGACGGGCAGCATCACCTGGCGCTCGTTTACGGCGAAGTGGCAGGACGCGACAAAGTCCTTGTGCGCGTTCACAGCGAATGTCTGACCGGCGACGTGTTCGGCTCGCGCCGATGCGATTGCGGGTCGCAACTGCATCAGGCCATGCGGCAGATTGCGGCAGCCGGTCGCGGCGTGATTGTTTATATGCGCCAGGAGGGCAGGGGAATCGGGCTGCCGGCGAAAATCAAGGCCTACAAATTGCAGGAACAGGGCTACGACACCGTCGAGGCGAACCAGAAGTTGGGTTACGAAATGGATTTGCGCGAATATGGACTGGGCGCCCAAATCCTGGTGGACCTCGGACTGAAAACCATCCGGCTGCTGACGAACAATCCGAAAAAAGTCGTCGGGCTGGAGGGTTACGGATTGAAAATCGTCGAGCAGGTGCCCATTCGCGTGAAGCCCAATCCGCACAACCAACGCTATTTGAAAACGAAACGGCAGAAAATGGGGCATTTGCTTTGAACCGCGGGTTGCATGGGCACGGCTCGCGACGTCGGCACGTTGTCCGATGTCGCAGCGTGTCGCGTGTGGCCGACTTTTTATTTGCCTGCGCATGGTGCTTGATTCAGACTGCAAACCAATCCAGCAAAACATGGCCAAACTTGTCGTCATCAACAAGGGGTTGAGCGGACTGTCGCATGAATTGGACGGGAACTGGACGACGATCGGGCGCCTGGAAAGCAACACATTCCAGATTGGAGAATCTTCGATTTCCGGCCGGCACTGTGAAGTGCGGTTGCAAGGCGAGGAACTGGTCATTCGCGACCTGCTATCCACCAACGGAACGTTTGTCGGGACAAAAACCATCACTGAGGCTTTCCTGAAAAGCGGCGAGACGTTTCGCGTGGGCGAAGTGGAATTGCGTTTTGAATTTGCACCGGGCACAACGTCGGTCACCAAAATGCTCATTACGGGTGTGCCGCTCAAACCGGCATCGGTGTCCAAACCGGCGCCGGTGGCGGATGCCAAACCGGCCGGGCCACCGGTGGCCGCCGGCGAATCGGCCGAAAAATATCACGTGCTGTTTGTAGATGACAGCATGGCCCTGCTGGAAACGTTCGGCGAATTGTGTTCCGTTCTTTCCAACCAGACCTGGAAAATTTATTCCGCCACGACGGCCGACCGGGCGCTGGCCATCCTGCAGGAAACGCCGATGGACCTCGTTGTGCTGGACATCCGGATACCGATGGTGGACGGCCTCCAGTTGCTCGGCATCATCAGCCGGCGGTATCCCGGCGTCAAAATCGCCGTGCTGACCGGTCACGCCACGGAAAGCAATCGCGCGGCGTGCCTTTCCAACGGGGCCGAACTGTTCATCGAGAAACCGGTTTCCAGCGACGGCATCAAAGTCGTTTTCAATCTGTTGAATGATTTGATGTCGTGGGCGCACCGCGAAGGTTTCAGTGGTGCGTTGCGGCAGGTCGG
>DATNHI010000125.1:0-5308 GCA_035605035.1 Verrucomicrobiia bacterium
ATCTCCGGCGTGGCCTGCTCACCCGACGGCACCATGATTGCGTCCTCGAGCGAGGACGGCACTCTCAAATTGTGGTCCACGAACGGAACTTTGTTAAGAACGCTGAACACACAGCCCTATCCCACCACCGCCATTGCCTGGTCGCCGGATGGCAGGAGTATCGCCGCCGGCACTTACTACGGTGGTTACGTTTCCAGTCAAGCAGGTGCGGGCCTGACTTACCTCTGGCAGGCACCGGGTGGCTCACGGAGCGCGTGGACCGGCACTAGCGTCAGCCTGGTGCGCACCACCACCAACCTCTTTGGCAAGGTCACCGCCGTGGCTTTCTCGACCGACAGCGCCAAGCTCGCCTCCGGATGTGCCGCAGGCAGCAATTTCGTCACCTCGGTCTCGGATGGATCCTTTGTTGCAACCCGCCCGGCCTACAACACCTCGGTGGCACCGGCGGCGGTGACGAGCGTTGCCTTTTCCTCGGGCGGCATGATGGCGTCCGGATGCGAAGACAGCACGATTTGCGTCTATAGCACCAACTCGTCCTGGACCCAACTGTGGACGTCAACAGCCAACGCCAACGCGCAAATGACTAATGTCACGGCGGTGGCTTTTTCGCCGGACGGCTCGCGGTTGGCCACGGCAAGCTTGGATCAAACCATCAAGGTCTGGTCAACCAGCAGTTGGACCCTCCAGCAAACGTTCACCGGACATACCAACGGTGTTACCTCGGTTGCTTTCAGTCCCGACGGATCGAAAATCGTCTCGGGCTGCGTGGATGGGTCGGTCAAGGTGTGGGATTCGAACGGCAACTGCCTGGTGACCATCGCAGCGCATACGCTTCCGGTGACGGCGACGATTTTCTCAACCGACGGATCGCGTGTAATTTCGAGCAGCGATGACGGCACGGTCCGCCTCTGGTCGGCTGCCGACGGGTCTGCGGTTGGCACACTGGGCGGCCAGAATTATTTCATCGGGGCGGTGGCAATATCTCCTGATGGCACGTTGTGCGCGAGCGCTGGCGGCGATGAAACCATCCAGGTGCGCAAGACGAGCGACGGCTCGCTCGTGCAGACGCTGGTCGCGAACACGAATTATGTCAGCAGTCTGGCGTTTTCGCCCGACAGCGGGAGGCTGGCCTCGGGCGGGGGTCCGTTGGATCCCACCATCAAAATCTGGCAGATCAGCAACGGCGCGTTGCTCAACACGATTCCCGCGACGACGAACGGCGTGATGGCGCTGGCGTGGTCGCCGGACGGCTTGACGCTGGCCTCGGGCGGCGATTCGGTCGAGCAGAACATCACGTTTTGGTCCACCAACGGAACTCTACAGGGAACCCTGCCGGGAACGTTGTCGTGTCATACGAACGGGGTAACGGCGCTGGCTTTTTCGCCCCAAGGCAATTTGCTGGCCTCCGGCGGCCGGCGCCCCGGGAATATGGTTCAGATTTGGACGAACAGCACCCCCGGGATTTGGAAAACCGGGATCGTGGTGCGGACCTACCTTAGCACGGCCACCAATAACAATGTGGAATGCGTGACGTTCTCGCCGGATGGCACTTTAGTGGGCTATGGCAGAACCGCCGTGAACGTCCTGAAAATCGGGCTTCCGAATGGCACCGACGTAACACTCGGGGCGGGCACCAATCCGGTGTTTTCCGTGGCATTTTCGCCGGACGGCAGCACGCTCGCCGCAACCTATCAGAACACCGTTCAAGTTTGGACGAACGGCACCTCATGGGGGCTGTTTGACACAATCACCAATGAGGTTATTCGGGCGTCCACCCTTGCGTATTCACCGAATGGCAACCTGCTCCTGTGCGGACGTGAGGACGGCACGGTGACGATGTCGCCCAACACCCGCGGCGCCTTGGGCCAGCCGTCGCTGACATTCACTTCATTCAAGGTTGACACAAATGGAACGGCGAAAATCGGCGCGTTGGTCCAACCCGGGACGCATTACGTGCTGTTGTCTTCGACGAACTTGAAAGACTGGTCGTTTTTGACATCCGCGGCGAGCAGTTCGAACGCGCTGACAATCGCCGGACTGTCCGCCAGCAACGCGCCGGCCAGGTTCTATCGCGCGACAACTCCGCCGTAGCATCCGCACCGGCCACGCGATGCGCGGCCCGTTTGTTTCCGAATTCACCTGCTTTGCTTGAACCGCTGGTTCGGAATTGTTGCGCTCCAAACCATTGATGTTTTGGACGCCAGCGAATTTTCTTTTGGAATTGAATCGACTGTTTTTGCCCTCTGAAACGCCGTAGGCGTGGCATCTTTGTCGGACCAAACGAAAAAAGATTTCCAAGCTCCGTCAGGAGCGGCATCTTCGGTTCATGGCCAACACCTGCACGCAAATTTATATCCACGTCGTGTTCGCCGTCGAAGGCAGGCAAAGCCTCATCAACCCGGAACACAACGACGAATTACAGAAATGCATCACCGGAATAGTCTCCGCACAGAAGCAAAAGTTGATTGCCATCAATAATATGCCGGATCACTTGCATCTGCTCGTCGGCCTGAGACCGGATTCATCCCTTTCAGATTTGGTGCGTGACGTGAAAGCCGGTTCCTCAAAATTCATCAACGAGAAACGGTGGGTTGTTGGAAGATTTTCGTGGCAGGAAGGCTTTGGCGCGTTTTCGCATTCGCGTTCGCAACTTGGCACGGTCATTCGTTACATCGAGGACCAGCAAAAACATCACGCCAGGAAATCGTTCCGCGACGAATATGTCGCGTTGCTGGAAAAGTTCGGCGTGGAATACGACCCGCGATACATTTTCAAAACCGGCGAGGAATGATTCGCGGAATATGCCGCTCCTGACGGAGCTTGAAATTTGGTTGGGTCTGGTTTCTACAAAGATGTCGCGCCTACGGCGCTGGGCTGCTGAGGCTTTTCTTGAACCGCGGGTTCGGAATTGTTACACTGCCGCGAAATTTATGCATTGCCTGACCGCACAGAAATTGGCCGGCCTGATGCCGCACCCCGAACGCGCCAGTGAATCCATGTTGGGCAGCGCCGACGGCAAATGGATTTTTGAGAGCATCTTTGCCGCGCTGCAAAACAAGCCTGTGGCGAAAGCGGCATAATCACGGATATGCACCCGAAGTTCAAAGCTTTGCTTCGACGCTGTCAGGAAAGGAAATACTTGATTGAGTTTGATCGCCGCCCGCGAATCAATGAGCGAATCGCTGGGTTTGTTCTGGATTTCAACGATTCCTTGATTCTACTGCATCTGCTTGAGTGGAACACATTCAGCCTGAATGGCTACGTCGTGATTCGGGAGCAGGACGTCAAGCACCAAAGGGTTTTCGACAAGAAAGGCTGCTGGCAAAACAAAGCGGCGAAAATGAACGGACTGAAGCCAATTCATCCTGGCATTTCCATCTCGTCACTCGAAGAAGCCATTAAATCCGCCAGCAAAAATTTTTCACTTCTTACTATCGAAAAGGAATTGGTTGAGGATGACGCTTGCTGGATTGGAACGCTCGCTGGATTCACCGAGAAAACACTCGTGATTTACGATTTAAATCCCAGTGCAAAGTGGAGTGGTAAAATGAAATTCAATTTGAAGGACATAACGCGACTTGCATTCGGGGGCGGCTATGAAACCGCGCTCGCATTGTCCGCGAAGAAATTGCGAGGGAAATTGAAATGACCGAACCCGCCATCACCCCAGAACTGGTTGCCAAACATAACCTCACACCGGAGGAATATGCCAATATCGAGCGTCTCCTTGGCCGCAAGCCAAGTTATACCGAGTTGGGCATTTTCTCGGTGATGTGGAGCGAGCATTGCAGCTACAAAAACACGCGCCCGTTGCTGAAAACCTTTCCCACTAAATCAAAAAAAATTCTCGTCGGGGCAGGGGAGGAGAACGCCGGCATTATTGACATCGGCGACGGTCTGGCCATTGCGTTCAAGGTGGAGTCGCACAACCATCCGAGCGCGGTCGAACCGTTTCAAGGCGCGGCCACGGGCGTCGGCGGCATCGTGCGCGATATTTTCACGATGGGCGCAAGGCCGATTTGCTCGGTCAACTCGTTACGTTTCGGACCGATCACAGAAAATCGCCCACCTCACCCCGGCCCTCTCCCCCCTCCGGGCGGAGAGGGAGAAGTCATCGGCGGCAACGGGAAAATTCCCACGAATTCAGCAAAGTCGTCCGCCACCGGTCTCCCTCTCCCCGGGGGAGAGGGCCGGGATGAGGGCGAGCTAAATGCCGCCGAAGGCGCTGATTCCGAAATCGCAAATCGCAAATCACAAATCGCAAATAACAAACGTCTGTTCGCCGGCGTTGTGGCCGGCATAGCGCATTACGGCAATTGCTTCGGCATCCCGACCATCGCGGGCGAGGTTTATTTTGACAGGAGCTACGAAGGCAACCCGCTCGTGAACGCCTTCTGCCTCGGCGTTCTGCGCCACGAACAAATCACGCGCGGCGCGGCCAAAGGCGTGGGCAACCCGGTATTTTACGTCGGCCCGGCTACGGGCCGCGACGGTCTGGCAGGCGCGGCGTTCGCGTCGCAGGATTTGACCGAGGAATCGGCCGAGCAACAGCGCGGCGCGGTGCAAGTGGGCGATCCGTTCATGGAAAAGCTCGTGTGCGAAGCGTGTCTTGAATTGCTGGCCACCGGCGTCGTCGCCGGCATGCAGGACATGGGCGCGGCGGGCCTGACCTGCTCGACGTGCGAAACCGCGGCGCGCGCCGGCACGGGCATCGAGATCGAGTTGGACAAGGTGCCGCAACGCGCGCCGAACATGAGCAGCTACGAAATCATGCTGTCGGAATCGCAAGAGCGCATGTTGATCGTCGTCCACAAAGGCCGCGAAGAGGAAGTGAAGAAGATTTTCGACAAGTGGGATTTGCCGTGGTCGGAAATCGGCGTTGTGACCGACACCGGCCGCATGGTCGTGAAACATCACGGCAAAGTGGTCGCCGACATTCCGGCAAAGAAAATCGCCGATGAATCGCCGGTTTATCAGCGCGAATCGCGCGAGCCGGAGTATTTGAAGGAAGTCCGTGCCTTTCGCCTCGACCGAATACCTGAGACCCAAGACGCCAAAACCGATCTCCTGAAACTTTTGGCGTGGCCGACGATTGCGTCAAAGAACTGGGTCTATCGCCAATACGACCACATGGTGCGCGACGGCTCAGTTGTGTGCCCTGGCAGCGACGCAGCCGTGTTGCGCATCAAGGCGGACAGTCTTCCGGATTTGGGGAGCGCAGCCGCCTCGGCTGCATCGTTCGGCGCCTCGCCGAACGAATCCCCGGCACCGAGTGTTGTTGGCGGGGCGCCAACAAACGCACGCGAGG
>DATNHI010000126.1:0-1526 GCA_035605035.1 Verrucomicrobiia bacterium
ATTTACCCGCTACATGCGCATAATCATTTGTGATATGTCCGGCGCTTTGACTGGCCGGCTTGCTTCCAGGTATTCAGCAACCGGCCAGACAAAACGCCCCGATGGAAACCTAGACGGTTGCGCACTCAACGGTCGTTCTAAAACCGCGCTCAACTCCGCCGTCGTCCGTTCATGCCACTCCCGACCTGCTCCGTTTCGCTGCCGGTTTCAGAACGCCCGTTCAGTGCTTGGCCATCACGAACCACAATCCGCCGCCGTAATGTTGCAACTGATGTGATGCGAGATGCACACCTTTGTGCTTTCAGGTTTGCGAACCATCATGCGAATCACGATGCCAACTATGCCGCCAACTTTCACGCTTCGTCAGATGCTTCAACTGGTGCCATTCGCTTGCAAACTTCCATGCCAAACATGGTGCCGCTCGCAATTACGCAGGTTCATCCAACACCAGTGCCAACAGTTTCGTGTGAGTTTGAGGATGGCCGCTACATCGGTTGCTACGCGTGATGCACACTTTCATGCTTTCAGGTTTGCAAACTATCATGCGAACCACGATGCCAACTATGCCGCCAACATTCGTGCTTCGTCACATGCTTCGACTGGTGCTATCCGCCTGCAAACCTCCATGCAATCATCATGCCGCCTTCAATTGCGCAGGTAGATGCCAACTGAAGTGCCCACACAATTTTGTGCGGGTTTGAGAGTGGACGCCTCACCCCTTAAATTTTTAAGGCGTCGGTGTTCGCAGAATTTCCGGCGAATTGCCGCGCAACTTCCGCGCAACGGCCGAGCACCATCCGGCGTGGTTTCCGGCGCAGCGTCCGCGCGATTGCCGGTTAAATCTCCGGGCAACTTCCGGGCGACTTCCGGGCAATGTCCGCGCAGTATCCGCGCAACAGCCGGGACGTATCCGGTTAATCTCCAAACAGTCTCCGCGCCACGTCCGCGCAACAGCCGGGCAATTTCCCGGCAGCGTCCGGGAAATTCCACAGGATAGCCACGCTTGTGTCCCCGTCCAGTCCGTGCCCGCATCCAGTCCGCGACCGTGATTATATTTTGTCCATGGCCGCGAACAGTCCACTTCCGCAACGTGTCCGCAAATATGGCCGCGTCCAGTCCGTGACCTGACCACGACCGCGATTTGTCCGTAACCATGTCCAGTCCATGACCGCGCACAATCCGTATCCTTGGTCAGTCAGTGTCCAGTCCGTAGCCACGACCAGTCCGCGTCCGTGCTTCATCCAAGAAAAAGCTGGATATGTCCACGGCGATTTCCGCCGTCTGTCCGCGCTGGCCCGTGCGGGCGGTTGCCTCCGCTCAATCTGCTGCGTCAACCCACCGCACGCGCCGCGACGGATTCGGTTCATCTGGCGTTCCGTGCGGCTGGCCGTCGCGCGCGGCGGAGACGACTATGCGTTCGTCCCGTCCGTCGCTCCGTCCAACCGCACCGAACGCCTGTCAAATTATCACGCGCAGTCGCGCATGACATCATGCTTGAAGAATTAAATTTAGATCAATTGGCGACA
>DATNHI010000127.1:0-2201 GCA_035605035.1 Verrucomicrobiia bacterium
CTGCCGCCGCCGCAGTAGTATTTGCCGGGCGTGCAATCGGCATAAACAATGGTGCTGGACGGATGGCGGACACTGCTTTGATTGACGCCATACCAGAAACAATAAGCGTTGCCGGCGAAGTTGAAGGTATTGATGCCGTAACTCAAAAAAATGTTCGTGTCCCACGTCACAGGGATTTTTTTCAAATCGGATGGGCACAAATACACGCCGGAAGTTTTGCCGACAAACGGCTTGAGCAAATCCATCCAGCGCGTGGTGGAATCAATCCAGGCGGGCGGGTAGGACTTGGTTTCATCGGCATACATTTGTGTCGCCAGTCCGATCTGACGGAGGTTGCTTTGACACGCTGCGCGTTTGCCGCGTTCCTTGGCACTCGCCAAGGCGGGCAAAAGCAGCGCCGCCAGAATGGCGATGATGGCAATGACCACCAACAATTCAATGAGCGTGAACGCCAGACCGCCGACAGAACGCGGCAAAACTGATTCGGTGTTATTATATTTTAGCTTCGTAATACCTGTAAGGTTAAAACATTCCTATGGCAGAAAAATGAAGTGTGCCCGGCCTAGTCAGTGGTTATGTGCGTCTCGCTTTTCCGAACCAGCACGCGACCAATCACACAGGCGAGGCCGAACATGATGAGCGTGCCAATGGCTCCGGCGATGGCAGTGGCGATGCCGGCCGAACTGATGCCGGGCATTTTGTAATCGGGAATCCATGTTTTGATGAGCGTGGCGGCGTGACCGGCGAAGCCGAATTTCTCCGCCACCTTATCCAGTCCGTCCGGCCAAGCGCAGGCGTAAGGCGAAACGAAAATTTCCAGCCCCAACGCAATGACCAGACCGAACGCGAGAAATTCCCAGCCGGTGCCGCGCGTGGCCGGGGAGTTTTCCGCGTCGAGCAAATCCGGTCGTGTCCGTGCAATCGCCAGGATCACCAGCGAGGTGATGATTCCTTCACCGATGCCGATGAGCATGTGGACGCTGACCATTGCCGGGAAAACCACACCCGGCGGAAGTGTGCCGGACAAGGCGAGTTCTCCGGCGCACGTCACCGATGCCAACACGGTTGAAAGCCACGCCGCAAAAAAGACCGCCGTGATGCGCCCGCGCAAGCCGGGAAGAAATTTTCGCGCGGAACGATAAATTGCATAGCCAACCACCGCACCGATGAACGACATGTTGAAAATGTTCGCGCCGAGCGCCAGCACACCGCCGTCGCTAAATAGGAGCGCCTGCACCGTCAGCACACACGCGATGACAATTGCCGCCGCGCCGGGACCGAGCAGCAAGCCCGCCAGCACGCCGCCAAGCAAATGTCCCGATGTTCCGCCGGCGACGGGGAAATTCAGCATCTGCGCCGCGAACACAAACGCCGCGCCCAGCCCCATCAGTGGAATTTTGTTGCGCGGGAGCGTTCGATTGACCTGACGGGCGGCGACGGCCAAGCCGCCCACCGAAAGCGCACCGGTGAGGGCGAGGGTTTTGGCATCGAGGAATCCGTCTGGAATGTGCATATAATCTTGCTCAGTCAACGCGTTTGCTTAAAGTGTTACGAACTAAACGTATGGTAATAAATCAGGTGTTACGGTCAAATAAATAAGTAATAATGCGCTGAGCCACATTTTTGGAGCAGCGTCACCCAGCATGGGCGGACATCATTCACATCCCCACAGCCACGGCGACGGTCATGAACATGGCCCATTGGAACACTGGCCGGCAGGCGGGAAACTGGCCGGTGCGCTGATCTTGATTTTGACGGTCGTGCTGCTACCGCGCACAGCCGTGACCGGATTGATAATCGTGGGAGCCGTGATCGCCGGCCTGTTGGCGGTCAGCCAGATTCCCCTCTGGCATTTAGTGAAAAGGCTGCTGCTGCTCGAACCGCTGGTGCTGGGGGTTGCGGGCCTGATGTGGTTTCAGCCGGGTGGCGGCAAGATTTTTGCGGTGGTGATGTTCAAGGCCAACCTGTGCCTGCTGACGACCATTTTACTATCGAACACCACGCCGTTCACGGAACTGCTGCGTGTATTGCAACGGATGCGGATACCTTGGGTGTTCGTCACTACCCTGACATTGATGCACCGGTATTTGTTCGTGCTGCGCGACGAGGCGGAGCGGATGCGCCGCGCACGCTCAAGCAGGACGTTTACGCGCGGACGGCGGTTTCAATGGCTGGCGCTGTCGTCGGTGTTGGGACAACTA
>DATNHI010000128.1:0-13075 GCA_035605035.1 Verrucomicrobiia bacterium
CAGGGCTTCAAATACAATCGCGAAATCGAATGGGCGGCGCTTCACAAAACCCGCGCCGGGTTGCCGTCGCCGACGCTGGAATTCTTTGACGCGGGCCACACGCTCGGTTCGGCGGGCATCCTGATTCGCGGCAAAAAGGAAACGCTGTTTTACACCGGCGACGTTTGTTTTCACGACCAGACCCTTTCACGCGCGGCGCGGTTTGAGGACGTGGCGGCCGACGTCATGATCATGGAAACCACGCGCGGTAATCGCGTGGTGTCGCCGGGTTTTTCGCGCGCAGGCGAAATCGAACGGCTCGTCACGGCCATTCACGGCGCGTTCAAACGGAAGGCCTGCGTGCTCATTCCGTCGTTCGCGCTGGGCCGCACGCAGGAGATGCTGGCGTTGCTGGCGCTGTTGATGCGCGAGGGAAAATTGAGGGAACAGCCTGTCTATATCGGCGGGCTGGGTCGCGTGTTCACGGAAATTTACGATCTGGAGGCGCACCGGACGCACCGGCAGCATACGAATCTGCTGCTGCACGAGGCCTTGCAACTCATCGTGCTCGAAAAAGGCCAGGCGGACAAAATGAAATTGAGCGGCGGGAAAATTTTTGTCATCACCGCCGGCATGATGAGCGAAAACACGGCGGCGCACGATCTGGCGGCGCGGATGATCGGCGATGAGCGGCAGGCAATTTTCTTCGTCGGCTACGCCGATCCGGACACGCCGGGCGGACGACTAAAACGGGCGAAGCCGGGCGAAACGTTTGTGTTCAGCCCGAGCGCCGGCAGGGTGACGCGGCGCTGCGAGGTGCGGGATTTTGATTTGACCGCGCACGCGGACCGCGGCGATCTGCTGGATTTTGTCGGCCAGGTCCTGCCGCGCGCGGTTCTGCTGGGTCATGGCGGCAACGATTCACGGGCCTGGTTCGAGGAGCAGATTCGCGCACGCTGGCCGAAAATTAAAATCTTGCAGCCGCAACCGGGCAAAGTCCTGCCGGTGTAAAAACAAACCGCCGGTGGAATCGCCGGCGGTCCGCTGGTTTTTTTCAAGTTTAATGCCCGCTGCCATTGACAATGTTGGCCAGGTTGAAAATCGGCAGGAACATGCAGACGACCATGCTGCCGATGACCACGCCCAGGAAAACAATCAGCATCGGCTCGATGAGCGCCATGAGGCCGGAGAGCGTGGCTTCAATTTCCTCGTCCAGGAAGTTCGCCACGCGTTCGAGCATGCTGTCAATGTTGCCGGTCTGTTCGCCGGCGCTCATCATGCGGATGACCATGCTGGGAAAAATCGGGTTTTTGCCGAGGGCGGCGGATATGCCTTCGCCGCGTTCGATGTCAATGGCGGCGGTCTTGATGGCCTTTTCCATGACGACGTTGCCAACGGTCTGGGAAACGATTTGCAGCACTTCCAGAATGGGCACGCCGCTGCGAACGAGCGAGGCGAGCGTCCGGGTAAAACGCGCCAGACAAATTTTATGGGCAATGGCGCCAAAGACGGGAAGCTTGATCCGGCGGGCATCCCAGAATTCCCGGCCGGGCGGCGTTTTGATGAAATAAAACCAGCCCCAGACCAGCGCGACGGCGCCGCCGATCAGGAGCAACAGATAATGTTTCACAATGTCGCTCAAAGTGATCATGAACTGCGTCGGGCCGGGCAAGGCCGCGCCGAAACCGGAGTAAATTTCCTTGAAGGTGGGAATCACTTTCACCAAAAGAAAAGTGGTGATGCAAATGGCCACGATGGTCACTGCCGACGGATACATCAGGGCGGTTTTGACTTTTTTGCGGAGGCGATCGGAGTTTTCAAGGTAAGTCGCCAGCCGCGCCAGAATTTCCGCCAGCAACCCGCCCTTTTCCCCCGCCGCCACCATGGAAACGTAAAGGCGGTTGAACGCCTTGGGATGCTTTTGCAGCGCCTCGGAAAAGCTTTCCCCACCCTCCACGCGCGTGCACACGTCGTGAACCGTGTCGCGCATGACCTTGTTGGAAGTTTGATCCGCGAGCGCCTGCAGGGATTGCACGATGGCGATGCCCGCGTCCACCATGGTCGCCAATTGACGGGTGAACATCACCAGATCGCTCAACGAAACCCGGCCCCCCTGGGTCCGGCCCTTGCGGGAAACCTTTTCCCGGATGGAAACGACCAGCAAATTGCGGTTGAGCAACGCGGCAATGGCGGCCTGTTCGGTCGCCGCTTCCACATTGTTGCGGATTTCGCGGCCAGAGGCCGTCTCACGGGCTACGTATGCAAATGATGGCATATTTTTGTTTTTTATTAAAGTCTGACCCCAATTGCCTGCCGGCAATCGGCGTTTTTGCCGTCCCAAACGAAAGCACGATTTATTCCAATATGGCCCCCGGAAAACACGGCCAGGAAATAACTTAGGCCGTTAAAAAGGCCATTTTGGTGCCCTGTTTTGGTGCAATCTCAGCACAAAAATGAGATGCTGTTCGTTTCTCAATGCATAACGTGTTATTTATCAATTGGTTAGCTAAAATAAATTACTGAAAAAAATTATTGCCACGCCGGGCGGATTTTATTAGCCTCGTCTTTAATCGCACCACGCGGTGCCGGGACAAACGGGATTTGCCCCGAAAATGCAGACAGCGAAACAAGAACAATTAAACCAAACAACATCGGAGGAACAAGATGAAGTTTAATAAATGGACAGTGGGTCTGGCGGCGGTCGGGGTGATCAGCCTCGCCTCGGCGGCGCGTGCGGACGAAAAAATGAATGCGTTGCAGACAGCGCTCTCCAATACCACCATCAGTGGTTACGTCAGCGCGTCGGCTAACTGGGCAATCGAACCCGGAGGGGCGCAAAATCAACGCTCTCCGGCTGCATTCATTCCGTTTCAACCAATAAGCAAACAGGATGGATTCAATCTGGACGTCGTGAAGCTATCCATCGCCAAGCCGCAAGACGAATCGCCTTGGGCCTCAGGTTACCAGGTTGACCTGCTTTTCGGCCCGGATGCGGTGGGCTACAATGTTCCAGCCAACGGCTACAGCTACGATGGCTTTGCCATCAAACAGGCCTATGTCGTGCTGCGGACGCCGGTTGGCAACGGGATTGACTGGAAGATTGGTGTGTTTGACTCCCCTATTGGTTATGAAGTATTCGACGCCGGCAGCAATCCGAATTATACCCGTTCCTGGGGTTATGCGATTGAGCCGACCGAATTCACAGGCGTCCTGGGCACTTATAAAATCAATGACGAATGGTCGGTTTCAGCCGGTATCGCCAACGTCCTGTCTGCTGGTATCAACGCCCGTAATACCTCGTCTCATGCTCTCGACCATATGGGTAGCGCATGGCACAAGTCCTACATAGGTTCGCTGGCCTATACCGCCCCGAGTTCGTGGGGTTGGGCCGCCGGTTCTTCGATCTACGCCGGCGTGGAGTATGGTTATGAAACCGGTTCCGGCACCACGGGTTATGCAGACGGCAACCAGGTCAATTATTATGCCGGGACGACCTTCAACACGCCATGGAAGCAACTGACTACCGGTTTGGCGTTTGATTACGTCCACAACCTCGGTGGAGGAACCGAACCGGGCAATTATTTCGACGCCACGACGCTCGGTCTCTATGCGACATTCAAAGCGACGGATAAATTGAGCTTCAATGGTCGTGGTGAGTGGGTCTATGCGGATGCGTACGTGTCCCAAAACGGCAACCACGTCTTCTATGATAGTGGACTGGAACTCACCGGCACGGTGGAATATGACTTGTGGGCCAACGTCATCAGCCGCCTTGAACTGCGCTGGGATCACTTGACCAGCAAGACTGTCGAGTTCATCGATAATAGCGTTGCGAATCCTCATCGTACTTCTGTTGGTCTTTACGCGAACGTTATTTACAAGTTCTAACTCGATTAGAACCTTGGCCCCTTCCGGCTAAACCGGAAGGGGCTTTTTGTTTTGGAGTGCGGCGACGTGTCGCCGCTTTCCATCGCCGCGACATGTCGCGGCGAACCAAAGCGCGGACACGTCCGCGCACTCCACGCACAACAAAACTTGGCTTCCCTCTCGCTTCCGTCATAATCCGCCGACCTAATGCGATTCATCCGCGACATTTACGCAGTCAAAGTGGCGGCCGGACAGCCCGTCATTTCCTTTGAATTTTTCCCGCCGAAAACCGACGAGGGGGAAAATAATTTGTTGGCGAAGCACATTCCTGCGCTGTCCCGGACGAAGCCGGATTTCTGCTCCGTGACTTACGGTGCCGGCGGCAGCACGCGCGACAAAACGCTGCGGATCGTGGACTGCCTCCAGCGGCAACACGGGCTGACTGCGCTGGCGCACCTCACCTGCGTCAACCACACCCGGGACGAGGTGGGCGCGCTGCTTGAAAAGATCCGTGCGCTCGGCTGCCAAAACATCCTGGCCCTGCGCGGCGACCCGCCCGGCGGCGGCGAGTTCCGGCCCGCGCCCGGCGGTTTCGAGTTCGCCGCGCAACTTGTCCAGTTCATCCGCGAATCGGGCGGCTTCTCCATCGGAGTCGCCGGATTTCCCGAGGGCCACCCGGCGTGCCCGGCCGGCAGACACGCCGATTGGCGGCACTTGAAGGAAAAGGTGGAGGCGGGCGCGGATTTTGTGCTCACGCAACTGTTTTTCGACAATGCCGACTATTTCGAATTCCGCGATTTTGTCGCCGGCCAGCTTGGCGTGCATGTCCCGCTCGTGCCCGGCATCGTCCCGATTTTAAGCGCGGCGCAAATCACGAAGTTCACTCAACTCTGCGGCGCGAAAATCCCGCCGCCGCTCCGTGCCCGGCTGGATCAACTGAGCAACGACGATGCGGCGACCGTTGAATTCGGCATCGAACACGCCGCGCGGCAGTGCGAGGAATTGCTGCGCGCCGGCGCACCGGGGCTGCACTTTTACACGCTCAACAAATCGCACTCCACCGTGCAAGTCCTGAAAAATCTTGGTCTGGCCTAGATTCCAGACGCCGATGATTTTCAAAGGCCAAGCGCGTTCAACGTGGTGCCGATGACGCTCAATGGCCCGGTGTCTTCCAAACCGTCGGCGGCCTTGTCCACTTTCTGCAGCGTGAGCTTGGCGTTCCTGTAAAATTCCTGGTCGTTGACGAGTTTGCCGACCGTGCCTTGCCCTTGATTGATCTTCAGCAAAATCTGGTTGAGGTTGGTCATCGAAGCGGTGGTAGCAGTGTAAAGCGTGTCATCCGTCACGAGTTTGCCGACGGTGCCCTGGCCGTTGGTGATGCCGCTGATGACCTGCTGCGCGGAAGCCACCGCGCTCTGGAGATTGGAAACGGTGTCCAGGGCCGAATTGTAAAGAGTCTGCTCATAAATGAGTTTGCCTACCGTTCCCTGACCCCCGGCGATCTGGCCGGTGATATTGTCAATGTTGGAAATGGCCCCGCCGAGATGGCCGCTGTTTTGTTTTACGAAATCAACCAACGGGCCCATCAAATTACTGATTTTGTCACCAGAGAAAGCGTCGCCAAATCGTTTGATCCCTTCGGCGGCATCATTCAGCTTGGTCATGACGACATTGAGGTCTGGCTGCTCTTCGGTAACAAGCACAGCCCCTTCCGCCGCCGGCACCCCCGTTGTCCCAAAGTCAATGGAGACAAAATACTGCCCCATCAAACCGGTGAATTTGATGATGGCTTTGCTATCCGTCCGCACGACGGCATCGGAGTGGAGCTTCATCGTGACGCGCACTTTGTCGCCGGTCAGCTCGATTTTTTCGACCCGTCCAATTTCGACGCCCGCCAGCTTGACGCTGTTGCCCACCTTCAAATCCTGGACCGTGTCGAACAAGGCGCTGATATGATAGCCCCCCCGGAACATTTCCACGCCGCCGAGGGTCTCGACGATAATCCAGGCGGCAAAGACGGCGAGGACGACAAAGTAACCGAGTTTGGTTTCGAGTGAATTTCTCATAAATTTGAGTGTTAAGATTTGCGTTTGAAGTCTGCGTGCAAAAATTCCTGGACGAGTGGATCGTCAAACCGCTCCACCTCGTCCGGCGTGCCAATGGTCAGAATGCGGCCCGCGTTAATGACCGCGATGCGGTCGGCCACCCCGAACGCCAGATCGCGGTCATGCGACACCACGAGCGACGTGACGTGGATGCGCTCCTGGAGGTGCAAGATTTCCTCGCCGATGACAATGGCTGAAAGCGGATCGAGTTCGCTGGTCGGCTCGTCATAAAGAATCAACTGCGGTTCAATGACCAGGGCGCGGGCGATGGCGGCGCGCTTCTTCATGCCGCCGGAAAGCTCGCTCGGCATTTTCCCGGCGGTGTCCTTGAGGCCCACGTCTTCCAGTTTTTCGGCCACGATGCGAGCGATTTCCTCCGGCGATTTGAGCCGGTGTTCGCTCAGATAAAGCCCGACGTTTTCGCCGACGGTGAGTGAATTGAGCAGCGCGCCGGATTGGAAAACGAGCGCCATGCGGTATTTGGCGGCGATTTCCGGTGTTTGAATGGATTCGCCGTTGATGAAGATTTCGCCGGCGTCGGGCGTTTCCAGCCCGATGAGGTGTTTGAGCAGGACGCTTTTGCCGCTGCCGCTCGGGCCCATGATGACAAAAATTTCTCCCGGCTTGACCTCAAAATCTACGCCACCGAGCACTTCTTCGCCATTAAAACTCTTGCGCAAACCGCGGACCTGCAGGCTGACGCCTGCCGGCGGGGCCGGAGCGAAAGCCGAATCATGGTTGGCGGGATTGTTCGTCATTTCAACAAAATGCGAGTGAGGAAGTAGTCAAAAATGACAATCAACACGATGGAGTTCACGACGGCCTTGGTGACCGAACGGCCAATGCCGCGCGGCCCGCCGATGGTGGTCAGGCCTTGATGGCAGGAAACGACGCCGATGATGACCGCGAAACAAAAACTCTTGAAAACGCCATTGACCACGTCCTTGACGGCGACGATGTCGCGCAGGTCGGCATAAAACGCCTGAAACGGAATGGCGATGTGATTATTCGCCTCCGCCACGACCGCGCCGCCGAACCAGCCGACGAGAATGGCAAAAATCACCAGCATCGGCAGCGCCAGCGCGATGGCCACCAGCCGTGGCAGCACGAGGTAGTGGATCGGATTGATGTTCATGGTGCGCAACGCGTCAATCTCCTGATAAACGCGCATCGAGCCAATTTCCGCCGCCATGGCCGAACCGATGCGTCCGGCGATGAGAATGGCCATCATCACCGGTGCCAGTTCCTTGGCCATGGCGATGCCCACGATGCCGCCCACGGCGCTGGCGAGGCTGCGGTCCACCAAAACCGGGCCGGTTTGCAACGCGATGACCGCTCCGATAAAAAACGACAGCACGCAGACCATCAGCAAACTCGCGTTGCCGATTTCAAAGAACTGGTCGAAGACCTTCTGCCGCTGCCGCCACGCGAGCGGCAGGGCCAGCAGGGTGCGCCAGAACAGCAGAACGATTTCGCCGATGCTCTCAAACATACGTCGGGCACATTTTCATTTTGCCGGATGGCCTGCCGGTGGGCGAGTGTTGACCACCGGAATATAAAGCAGGCGCAATTTTTTGCACTCCGCATTGGATTGATACTGAAAAAGACCGAAAAGGAGCGAGCATTTTTTCGTGCCGGGGGTCTTATCATAGCGATACAGATTCCAGAGCAACGACCGGCTCGTCGCCCCGGTCCCCGGATTGTTCTCGTCCCGCCACAAAGACCAGAGGGGCGACCAGTTGCGTTCGATGCCGCTATTGCCGGGCAACACCGGTTCAATCGGCGCAAAAATTTGCAGCCGGCGGTTGCCGTCAAAATCCCGGTGCCAGGTGAACAACGGCAACAGGTCAACCCGTTTCCGTGCCTTGCCGGTTTCCGCGTTTTTTTCCGTCGTGTCCCCGAACAAATAAAACAGGATGCGCGTGCGCTCCAGATCCAACGCGCCGGCGTGGAGGCGGTTGTATTTGTAGAGCGGCCAGAGATAAAAATCGCTCTCCAACGTGTCGTTGTGTGACCGGCCGAACAATGGGAGGACGCGGGTGGTGGTTTTGCCGGGGCCACGCGCGACGATCACGAACGGCCACGGCCCTTCCCATTCCCGGTATTTCTTTTCGCGGTCGTCAATCCAGTTGAAAAACGGCCACAGCACGCAGGTCGAATCGCGTTGTGGCGAGCGGGTTACGGCGTAAAGCGGAATGGAGGCGCGGAATTTTTCGGGATTGTCGGTGCCGATGCCCGTGTTCTGCCGCAAATAAAGCGGCCAAAGAAAAAAGGATTTGTCGTGCCCGCCGATGATTTCCGTTTCGCCAAAACTATTGGTCTGCATCGTCACGTCCTTGTGTTCGCGGCCAAGCACCGGCCAGAATTGCCAGCCATGCATTCCCTCACCGTGACGCACGTCGAAAAGGGGGTAAAGATAATTGTCGGTGACCACGTCGCGTTTCCGCGTCTCGCTGTAAATCGGAAACATCACGAAGAAAATTTCGTCCCGAAACAGCCGGTCCTTGAGATGGCCGTAAAAGGGAACCAGCGCGGTATAGTTTTCGTTCGGGTCCGGCGACCGCTGCTGGAAATAGATCGGATAAAGCGTGAAGCGATTTCTGGCCGCCCCGGTTTGATCCTCGCCGCCGGCAAGACTGAGCAATTGGCAAAACTGCCAGCGGTGTTCCTTTCCGTAACTCCTGTAAGTCAGCAGCGGATAAAGCAGGTCGTAGGCTTCAGATTCGGTCGCCGGGTCCGTCACGCGCGAAAACAGCGGCGGGATGCCCCATGATTTTTCAGTCTCTTCTTCCTGTTCATAGAAAAAAGGTCCGGCAGCTTCAGTCCGCTGCCCGGAATCCAGTGTCAACGGAAACTGATCATACAGCGGCCCGGCACTAAAATTGTCTTGAGCGAACGCGATGATGGGCAGACACAGGCTCCAACCCAGCCAACCCATTCGACGAAGTCGCCAGGCAAAATTTCCTGGTCTTCTAAACATCTCTTTTTTCACAGTTAATGAAGAAACGCCTATTTAATCAAGCCGCTCAATGCTATAGATTATCGTTAACTTAAGGTGTGTTTTTGAGGTTTTATGGCATCAGTGACTAAGTTTAACATAGAGATTGACTTTAAGCCGTTTTCAATTATTTTTTACCCGCACTCGAGGTTTTTGACCTCGGTTCCTCCTGACCCAGTGCTGATGACGGATTGTCGGCACTGGGTTGATCTATTAACGGACGGAACCGGCCCAGCAAATTCAGCAGCGCCGGCAAAAACGTCAATCCCGCAATCATGCACGTTGCGATTCCAGCAGCCATCACACATCCCAGACTGTGAATGCCGCGGTCCTTGGCAATAATCAGGCTGCCGAACCCGGCGATCGCCGTCAGCCCGGAGACCAGCACGGCCTTGCCGGTGCTGCGAGCCAGAATGCCGGGGGTGCGCTCTTCGGCAAAGCGATTGAGAATTTGCACGCCGTTGGTGACACCGATGCCGACCACCAGCGGCAACGTCATGATGTTTGCCACATTGAAAGGAATTCCGAACCAGCCCATCAGCCCTACCAGCCAAATCGTGCCAATTCCAACCGGCAACAACGACAAAATCACCGAGCCGGGGCCGCGGAAATGGAACCAGACCAAAAGCGCAATTGCTGCCAGGGAATACCAGGCGGCCTGGATGTAACTGTTTTTAAGCAGTTCTTCAAATTCGTAAAGTTGCACCGGCGTCCCGGTGACATTCGGATCAACGGTCCGCAGGTCCGCAATGAAATTTTCCTGGTTGGCGCGCTGCCAAACGTCGCTTTTGGGAAAAACCTGCAGCAGATATTTCCCGGTCACGCCCACAAACTGGTCGCGAAAGGCCTGGGGCAAATCTTCCACGTGCAACGGCGCGCGATCATCCTGGTTTTGCAGCAACTGAAACGTCGCGCGCATATCAGTGAAGAGCGCCTGCTGGAATCGCGCTAGTTTCTGCGCGTGTTCCGCGAGCGTGTTGGTGTCGCCCTGCAACATCGTTTTGCGCAAATCCTCAATTGCTTGCTGTAACGAGACTAAATTCCCGGTCAGTTCCGGATCGCTGTCGCCGATTGCATCCCGGGCCTGCCCCAGATAGCCGTGAAGTCCGTACAACGTCCGGCTGAACTCGTAAATCTCCACCGGATTGGTGTCTGGCACCCCGAACTCCAGCGGCGCAAGCTCTTGCTTGATCTGACCGATCAGTGTGAGCTTTTCTTCGCTGCTGGGGTTGAGCAGGTGGTTCAACAAGCTGGACGGCGGTTCAACTTCGGCCACGGTCGGCAGTTGCTTGATTTTTTTCTCCAGGTCGATCGCGTTGGTCAGTGAATCGGCCACCACCGCCCCGTACAGCAGGGATTTGTCCGCGGCGGCAAACAGCTTCTCTTCAAACACCACCGACGGTAATCCAATGGCCTGCAACTTTTGCATGTTGTAATCAAATTGGACCTTGCGGGCTTGCACCAGCGCCAGCCCGCACACGGCAGCCGTAATCGTCACCACGAGCACGGGACGTTGCAGCCAGATGTTTTCAATGCGCGCACGGGCGGCGTCCTCCGTCGTTCGGTGATCCATGACGTTCTGCCGGCCGCGCAGCAGCAGCAGTGGCAGCAGTGTCATCATCGGCACCAGACAGAGCAGCAAACCGCCGCCGCAAATGATGCCCATTTCCTGGATGCCCTTGAAATGGGTGAACGCCATCGCCAGAAACGCACCGGCGGTGGTCAATGCACCGGTGAAAATACCCTGGCCGGTGAAGACCATCGCTTTGGTCATTGCCGCTTCGACCGTCTTGCCGTGTCGCAATTCCTCCTCGTAGCGTGTGATCAGATGCACGCCGAAATCAATGGCCAGACCGATGAGCATGGGCGCAAACGTGACGGTTAAAATATTCAAATGCCCGATGGTCAGAGTGGTAAACGCCAGCGTGTAAGCCAGGCCGACCACCAGACAAATCATCGCTTTGAAGGGCCGCCCGGTCTCGTTGTAGCCGTAAATGAAAATCAATGCGCAGAGAACCAGCGACAGGAGACTGGCCAGGGTCATGTCCTTTTTTGCCTGGGTCATTTCGTCATAATCCAGCACCGGTTCGCCGATCAGCCCGACATTGAGGCCGGGCACCTCAGTCTGCGTCTCCTGGATCAGTTGGCGCAGGCGTTCGATGGCTTCATTGTTGAGTGAGCTGGCGGGCGCATGCGCCGCAACCAGGAAAATTCGGCCACGGTCGAAATTGATGTAGATGTTCGTTTCGCTGCCGGCATTGAACAGCGACGTAACGCTGGGCGAGGGCGGCGTCCCCGACCGTCCCAGACAATCGGCGGCCTGTGTCACGATGCGGGTCAATGCCGGCATGGCCTGAATCAGAGATTCCGTCTGGGCATTCGTTTCCCGCGGCGCGGTGCGAAAATCCGTGTTGACCTGCTCGAAAAACGTGACGAGGTTGGTCGTGCGCGTGAACTGGCGGAGAAACGGCAGGGCGTCATCGAGCTTCGTTTTCAACTCGACCAAATCATCCTCGTCCGCGAACAGTAATGCCTTTGCCCCCATGACCGACAGGCTTTGCTCGTAAAAAACGTCGCGAAACAGGTTGGTTTCCGCTTCCATTTTCGCGGCGATGCGTTCGACAAATTGCCGGTTCTTTTCGAGGTTTTCGCTTTCCACGACCACCTCCAGGTCGTTGCCCTGTTGTGGAAACTCCGTTTGCAGGCGGAGATAATTCTCGTGATTCTTATGGTTGGGACCGACCAGGTTGTCCCGGTTCATGTCGGTTTCCAGGTACCCGGCCGTGTAAACGACGCACACCAGAAACAACGCTGCCTGCGGATACACAAACCAGCGGGGATGACGGCACACCGCGGCCGTTAATCGGGACAACAGCCGCGCCAGCAGAGTATCAGCGCTCAATGCCTTCATACCTCGTCGCGCAGTTCAAGCCTCGGGGAATTCGCCGTTGGCGAAAACCTCCTTCACGTCGTCGTGTTCCTCCAGGGCCTCGATCAATCGGTTGACCGCCACCGCCGCCGCGCCGGTAATCGGCACGGTCATCGTCGGCAACGACGTGGTCTCCGCCGCCTCGCATCGGATGTTTTTGGCCTCGACCTGCTTGTGCACCGCCTCGAACTTCGCCGGTTCGGTGATGATTTCATAACCCAATGCGTCAGTCTTGAAATCTTCCGCGCCCGCTTCGAGCGCCAACTCCATCAATTGATCTTCGCCCGCCACCTCGCGTGAGACAATTATTTGTCCTTTGCGTTGAAACAACCGGCCGACGGAGCCGGGCGTCGCGATACTGCCGCCGTTTTTGGTCACAATGCTGCGGATATCGGATGCGGTGCGATTGCGATTGTCCGTGCTCACTTCCACGAGCAGCGCCACGCCGTGGGGCCCGTAAATCTCGTACGTCAAATCCTCGTAATTCGTGCCTTCGCCGCCGCCGACGCCCTTTTTAATGGCGCGCTCGATATTGTCCTTCGGCATGTTCGCCGTGCGGCACTTGAGCAGCACCATGCGCAGCCGGGGATTCATGTCCGGGTCGCCGCCGCCGATTTTGGCGGCCATGGTGAGTTCCCGCCCCAGCTTGGAAAAAATCCTCCCGCGCTTGGCATCAATGGCACCCTTGAAGTGCTTGACCTTCGCCCATTTGCTGTGACCGGCCATGCGTTGATTTATGATTGATGATTTATGATTGACGATTGAAGCGCCGCCCATGAATTGAGGACCAAATCGCAAATCATAAATCGTAAATTCTCTATGCCGCTTCCACAAAGACCGCCGTGCCGTAACACAACACCTCGGTGATACCCGCCGCAATTTCCGTGGCGTCGTAGCGCACGCCGATGACCGCGTTGGCGCCGAGCTGGCCGGCGTGGGTCAGCATCAGATTGAAGGCGTCCTCGCGGGCCCGTTCGCACAGGCTGGTGTAAAGCGAGATGTTCCCGCCGAAAATCGCCTGGATGCTTGCGCCCATGTTGCCGATCACCGAGCGCGACCGCACGATGATGCCGCGCACGACGCCGAACGATTTGATCATACGATAGCCAGGCAGATCAAACGTGGTTGTTGTCAATGGATGTGTCAGACTCATAGGCCACCGATTGAACACGAGAACGCACGGTCACAAAAGCGAAA
>DATNHI010000129.1:0-1135 GCA_035605035.1 Verrucomicrobiia bacterium
AACACTTACAACTTCGGTTTCATAGGGCAAAATCTTTCACCGTCGCAAACCACCTCGATCAATGTCACAGGCGACATCACTTATCGCGGCGACCTGACGAGCGAAAATTTGTCCAGCGCGATTTCGTCGAGTGTGTTTGACGACATCATCGCCGGCGACTCTGCGCTGGCCGGAACGCTGCGTTATGATGCCGCCAGCGGCACGATTTCATTCGTCGGCGTCATGGGTTCGACGACCGAACAATCTTTGCTCAATCCCACGGACGCCAACGGCAACGCCATTTTTACCGGCGCACAGTTGACCGCTTGGCAGGCCACCATCACGCAATTGTATTCTGACAGTCAAAGCGCGTCGCTTGGCGATAATGGCCTTGTGCTTTCCGGGCCTGGCAATTTTAACATCAGCGCCAATACGATTGACCCCGGCATTTCCGGCGGCATTTCCGTGGCCGCGCCCGATTCAGCGCTGGCGGCAATTTCCCCTTACGGCGCGAACGTCAATGTCACCACCGTTGGCAATCTTGAAATGACCTCAACCAAGATTGCGAACGAAAGTTATCTCGGCGGAATCACCTTGAATGTCGGTGGTGCGCTGGATGTCGGTGGACAATTATCCACGTTTGGCGACCCGGACGCGGCCAAAGGAATTTTCACCACCAGCGGCGGAAACATTTCCGTCACCGCTAACAACGACGTGAATGTGGACGGCTCGCGCATCGCCGCCTACGACGGCGGAAACCTCGACATAAAATCAGTAAATGGTGACGTGAACGCAGGCACAGGCGGCGAAGGTTATGTCACTTTGAATGCTCTGGAAATTGACCCGACATCGGGACAATTGACGAGCATTCCGGCGACGATTCCCGGCAGCGGAATTTTGGCGACCACGATTGTCGGCTCGGACGCCGCGCTCGGCAACATCACCATCAACACACCCAACGGCAGCGTGAATGCGAGTCTCGGCGGCATCATCCAAATCGCGTTCAACGGCAACGCGCCGCAAAACGCATTTGTGCAAGTCAACGCCGGACAGGACATCAACGCCAGCGGTTCGGGCATCATCGGCAGTAACATCAAACTTCAGGCGGGCGGCAACATCAACGGCCTCGTCATTGGCAGCAGCAGCGTGGACATCA
>DATNHI010000130.1:0-1324 GCA_035605035.1 Verrucomicrobiia bacterium
CCCGCCGCCTACGCCGAATCGGCGTGTTGCCGCGCGCCGTTCCTGCCGTTGCTCACCCGCGACGTGCGCGAGTCCGGCCTCATTTGCCAGCACTGCAACGAAACGCTCGTGCCGTTCGAGGAAATCCCGGCCGAGCTGCGCGCCGAACTGGAATCCTGGGCGCAGGAATATGAGCCCGTCCACTCCGTCGCGCACTGGGACGACCGCCAGCGTCGGCGCGCCGGGAATTATGATGCCGCCTACGAAAACGCCGCGCAACAGGCCGAGCAATTGCTCGCGCGCGCCGGACGCGACCTCGCGCCGAAGCTGTTGCATTCCTACGCCGCCGCCGTCTGGGAAGATCAGGACGAATGCCTCGAAGTGCGGCCGGAAGACGTGGCGGTGTAATTTATGATTTACGATTGATGATTGATGATTTGTTCCACCCCGGCATGCACTGCAAAATCGTAAATCGTAAATCGTAAATCAAAACCAATGAAGTGGCTTTTCAAATGGCTGTTCCGGCTGTTCCTGCTGGCTGTCGTGCTGGTGGTCATTCTACTGCTGTCGCTCAACTCGATTTTGCGCGCCGTGATGGAACATCGCATCCGCGCGCAGACCGGCATGGACGCCGAAATCGGAAAGGTTTCCGTCGGCTTCGTCGAACCGACGGTGGAAATCCAGAATCTTAGGATTTATAATTCGACGAACTTCGGCGGCACGCCGTTCCTGAACATTCCGGAAATCCACGTCGAATATGACCGCGCCGCGCTCGCGCGCCACGAAATTCACATCACCCTGATCCGTTTCAATCTCGGCGAACTCGACATCGTGAAAAATGAGGCGGGCCAGACGAACATTTTTGCGCTGGGCCTCCCGGCGTCCACCAGGACTCCCAAAGCCGGAAGCGCGGCGGCGGAATTGAAGAAACAAACCGGTTACGACTTCAGGTCCATTGACGTGCTGAACGTTTCCATCGGCAAGGTCAGGTTCATTGACCTGAAAGACCAGCGGAACAACCGCGAGCAGACCATCGGCATCGAAGATCTGCCGGTTAAAAACGTGAAGTCAGGAACCGACCTGGCCGGTCTGGCCGTGTTGGTGGGGTTGCGCGGCGGGGACTTTTTCAAATCGGTGTTTGGTCCGCAAAATCAAAATTCGGGCGTTCTGCAATTGCTCTGGCATTAAACCTGGAAACCGAGATCCGAAGCCCCGAGGCCCGAAAGAAGCTCGAAATCCGAAGGCCGAACGGGTGTCGGCCACCGCTGATAAAAGTGCTCCAGTTTTTCTGCCACGCAGGTTTCGGATTTCGTGACTTCGGATTTCTTTCGGATTTCGGATTTCG
>DATNHI010000131.1:0-1112 GCA_035605035.1 Verrucomicrobiia bacterium
GTCCGTGGGCTCTCGGATAGGAATCGTCATTTTCTCCGAGGTTCACAAAAACGACGTTTGGGGTCCAGCCGCGCAGGTGGGCGAGCGGTGAATTGGTGTCCGGGTAAAGCCGGTCCCAGACCTCGCCGGCTTTCATCGGCACCCAGCCGGTGGCGATACCCATGCCGCTGACGGCAATGTTGCGATAGTCGGCGTTAAACGCTGCGGCGGTGAGCGTGGCAAAGCTGAAGGCGCAGTCGTGCGTGCGGCGATTTTCCCACTGGTCGGTGGCGCCGTCTTCGTTGCAGGCGCCGACCGTGATAGAATCGCCGATAAATTCCATTGCGAGCTTGTATTGACGAGGCGTGGGCGCCCACGCTTTTGCCCGAGGAGCGATTTCAATGCCGCGAAACTGCACGGTGCCGGCATTGGCTTCGCTGCGCTTGAACAGGACCAAATGATGCCGTCCCGGTCCGAGGCCGGAGAGTGTTGCGGGGCTGGCCGGTGTTCCCTCATTGGCTTCGACAACTTTCTTCGAGCCGTCCACCTGCGCATTGAAAAAGTTCTGGCAATTCGCATCACCAAACAGCAGACGGATGGCGTTGCCTTCAAAATCAATACCAATCCGGCTGGCCTGCCAGATGATGACAGGCGCATTCGTCTTGGAGAAATCAATCCGGCCTTCGTACCGAAAACGTGCATCTGCCGCCGGGATCAGTCGCGTCAAACGGTTGGTTTGATCGGCTGGCGCCGACGATTTCGCGGAGGCATTCTGCGTCGCCGTCAGCCTTGGCCCGGTAGTGCAGGAATTGAGCGTTAACAGCGCGAGAACAAGATAAAAAGCGGGAGATTTTAAGGTTTTCATTCGCAACGACAAATCGCTGGCCGTGTTTGGACGGGCAGTAAACAATCATCATCGGCCTCATGCCACAACTTGTTTTTTAGGCACGCCATGTGCTAGATTGGTCCGCGTGAGCCGTTTTTTCCAGCCGAACATCAGTCATCGCGGTCGCATGGCGCGCGGGGTAATCGGCACACTATGCCTCATCGCGGGCATCATCATTGTGGACTATTCGCTGTGGCTCGGGCTGGTGTTCGTCGTCGCGGGCTTGTTCGCCATTTTTGAAGCCGTA
>DATNHI010000132.1:0-2158 GCA_035605035.1 Verrucomicrobiia bacterium
AAAGGTTAAATGAATGATTGGTTAAATCAGTGAGTTCTGACCGCGCCGGCTGCCCATTTAACTCATTTAACCAGCCACTTGTTTAACTGATTCCAAAACGAATGAACGTCACCGTTCATGGGCGCACCCGCCATTACCGCACCGTCACCTTTGACCGCGCGCGCAACGCCGTCCGGCTGGTCGAACAGCGGCTGTTACCGCACGAATTCAAAATCGTCGCCACGCGCAATTTCCACGAAACCGCCGCGGCCATCCGTGACATGGTCGTGCGCGGCGCGCCGGCCATCGCCGCCACTGCCGCTTACGGTATGGCCCAGGGCGCGCTCGCCTTTCAAGGACGCCGCCTGGAGAAATTTTCGCGGCACGTGGGCACGGTTTATCAGGCACTCAAAGCCGCGCGGCCCACCGCGGTTGATCCGGTCAACGCGATGAATCTCGTGCGCGCCGCGATGCGCCCCGGCAAAACCGTCGAAGAACGACAGGCGCTCGCGCTGGCCGCCGCGGAAGAATTCGCCGACGAGGACGTGCGCCATTGCGCAGCCATCGGACGGCACGGCTTGAAGCTCATTCGCAACGGCATGCGAATTTTGACGCACTGCAATGCCGGCTGGCTGGCGTGTGTGGACATCGGAACGGCCACGGCGCCTCTGTATGCCGCGCAGGCGCAGGGCAAAAAATTTCATGTCTTCTGCGACGAAACCCGGCCGCGTTCCCAGGGCGCAACCCTCACCGCCTGGGAACTGGCGCAGCAGAAAATTTCCCATCAGATCATCGCCGACAATGCCGCCGGCCATTTAATGCAACGCGGTGAGATTGATCTGGTCATCGTGGGCAGCGACCGGACACTGGGCCGCACCGGCGAAGTGACGAACAAGATCGGCACCTACACCAAGGCGGTGCTCGCGAAGCGGCATGGCATTCCTTTTTATGTGGCGATACCGCTCTCGACGATTGACTGGCACTTGAAATCCGGCTTCGACATTCCCATTGAAGAACGTCATGAAAGCGAAGTTCTTGGTGCGTGGGGAGCAGTGACAAACCCGAAATCCGAAATCCGAAATCCGAAATCCGGCGGGCGGGTTTACGTGCGCGTGGCCAATCCAATGAGTGGGGCGCGGAACCCGGGTTTTGACGTGACACCACCGGAATTGATCACGGGGATCATCACGCCGGCGGGAATTTTCAAACCGCGCGAATTGTGGTCACAACGGCACCGATTGGGTTTTACGGGGTGAAAACCGCCGGTTGGGTCGGATTGCACTTGCACCGGGCACAAAACGAAATTAGCTTCACGTTCCCGTGTGGCGGGGTAGCCAAGTGGTAAGGCAGGGCTCTGCAAAAGCCTCATCCGTCGGTTCGATTCCGACCCTCGCCTCCAATTCCAACTGCGTGTGCAGTAGCGGTTTAGGAGGTTCGGGAGTCCAAACGGACACCAAAACGGACACCAATTTTCCAATCCGTAGGAAACCAGAATAGTCCGGCGTAATCTGCCGCCTATCGGTTACCGCTTCGGATTCGGCCTGAGTTATTCTCGCGGTTGCGTGAAAAATATGAAAACACGTTACCGTCTCATCTGCCGTGGAATTCGTGGTGGAGCCTACTACTGTGTGGACACCACGACCGGCAAACGCACCAGTCTCGGCACCACCAACGCCGACGATGCCAAACAGATCATCGAAGCCAGGAACAACTCGGAACGGCAGCCCGTTTTGAATCTGCAAATCGCCAAGGCGTATCTGGCCGGTTCTGACAACGGCATCACCACCCGAACATGGCAGCGCGCCATTGAAGCGTTGATTAGCACCAAACAGGGGGCGAACCAGCATCGTTGGAAAACCGCCGCAAAAGACAAGGCATTCGCCATGATGCTGCCGCAAGTCATCATCGAAACGAAGGCCGAGACGCTTTTGAAAGTTCTGCAAATGGGAACCGTCTCGACCAATGTTTATCTCCGGCGGCTTCACAACTTCTGTGTGGACATGAACTGGCTGCCGTGGCCGTTGATTCCCAGACGCCAGTGGCCGGCTGTGCGGTTCAAGGACAAGCGGGCAATTACATGGGAGGAACATTGCCGGATTGTGGCGCGGGAAATGAATCCCCAACGGAGAGCGTTTTATCAATTGGCGTGGCATCTCGGCGCGTCGCAATCGGACTTGGC
>DATNHI010000133.1:0-2867 GCA_035605035.1 Verrucomicrobiia bacterium
CGCGCCCCCGGCAAGCAGCGGTAGAACCATCCAACCGTTGATCCGTTGAATCGTCGAATTGCCCGGCCGGTGCAACGATGCGACGAGGCAACGTTGAAACGTTTGAATCATTTCTTTGCCGCGGCGGTTGTGGTCTTTGCCGGCGCAGATTTGGCATCGCCGCCGGAGGTTTTCGGGGTGGTGGCATCCTTTTTGGCCGCCTGTTTGTAACCTTCGCTGCGGTAATCGGTGATGTAAAAGCCGCTACCCTTGAAAAGCAGGCCACCGCCGGTGCTGATTTTGCGTTTCACACGCCCGCGCCCCCACTTTTTCCGGGCGCAGGATGCTTCCGGGCAAATCCGCAGCGGCTGGGCGGAAATGGATTGAATGGCCTCAAACTCGTGCCCGCATTTCCCGCAAATGTATTCGTAAGTCGGCATCGGCAATTTGCGAACAGACCTTCGCCGCGCCCGCCGTTCAATGCGCCGGCGTATTCGTCACCGGATTGGTCAACGGCGGGATGACATGGACGGTGCCGTCGGAACCGACTTCAACGTTCAAATCATAATGCGTCGTTTGCCCGGTCGCGGCGGCAGCGGCGGCCATGGAGGCGGCGGTTCGCGGCTGCACCAGCAGTTGGGCGCCTTTTTGATCGGTGACACCATCGTGCATCAGTTGCAACCGGCGGGCAGCAAACGCTTCGTCGCGCAATTTTTTCACCTGGGCGCGGACGGCATTGAGGTCATTGAATTTGCGTTCCAATTCGGCCCTTTGCGCGATCTGCCGCTGCAATTCCTTTTCGAGGAAGATATTGTTGGTTTCGGAACCGGCGAGTTTTTGCTCGGTGTCGGCGATTTGCGCGCTGAGCGCGGCGATGGTGTTGGTCAACTCGGTGGCGCGGTCATCCAGCACCCGGTTTTGCGCTTCCAGGTCGGTAACGCGGCCATTCAGGTTGGCAATCTGGTCCTGGGCGCCCTGGAGCGTCGCCCGGGCGGAGGCGAGTGCACCGGAGACCCGGGTCAAATTGTTGGAAAGCGTCGCGATCTGTCGCTGGTGGGCGATGAAACTGTTGGTCAACGCCAGATTGACCTGTTGCAGGTCATTGGCATGATCCGTGGCCGCCACCAACTGGTTGGAAAGGTCGAGGGTGGCGGCCTGGTTGTGCTCCAACTCTTCGCTGGTGTTCATCTTCGCGGCAATCAATGCCACCGCCAATCCCGCGCAAACCACCGTGAGTATGACAAGGACCATTTTTGTTTTCATAACGCCTCCGAACATGGCTGGACGCGGTGCCTTTGGCAAGCCTGCGTCATGGCTCCGGCATCATCGCCGGCGCGTTGGAGGCGGCGGCTTCCACCTCCGCTACCATGGCCTTCAGCTTCGGGTCCAAAACTTCCACGCCGGATGCCTGTTCCAAATTCTTCAGATAGGCCGGTGCCTGCCGGCTGATTTTCTGCCGCTTTAACGCTTCCTTCAAATCATCGGCCACGGTCGCGTAATCCAGCATTTTAGCCGGAACTTTGTCGAGCAGCTTGACGAAACAATAACCGTAAGGCAATTCAATGACGTCGCTGACCTGGCTGTTGGTCAGCGAAAACGCCGCGGCCGCCAGCTCCGGGGTCATTTGGTCCCGGGAGATGGGCGGAAGCGCGCCGTTGTTGTCCTTCGAGGCGGGGTCTTCGGAGTATTGCGCCGCGAGATTCGTAAAATTCTCGCCGCTGCGCACGCGCTTGAGCAGATCATCAATCTTCTTGCGTTTGGCCCGCTGCTGGTCCACCGACAGGGGCGTGCGGGTCGCCGGGTCTATGGTCAGAAGCAGAATGTCGCAGAGCTGGACTTTTTCCGGTTGCTCAAAATCCGCCGGATGGTTGGTGTAGTAATTTTTGGCTTCGGCGTCGGTCACACTGACGTTCAATTCACGTTCCAGCACCAGCGGGATGGTGGCTTGCTCAATGTTCTGTTGGTTCCACTGGCTGCGGGTCTGTCCCCTCAGGACCAATTGTTTTTCCAGGGTTTGATCAAACTGTTGATCCGTGAGATGCTGATTGGTTTTCAGCTTTTGCAGGGAGGTGTTGAATTGCTCTTTGCCCTTGGCCTTGTCGGCTTCGGTGGCTTTGTTGAGGATCAATTGTTGAAAAATCAACGCCTGCAAGGCCTGCCCATCCGCATTGGGGGGCGTTGCCATTCCGCGGGCGGCAAACACCTGTTTCAAGTTGCTGGCCACGGAATCCAACTGGCTCTGCTTGATCTCAATGCCCTTGCCTTTGGCAACCACCGGGTCGCCGAACAACGCGGTCATCGTCGCTTCCGGATTGGAGTTCGTGCCGAGCGCCGCCAGCGCAGCATTCGTGGCGGCCGGGTCCGCGGCGGCCGGCGGGGAGGACGCTCCGAAAACCAGCGCGGCCAGGGTGACGGGGAACATTACTCTCATTTTAGTCTTCATGTTTCAATTGGTTCGACGGCGGTTACAATTTTACCACTTTCACATTGCTGATGTCAGGGTCTTTCTGAAGCTCTTCGAGCACCGCCGGCGGCGGCGCGCTGTCAAGGTTCAATACCGTCAACGCCAGCCCGCCCGCAGTGTCGCGCGTCAGGCTCATGTTGGCAATGTTCACCTTGTGTTTGCCCAGCAACGTGCCCAGATAGCCCACAATGCCCGGCCGGTCCTTGTTGTTCAACAGCAACAAGGTGCCGCTGACGGGAATTTCCACCGGCGTGCTGAACAGCCGCACGATGCGCGGATTGTTCGGTGAGCCGAAAAACGTGCCGCCGGCCGAAACCAGTTTTTTCCCGTTGCTGAACGCCTGCACATGCACCCATTCGTTGAATGTGACCGGCTCGTCGGATTTTTTTTCCTCGACGGTGATGCCGATGCTGGCGGCGGCGGA
>DATNHI010000134.1:0-14338 GCA_035605035.1 Verrucomicrobiia bacterium
CAACGCCGGTTGGAGTTCCCGGCGTCCCACCTGGCCGGGTGGTGCTGCTGTTTTGCGGGACGGGTTCGACCGCACACGAACTACCAGCGCAGCGGGTGGAGGAAAATTTTGTTTTGAGCGATGACTGACAACGAAACATCGGATGAGACGTTCCGCATCGCCGTTCACGAACTCGGCCATTATGAGCTGTGCGCGTCATTCGGCATCGCCGCCAGTCCGCACATTTTCGATGACGAGGAACGCTACCTGGATGTTGACGGCAAAACTATCATCGGTCAGTGCATCGCCGATGGTTTTGCAAAAGCAACCGGATTCCAAACGAGCGCAATCGGCTGGGGCGGGTATATCGCAGAACACCTTGTCGGAGTAGTCCGCAAATCCCGTCGAAATCCGTTCCCGCTTCGGCCCGACACGCTGAGGGATTTTTACAATGCTTCGTTTGCGCGGTTTGAATCAGTTTTCACCCTGGCAGACCAACGGCTCATATACGCCTACGGGAACCGATGGCGCTCGTTCAAGAGTGCTCACAAGCGGCTGCTGCCGAAAGTGGATAAAATCAAGAGCCTGGCTCCCGACCTGGCAGCCCATGTGAGCGATAGCGCCCGCGAAATTGAACGGGAGAAAGAAATCATGCGGGAGTGGGTAGTGCATTTGCCATCTCATAAAATTTCCCCCGCCGAACGCGCCATGCGGCTCGCTGATTTCCTCGCCGGTCTGCGGGCGGATGACCCTCAACGAGTGCATTACGCGCCGTTGCTGGCCTGCCTGAAAGCCGGGCAAGAGCCATCCGCCGATTTAATTGCTGAACTTGAACGCAAAGCATGACCAACGCCCAACGCATGAAGCTGATTGCCGACGCCAACGCCCGCTGCCGCCGGGCGCAGGCCGCAGAGCTTGACGCCAAAATCGAGTTGGCCGTCAGCCGCAATAAATTGTCCTGGCTTGTCGCAGAACGGAACCGCCGTAGAAAATCAGAAGTGGAAGCGGCCGTGAAAAAACTAGCGAAAAGCGAAGGTGGAGAACTGATGCTGGCCGAGCAGTTTCTTGACGACCCGGCGCTGGTGTCACTCGCGCTTACGCAGCAGATTCACCGGGCGCGGGCGGCGCAACCTGACGCCCGACCAGCGGAGCATCATAAGGGGCAGAAGGTATAACCGGATGAAGAAGGCGCAAGGCGGAACAGGTGCGAACCAATACAAGCAGAAGTTGCAAAGTGGTACTTCTGCTGACACCGCTTCCGCCATTGCCGAGAAGCACAGCGTCAGCCGGGCGACGGTCATCCGTGACGGCCTGATGACCGGCAAATAGACAGTGGCACAGTGGCACCGCTGGCCAAAATTTCGCTTGACCTTTTCCCTTGGAGAGCGGAAACTACCCTTACTGCCGACCGACCATTGGCAGTTGAAAAAACGACGGTCACAACGACAACAGACAAACGACTAAATTATGAAACTACGTTTCAGAGTTAATCAGGCCGAGTGCCTGAAAAGAGGGATTGATGCTCCAAAGTCAATCGTAACCATAGAAGTCACCCCTAGCGAGCTGCCCGTAGAAACTCGCACTATGCTCGCGCTTCACATGCAAGGAATAGACGTGTGTGAAATTGACAAGGATGGAAATAAGCTCTACCTCCGTGGAAAAACGGACAGTTACGGAAACGAGCTAGAGCCGTTCAAAGACCTAAAGGCGTCCCTCATCGAGGCCGATGAGCCAACACTGGAGGGACTGCTGGAGGCCATCCAAGAAAACGAAAAGAACGTCCACCGCTCACCAAAAACGAAGGGGGCAACAATATGAGCAAGGCACTTAAATTGATAACCGTCCCGTGCGAAGAACTCAAAACCACACCCTGCGGCGAACTGCGAACCGTAAAAGTCGGTCTGATTGATTCAAGGCGAAAGCCATATATGGTTCGCACCCGTGTTACTTCTCAAAAGGTGAAACCGATAACCCTGTCGGTGACTGTTGAGAATTGAACGACCGTTGAATCATTCACGCGGGCAGGCTCCGGCTTGCCCGTTTTCATTTTCCCGAGTGTCAGCCCAGCGGACCATCCCGCGAACGCCGCTGTAATCGAATCCTGACGCGAAGATTCCGCCCGTCGAAACCCGAAATCCTCGAAATCACCTTCCCCAGGCATTTCCACCGAGCAATCAAAGACGCGCCTACAACGCCCCAGGACGCGCCGGGCGTGCCGAACGCATGTTCCCTCACTGGCAACCGAAACGCCGCAGCCGCGCCAACCAGCGCACAGCGTCACGCCGAAACGACAGGCGTGCGACCGGTGTGCACAGCGCCGATTCAACGTAAGAGAACATAAGAGAAATTCATGGAGTAAAAATGGCGCTATCCGTTTGATTGCATTTTGCTAGCACTTTGGCAGGTCAACGCAGGGACAGGGAAGGGAACGAAAGAGAAGCGGTAAAGAGGCTTAACACATTGTGGATATTGAAGAAAGTGAGGATTTGCCTGTCATCATTGGAGAAAGTCCACACATGGCAAAACAGGCAAAAATGGAACCTTGAGTTCCATTATAGCCGCAGTTGATTGCCGACATTATCAAGAAGCTGACTTGTAAATTCAAGTCTTTCTTATCCGCATGCGGCACTCTGTTTAAGTGCAACGTCCGACGAGTCTTACGCCCGGAGGAAGTGATGTCCTGCTGAATTGTGCTTCATCGACTAAGGCTTTGGGCAAGAAACTGCGGCTGTGGTTGGGGTAAAGCCGAGGGCGAGGCCATGGAGCGCCGGCCTCCGGCCCGGCGAGTTTTGCTTTATTTCGTTATCGCGCCGGGTCGGAGACCGGCGCTTCGCCCTCAGATCACTAATCGCCCGTATTCATCCCTAAACTTTGCGCTGCTGAAGAGCCATTCCTTTGCCTCGCGGCACAATTTTGCCTTCACCGGATTATTCTCAATGTAATGGACGGCCTTGCGTTCCTGTTCCTCGTCACGCATAAACGTATCCCAGTATTCGCGTTGCCACTGTAATTGGAGCGCCGCTCTCCGAGCCGGCGCGTTTTGAAATGACTTGTCCGCGAGCCGGGTTGGAGACCGGCACTCTCCCAGAATAGCCTTTGCCTGAGTGGCAATGAATCGCTTCCAGCTTTGCAGCATCTTTCCCAATGGTGTCATCCGCACGTCCACCAGCACATGAACGTGATTCGGCATCACGCACCACGCCATCAACTCGTATCGATCGTTGTGAAATTGCAGCAGTGTGTCCTCACACAGCTTGGCAACCCGCAGATCACGCAACCGACATTTACCAATTCCCCGATCCAAGTACTCTTCCAGCCTGGCCCGGCGCTTACGAACATCCTCGATTGTCAGCAAATGCTCCCACTCGCCGCGTCGCGAGGCCGGCATGGAATCTTCCAAGCGGAACGTGACAAGCTGGATAAGATTCGGAAAATCGCAGTGCGGCAGATAACCTCTCTCGTGCCAGCCAAGAAAACCGAGTGATTTTTCCTCATCCGAAAGCGGACGATTCCAGCGGTTTTTTTCTGCAATCAGTTCCCGGAGGTATTCGCGCTTGGTTCGCGGGGAAGCGGGCATGGCGAAATCATAGCCGGGAGGACTAGAACGAGCCAGACGCAATCATCGAACGCCAGCCTCCGGCCCGCCAAGTTTTGCAGTATTTGATTATCGCGCCGGGTCGGAGACCGGCGCTCCGATTTACGCCTTTGCCACCAATTGCCGCAGGACGTAAGGCAAAATGCCGCCGTGCCGGTAGTAGTCAATCTCGACAGGTGTATCAATGCGGCAACGGACCGAAACGCTTTCGGTTTGTCCGTTTGTGCGCGTGATGCGCAAAATCAAATCCTGCTGCGGCTTGAGATTCGCGCCAAGCCCGATGATGTCATAAGTTTCCGTGCCATCGAGTTTCAGGCTTTGCGCGCTCGTGCCTTCCTTGAATTGCAGCGGCAGCACGCCCATGCCGACGAGGTTGCTGCGATGGATGCGCTCAAAACTTTGCGCGACGACGGCTTTAACGCCCAGCAAGTTCGTACCCTTGGCGGCCCAATCGCGCGATGAACCAGTGCCGTATTCCTGGCCGGCAATGACAACGAGCGGGATGCCGGCTTCCTGATATTTCATTGCCGCGTCGTAAATGGACATGGTAGCAACGGCGCCTTCGCCGCTGGTCTGGGTCTGCGACGAGGCGTCGCAGCCACCCTGGTATTTTGTCACGCCGCCTTCGACGCCAAGCACCATCAGGTTCTTGATCCGCACATTGGCAAACGTGCCGCGCGTCATCACCCGGTCGTTGCCGCGGCGCGAACCATAGCTGTTGAAATCGGCAGGCTGCACGCCGTTTGCGATAAGATATTTCCCGGCCGGCGAGGTTTTTTTGATGGAACCGGCGGGCGAAATGTGGTCGGTCGTCACGCTGTCGCCGAAAATCGCCAGCGCGCGCGCTCCCTTGATTTCGGCAATGCTGCCGGGCTGCATCGAAAAATTCTCGAAGAAGGGCGGTTCCTGGATATAGGTGGATTTCCGGTCCCATTCATACACGTTGCCGGTGCTGGACGGGATTTCGTTCCATTTCGGATTTTGCGCGGCGAAATCCCGGTAAAGTTTCCGGAAGACTTCCGGCTGCAACGCGGTCTGCATCAGGTCGCGGATTTCCCGCAGGCTGGGCCAGATGTCTTTCAGCAAAACCGGTTTGCCGTCTGCGCCGATGCCGAGCGGTTCGTGGGCGAGGTCAATGTCCACGCGCCCGGCGAGCGCGAACGCGACGACCAGCGGCGGCGACATGAGAAAATTCGCCTTGATGCTCTGATGCACGCGAGCCTCGAAGTTGCGGTTGCCGGACAACACCGACGCGGCGACCAGATTATGTTTGTGAATGGCATCCTCAACCGGCGCGGCGAGCGGACCGGAATTGCCGATGCACGTCGTGCAACCGTAACCGACCAGGTTGAAACCCAGCTGGTCGAGATACGGCTGCAAACCGGTCCGGTTCAAATAATCACTCACCACGCGTGAGCCGGGCGCGAGCGAGGCCTTGACGACCGGGTTCACACCGAGGCCGCGTTCAACGGCTTTTTTTGCGAGCAACCCGGCGGCGAGCATCACGCTGGGATTGCTCGTGTTCGTGCAACTGGTGATGGCGGCAATCAAAACCGAGCCGTGTCCAATCTTCGCCCGGACATGGCCGTTCATCGAAACTTCCGCGCTGGTCCTGCCGAGTTCCTCCGGTTTCATGCCAAAACCATTTTCCGTGACCGGCTTGCTGAAGGTGGCAATGAAACTCTCCTTCAATTTCGGCAGTTCAATGCGGTCCTGCGGACGTTTCGGGCCGGCGACGCTCGGCAGCACCGCACCGAGATCGAGTTCCAGCTCCTGTGAATAAGCGATGTCACCCTTTTTCGGGACGCCGAACAAACCCTGCGCCCGGTAATAATTTTCGTAAATGCGGCAATGCTCCTCACTGCGGCCGGTGGCGCGGAGATAATTCACGCACTCCTCGTCAATCGGAAAGAAGCCCATGGTCGCGCCGTATTCCGGCGCCATGTTCGCTATCGTCGCGCGGTCCACGACCGGCAACGCCGCCGCGCCCGGCCCGAAAAATTCCACAAATTTCCCGACCACCTTTGCCATGCGGAGCATCTGCGTGACGGTGAGCGCGAGGTCGGTCGCGGTGACGCCTTCGCGCAACGCGCCGGTCAGGTGCACGCCGACGACGTCCGGCGTCAGGAAATACACCGGCTGGCCGAGCATGCCCGCTTCCGCTTCGATGCCGCCGACGCCCCAGCCCACGATGCCCAGGCCGTTGATCATCGTCGTGTGCGAGTCCGTGCCGACGAGAGTGTCGGGATAGAAAATGGGGTCCGGGGTTTGGGGTCTGGCGTCCGGGCAAGAAAGCACACCTTTGGCGAGGTATTCCAAATTCACCTGGTGCACGATGCCGATGCCGGGTGGAACGACCTTGAACGTGTCGAATGCCTGCATGCCCCATTTCAAGAACTGGTAACGCTCGCGGTTGCGCTGAAATTCCAGCTCCAGATTTTTTTTCAACGCATCGGCTGAACCGGCGAAATCCACCTGCACCGAGTGGTCCACTACCAAATCCACCGGCACCAGCGGTTCGATGATTTTGGGATTCTTGCCCAGCCGCTGCACCGCCGAACGCATCGCCGCCAAATCCACGAGCAGCGGGACACCGGTGAAATCCTGCAACACGATACGCGCGACAATGAAGGGAATTTCCGCTGTCCGCGTTTCCGTCGACTTCCAATTGGCCAGTTCCTTCACGTTCGACTCATGGACTTTTTTGCCGTCACAATTGCGCAGGACCGATTCGAGGACGAGCCGGAGGGAAACCGGCAGCCGGGAAACCGGCCCGACGCCGGACTTTTCCAATTGCGGCAGCGAATAAAACCGGCCTTGCCGGCCGTTTCCGAGGTCGAATTTCCGGAGTGTGTCAAACATGTCTGGCGCGTCGTTCATATCCATCGTTCCCGCCGAATCGGTCGGCCAGGAAGCGAGCAACATTGGACATTGCGTGCCGGATCGTCAAGCATGAGGAACATTCAGTGCACGGGTGAACGATGGTGCGGCAAGCCTTGGCACGCAACGGTTCCGCCCGGTCCGGTGGGAAGTTCGGGGGCACAGATAATTTTGCTTGGATTCAGACCGCCAATCGCGCAAGATGCGGTCCCCAGAACAGATGCCAACGCTTAAACAAAGCAGGAATGACGAGCGTCTGACACCGACGAAGTCGGGCAAGGCGCGCGCGGATTCCCCCGGTCGGATACTGAAGAAGTCCTTTTGGCGCGAGAAACTGGACAAGTTTCCGCGGAAGTTTGACGGCCATTTTTGGAGCGGGTGGTCCTTCCTGCCCCTGGCCAACCACCAGAAGCGGCCGCTCGGCGGCAAGGCCGGGCAGTTGGCCCTGTTCAACAAGGTCCGCAAGTTCCGGACCGCCGAACAGATACGCGCGATGGGGCTGTATCCGTACTTTCGCACGATTTCTTCCGTCCAGGACAGCGAGGTCATCATCGATGGACGCCAGGTGCTGATGCTCGGTTCGAACAGCTATCTCGGGCTGACGAGCCACCCGAAAATCATGGAAGCTTCCCGGGCCGCCGTCCTCAAGTACGGCACGGGCTGCGCCGGTTCGCGCTTCCTCAACGGCACGCTGGACATCCACCTTGAATTGGAACAACGGCTCGCGCAACTGGTGCACAAGGAAGCGGCGTTGCTTTACAGCACGGGCTTCCAGGTCAACCTCGGCGTCATCAGCGCGTTGGTCGGCAAGGGCGAATTCGTCCTCGCCGACAAGAGCGACCACGCCAGCATCGTGGACGGCTGCCAGCTTTGCCACGGCCAATTCGTGCGGTTCGCCCACAATGACATGGCGTCACTGGAAAACCAGCTCCGGAAAATCAACCCGGCGACCGGCAAGCTCGTTGTCGTGGACGGCGTATTCAGCATGGAGGGAGACATCATCCGGTTGCCGGAAGTGTGCGGTCTGGCCAAACAGCATGGGGCCGTGGTCATGGTGGACGACGCCCATGCAATCGGGGTGCTGGGCGAAAAAGGGGCCGGGACCGCCAGCCATTTCGGTCTGACCGATCAGGTGCAATTGATTATGGGCACGTTCAGCAAGTCGCTCGCGAGCCTCGGCGGTTTTATTGCGTCGGACGCGCAGACGATTGACTATCTCAAGCACCACTCGCGGGCGCTCATTTTCAGTTGCAGCATGAGTCCCGCCAACGCGGCGGCCGTCATGGCGGCGCTGGACATCATGCTCGCCGAGCCGGAGCGGATTGCCCGGCTCTGGCACAATACCGAGCGGATGAAGCAAGGGCTGCTCTCCCTGGGCTTTGACCTGGGCGCTTCGGAAACGCCGATTCTTCCGGTGTATTGCCGGGGTCTCCTGACGGCCTTCAAAGTCTGCAAACGGCTCGAAGAGGAAGGTGTGTTCGTCAATCCGGTGGTCCCTCCGGCGGTGCAACCCGGTCACGAATTGATTCGCATCAGCCTGATGGCGACGCACTCGGCCAGCCAGATTGATTTCGCGTTGGACAAGCTCGGCAAGGTCGGCCGGGAGCTTGGTGTGTTATGAGCGGCGTTGAACCGTTGCCTGGAATCGGGTCACGGTCACGGGTGAAGCGTTTTCCGTCAGCGGGCCGATGAAGGTGCTGCTCACAGGTGCCAGCGGGTTTGTCGGCAGCCACATTCTGGACAGCCTCTGCGCTCGGAGAATTGACACGGTGGTGCTGCTCCGTCCCACCAGCAACAAGCGTTTCATCGAAGCACATCTGCCACAACTCACCGTATGCACCGGGTCAATCGGCGACCGGCAAAGTCTGGACGCAGCGTTGCGCGAGGTTACCCATGTCATTCACTGCGCCGGTTGCACCAAAGCGCTGCGCCTTCCGGAGTTTTACGAAATCAATCACATCGGCACGCGCAACCTGGTGGAAGCAATCAACCGGCGGCCGGGGCAGATCGAGCGGCTGGTTCACATTTCCAGCCTGGCCGCCGGGGGACCGGCCACTCCCGACCGGCCGGCCCGCGAAGACGACCCGCCACGTCCCGTTTCGGAATACGGCAAGAGCAAGCTCGCGGGTGAGCAGGAAGTGCGGCAGTGCAAATCCGATTACGTAATCGTTCGGCCGCCGGCGGTTTACGGCCCGCGCGACGACGCGTTTCTGCCATTCTTCAAGGCCATCAAAGTACATTTCCAGCTCCGCGTGGGGAGCAGGCCGCTCGCACTGAGTTTGGTCTTCGTCAAAGACCTCGCGGAAGCGGTCGCAGGTTGTTTGACATCTTCAGCCGCCGTGCGGAAAACGTTCTACGCAGCTTCGCCTGAAATCACAAATGCGCACGCTTTGACCGGCGAAATGGCTTCGCAAATGGGGACATGGACATTGAAAATTCCGGTGCCGAGCGCGGCGCTGTGGCCGGTCTGTCTGTTGCAGGAAGCAGTTTCACGACTGACCGGCAAGCCGAGCGTCCTGGACCGGCAGAAATATGTCGAGCTGTCCGCGCCCGGCTGGGTGTGCGACACCACCCACTTGCAACAGGAACTGGGCATTGTGTGCGCGACCGGACTCCAGAAGGGCTTGGCCGGAACGCTGGCGTGGTATCGGCAGCACGGATGGCTATGAACGACCGTCGGGAATCGCGAGCAGGGAACACGGAGCCAGCCCGGCGAACTTTCGCTGACCATCGTTTCCCGCTTTTGGCTCACTACGTTTTCGTTGACTACGCGACGCAGGGTTACATTGCACTGGTTGGACTCATCATTCTATTCGGTCACAGCACGCGGGTGCCGTCGTGGCCGATGATACTGCTGGCGCACGGCGCCGGTCTCATCCTGATTCACTTCCTCATTCAGTTTCACGCCCGGCACCCCGCCAATCCGCTGCTCGACTTTCTCCGATGCTGTTATCCGATTTTGTGTTACACCGTGTTTTACTCCGAAACCGGCCAGCTCAATCAAATGCTCTACACGGGCTACCTCGATCCGCATTTTTTACGTTTGGAAAAATGGCTGTTTGGCTGGGAGCCGGGACTGGAGTTGATGGACCGGTTTCCCTCGCCCTGGGTGAGCGAGATTCTCTTTGCCGCTTACTTTTCGTATTACCTGATGATCGGCGGTATTGGCCTGGCTTTGCTGCTGCGGAACCGCCGTCAATTCGCGCATTTCGTTTCGGTGGTTTCGTTCGTGTTTTACGTCTGCTACGTGATTTACATTTTCACGCCCGTGGTTGGCCCGCGCATTCTGTGCCGCGGCATCGTGACCACGCCGCTCCCGCCGGACGTGGTGCCGTCAACCCCGCCCATCACCCCGGAATCGGTGGCGAGCGGGGTGTTCTTCCGGCTCATGGCGTGGATTTACGATCACTTCGAAACCCCCGGCGCGGCCTTTCCCAGCAGCCACGTCGCCATTGCCGTCTGCACACTTTATTTCTCCTTCCTCTACTTGCGGCCCATCCGTTGGGTGCATCTGACCATCGTCGTGCTGCTCTGTCTGGCCACGGTTTATGGGCGTTATCATTATGTGGTGGACGTGGTGGCGGGTGGGCTGACCGCCGGCCTGCTGATTCCGCTTGCGAATCGCCTCTTCTTCAAATTCGGGAAGACCGATGGACCGATTCCAACGGCGCTATCCGAATGATGCCCGGCCACGCACTCGATTCGTCGTCAGTGCGGCGATGCCGCCCTCCCGATCATCACACGGCTTTCTCGTAAATCCGGTAGGTCTTGTACACCCGCCCGCCAAAAGTTTCGAGCAACCGGCACATCATCACGTTGTCTTCGAGGATCCACGAAGCCTCCGCGTCTTTGAAGCCAAACTGGAAGCCCGTCTTGAAACCCTCCGTGAGCATTACCGCTTCCAGACCGCGGTTCCGATAATTCCCGGTCACGCCCAGCGTAATAACGCGGCACCGCGGCGGACATTTTCGCCCGAGCAAATAGGGCAGGAAACCGAGCAGTTTCGGGGTGAACAGGCGCCCACGCAGCGGCTGGAGCGCGAAGTTGTAGTCTGGCAACGCCAGCATGAACCCGACGGGTTCCGTTGGTGCCTCCACCACCCAGATCAGCCCCTCGACCAGCAGCGGCTTCAACCGATTCGCCATGAAATCAACCTCCGCGTCCGTCATGGGTACAAAACCCCAGTTCGCCTGCCACGCGGCATTATAGACTGCCTTGATCTTGGCCAGGTCCCGCGTGAGTGTGGCCTTGCGGACCGGGGTAAACGCCAACTCCGGATGCCGCCGCCGGGTTTTTTGCGCGATGCGTGCCAGCCGGTCGAGCGGGCACTTGGCGAAATCCATGTAGAATGCCAGCAAATCCTTCGCCTTGCGAAATCCGGCCGCCGCCACGAGATCGAGGTAGTAACGTGGATTGTACGTCATCATGAACACCGGCGGCGAATCGAACCCGTCCACCAGCAAGCCGCACTCATCATTCGTCGTCGGATTCATCGGCCCGAGCAAGCGTCGCACGCCCTGTTGCCGCGCCCAGGCGAACACCGCGTCGAATAACTGCCGGCTCACCTCCGTGTCATTCACGGATTCGAAAAATCCGAAGAACGCCGCGCTGTCATTCTGCGTCTGATTGTGGTTCCGGTCGAGGATGCCGGCGATTCGTCCCACGTCCCGCCCGTTCCGTACGGCCACCCACAGCGCCATCTCCGCGTGCTCAAACAACGGGTTCGCGTCGGTGAACACCTTCTTCAAGTCCATCAGCAATGGCGCCACCCAGTGCGGGTCATCGCGGTAAATGCCGTAGCTCACCTTCAGGAAGCGGAGCACCTCGGACGGTTTGCGGGTGAGGGAAACGATTTTAACGTCGCTGCTCATCGGGGAGTTCGTCGGTCATTTAATTCCTTCAATCGCCCTCGAAAATGAAGATGAAGCGCGGACGTGTCAAGTGAAGCAAGTTGGAGTTCAAGCTTTAGCTTGATTTCCAAAGCAGGGTGGCCTGAACTCCATCAAGATTATTTTTCCGCCGGCTCGCAGTGCAGCAAATCGGTGATGCGGCGCTCCAGCCGGGGCAGGTCGAGCGGCTTGGTGAAAAAATCGTCGGCGTGCATCGTCGCGGTGCGCTTGGTCACGTCGCCGGAAAGGGCGCTCATGAAAATGATGGGGATTTTTTTGGTGGCCGGCTGGCGGCGCAGGATTTCGCAGACGGACAGGCCGTCGAGGTCAGGCAGCAAAATATCGAGCAGGATCAGGTCCGGCTTGAGCTGCCGTGCCTGGGTCAACGCCTGAATGCCGTCGGAGGCCACGAGAAATTCGCAGCCCAGGCCGGCCAGGCGGAATTTCACCAACTCAACGAAATCAGCTTCGTCATCCACGACCAGAATACGCTGGACCATGTTGGCCAACGTAGCTGATTTCGAGCCAGTTACCATGACGGCCCGGTTAAAGCTTGGTGACGAAATGGCGACGAAGATCAGTACGCCTGCGGCGGAGGACCAGCCTTCGCGAACGGCATTTCATCGTCCGTGTGCACACGGTTTCCCGCCGCGTCCACGATGGTGACGGTGATGAAGACAACGACTGCCTTGTCTTGCTCCTCCGGTCTGCCGTCGGCTTGCTTCCCGTTGACGAGGAAGTTAGCGGGTAAATTGCTAAGTACCGCCGTCTGGTTGTCCCATAATCTCAAGTGTGTGCTTGCTTGTTGAACACGCAGGCGCGGTAATACCGTCGGCAGAGAGAATTTTTCCCCGGCGCGAGTGACGGCAGGAACGCTGTTAGTCGGTTGGTCGTAACCCATGAATTCCGTTACCGAGGCCGTAGTCCTCAAATCAATTGTGTAACCGTCGGGCAAAACGGTCGCCACCGTGTCCAGGACCGGTCCCGTTTCCACTTTTCCCGACTGCGGAAAGACAGCCACATTGCTGGTGGTTTCCGAAAATGCAAAATTGGTCACAACTGAGACACTTGTCGTTGCTCGCATTTGAGTTTGCCGTCCACTGGTCGTAACGACCTCCGGCTGGGCCAGAATCTGAAATCCTGGCTTTGCCTCCAGCATTTTCAAGGTCGCCGGCATCTGTTGAGCATTCAGAATTCCCCTGGCCGTGTTCGTGTCATCGGCCGGCCAAACAAATCCTTGCTTGGGCACTTCCACAAACCGGGCCTTGATGTGGATTTGCGTCGGCGAGGTGTTGAGTCTGGCGATGATGGATTCAATAGTGTCCAAATCATTGGCCGTTGCTCGCACAAAAATCATGCCCAGGTGGTCGTTGTAAAAGACAGCCTTGTTAGTTGGCTGCAAATCTACGCCGGCATCGGAAAATAATTTTTTCAGTGCCGTAACCCCATCCTCAGCGTCAGAGCTGGTAAATTGAGTCTCTCGTCGCAAGCCGGCAAATAAGGTTTCGGGATCAATTTTGAACGTCCGGGTAAAAAGTGTGGTTGACGATTGTTCTTTGGAAGAAAACTCCACGCCATAATCCACAATCGAATATTTGATGGAGTGGTCGGCCCCCTTCACAATTGCGTCCAGCAAATCAGTCATCCTCACATCGGTGAGATTCAGGTTGATTACCACCTGATCCGCTGGCGTGGCGGGGGCAACGTTTTCGGGCGTGTCCGGATTGGGATTGATCAGGAAATTGATGCCTTTTTTCTCCGGGTCGCGCAATTTGGTCTGCTCGCTCAACTGGCGGATGACTTCGCTCAACGGCAGCTCATCGTAAATAACCTGGTCGAAGTGGATGCGGTTGAGTTTGGCCACGATCTCTTTGCGGCCGGGTGGGGTTGGCAGTATGCCGGCCCGCTGGCCCGCTTTTGCCGCCCGGACCTGAGCCAGATAATACTGCGCAGCGGTGTTGTCAGGATTCACAGCCAACGCCGCGTTCAAATTCGTTTCTGCGTCGTCGAGTTTGCCCATTTCATAAAGCATCTTGGCGTTTCTTACCAAATTGGCTGCTGACGCCGCGTTGTCAGGAATGGTCACCCGCGCGCGCTCAACGAATCCGGCTGGATTTCCGGTTGCACCTTGCGTCGAGCTGCTGCTATCCGAGGTATTTGCCGTGTTATTCGACCGGACAATGATGGCTTGAAGCCGCTGCGCGAAGCGTGGCGGCGCATTGTTGGTGACTATACCGTTCTGCGGGCCAATGATTGCTTGCAACCGCGTTTGGAAATGCGCCGACGGATTGTTAGTGACGATGTGGAGGCCGAGCACCATTACCAGATTGTCGGGTGAGCCATCCGGGTTATCAGCATGCAGAACGATGCCGCCGTAATCTTCCGCCGACGCCGTTCCGTGGATTTGATAACGATTCGTCCCGACCAGTGTCTGGTCCTTGCCAGTCGGTTCGCCGGTGATTTCTGTCCGGAAAGCCAGGTCAATCGCGCCGTCAATCACCATCGGCCGGCAATCGAATTCCACGCCGTTGGCCTGCAATTCCACGCCGTTGGTTTGGGTGCCGCAATACATTTCCGCCGTCATCCCGTTGCCGGTTTGTACTCGGGGCCTGATAAACGGTTTCAGGTTGAGCGATTTTATCCGGTCGTCGAATTCTCCGAATCGCTCCGGGCCTACCGACCACCAGGGAGAGTCTCCGTGGTTTCCTTCATAAACTTGTAACCCCTGAGTCAATCGCTCGAAATCACCTGATGGCATCCAAAAGAAGCGCGCTTCGATCAGAATGCTTTGCCGGTGAATCGGCGAATCGCGCAAAGGCAGTTCGGGTTTCCCGTCGGCTCGGTTCAGCTGTTCAATGACACGGCGGAAAACCTCAAGTTTCTCGGGCGTGTTCTGCGTGGTTATTTCGCCGGTCTTGGTGTTAAAGGCGATGCCATGAGGCGGATTGCAGGGCACGCCTTCGCTCCGCAAAATGTCCAGCAGGATTTCACCATA
>DATNHI010000135.1:0-10020 GCA_035605035.1 Verrucomicrobiia bacterium
CCGCTGTGGATCCAGCCAGGGATGGTTTGCATGAGGATCCGGTGGCCCTTCTCCGGGACAATGTCGAGGATGACGTTTGGAAGCGCACCCCAGTAACCTTGCATCGAGTTGTGTCCGAGGACGACGCTACCGTCAGCCGTCATGCTGCCGGTGGCGATGAACGCGCTGCAGGATTGACGCGCCATCTTCACTCTTCCTTCTTTGATCTTCTTCAGCTCCTCCGGCCACCAGTACCAGTCCAACTCGCAGTAGCCGTTGTACGCTATGATCTCGGCCCGCGATGAAGTAATGCCGGCGGCCTGCATGCCTTCGACGATCCCATCCAACTCGGCGAGATTTTCCTTGTCGATCTTCCGTGCGAACATCGCGTTGGCCTTTTCCAAAAGCCAACTCCACTTTGTCGCGCTCCCGTACTCCCAGTCAGTGCGTGTGGCCTTGATGCCTTGAGCGATCTCTTTGGCCAGAAGATAGCCGTACTGGAAGCCACGTTCTCGCGGGGTCCCTTCAACGTGCACATAGACCCAGCCAGCTTTCTCGTGCCGGTTCGCCTTGTTCAGCCACGACTGCTGGACTTCGGTCAGTGCCGGGGCTTCAGCAGCCAGACAAGCGAGGGTGAAACAGAGGAGCGCGGCGAGCGTGAGCCACCGAGCGATGCAGAGGTTTGTTTTCATGGAATCACCTTTTGGCTTTTGGGACGGGACGACGGACGTTCCCGATTTCCAAGCAAAGTACTGCTGTGCGACTTGTTGGTTTTGAGCCATTCACAGCAAACTCGATGTGCGCATACCTTCAAGATTCCGTCAATCCACACTTTTTGTCCGCGAGCAGGCAAATTTCAGCAACGCGAATTGAACCACGAGAGAACAAAGTGACAATGAATCGGTTTTCCGACCGCCGATTTCAAGATTTCAGCGTTTCAGCCATTTGGCCGGCTCGGACTTGAGTCAAGCAGCGTCCAGAACCAATTCCATATAGACCACATCGAGCCAGCGACCGAATTTGAAGCCGACTTGCTCCAGACGGCCGACCTGCTTGAAATGAAACTTCGTGTGCAACGCGACACTGGCGGGTTGGTCCGCGTCAATGCCGGCGATGATGGCGTGATGGCCGAGGCTGCGGGCGCGGACGATCAGTTCCTGCAGCAGCAGCGAGCCGATGCCGCGCCGGTGGTGTTGGTGATGGACATAGACAGAGTTCTCCACCGTGCGGCGGTAAGCCGAGCGCGCATGGTAAGCCGAAAGCGATCCCCAGCCGACCACGTGTCCGCCTGCCTCGGCGGCAATCACCGGATGCTTGTCGCCGTGATGACGGAACCATTGCCGCCGGCCGTCGAGCGATTCCGGCTCTTCCTGATACGTGCAGGTGGAATGGTGCACGTAATGGTTGTAGATATCGTTGATGGCAGCCAGGTCGGATTCGGTGGCCGGGCGAACGGTGATGGCTGTATCTTGCATAACCGGGATGAGATTAAACGACCGCCCCGCTCCGGCAATTCACAAATCCCCGCATCACGTTTTCCTGCCGCTTAAGCAGAAACGTTCAGGTCGCTTTCTGCTCCCGCTTTTCTAACCGACGTCTGGAACAACCAGGGAAGAAAGCAACCAAGACTTGAATTTCTGATTTCAGTTTTCGGAATTTCAGTTTTTTCCCGCAAAGCCAACCGATGGCCCTGATAACAGGTGGAAACCCGAACATCGGAGGAACGTGATGCACAGATCTGTCTGCCATCAGAGCCATCCGGAATATACTCCATTTTCGTCCACCTGCCAGTGCGTCGCTCCAAATTGACAGATGACGCGGATTGAAAACCAGGCAAGCTCGTTGCTCCGAAGATTACTTCACCAGTGTCTTGCAGAATTTCTCGATGCGGTCCAGGCCTTTTTCGATGTTCGCCATGCCGGTGGCGTAGCTGAGCCGGAAACAATCGTCCGCGCCGAACGCGATGCCGGGCACCGCGGCCACCTTTTCCGCTTCGAGCAGTTTCGCGCAGAAATCCGTGGATTTCAGGCCGGTTTGCGAGATGTTTGGAAACAGATAAAACGCACCTTTCGCGTTCACGCAGGTGATGCCGGGAATCGAACTTAATTTCTGGTGCGCGAACCGGCGGCGTTTGTCGAATTCGGACAACCACGCCTTCAGGTGGTCCATCGGGCCGGTAATGGCGGCCAGCCCGCCTTTTTGGGCGAACGACGTCGGATTGCTGGTGCTGTGGCTTTGTACGGCGTCAATGGCCTTCGCAATCGGCTCCGGCGCGGCGAGAAAACCGAGCCGCCAGCCGGTCATGCTCCACGCCTTCGCGAAACCGTGGACGATGATGGTGTGCTCCTGGTGCGCGGGTGAAAAACTTGCGACACTCTTGTGGACCGCGCCATCGTAGAGCAGGTGCTCGTAAATTTCGTCGCTCATGATGAGCACATTTTTCTCAACGCAAATGTCGCCGAGCGCCTTGACTTCGTCCGGCGTATAAACGCAGCCGGTCGGATTACTCGGCGAATTGAGGATGAGCAGGCGCGTGCGCGGGGTGATGGCGGCGCGCAATTGCTGCGGCGTGATTTTGAATTCCGTCTTGTCCGAAGTTTGCAGAATGACCGGTTTGGCGCTGGCGAGCTTTACCATTTCCGGATAGCTCAGCCAATACGGCGCGGGGATGATGACCTCGTCGCCTTCCTGGCAGGTGGCGAGGATGACGTTGTAACACGAATGTTTGCCGCCGCAACTCACGATGATTTGCGACGGTTTGTAAGTCAGGCCGTTCTCGCGCTTGAATTTGTCGGCGATGGCCTGCCGCAATTCCGGGATGCCGCTGGATGGCGTATATTTGGTGAACCCGGCGGCCAGCGCCTTGGCGGCGGCGTCCTTGATGTGTTGCGGCGTGTCGAAATCCGGTTCTCCGACGCCGAAGCCGACGACGTCTTCGCCCGCGGCTTTCAGTTGTTTGGCCTTGGCATCAATGGCCAGCGTGAGCGACGGCGACAACGACGCGGCGCGTTGCGAAATTTTGTAATTCATATCAAAACGGCGGAAAGATTACGGGCCGGGCAGGGGGGCGCAAGCAGGAATTTGAAATTTGGGCTGACCGGCAGGTCAGCCCTGCCGTACAGCTTCAGCCGGCGGCGAAGTTCACCGTGTTGCTGGGCGGCGTCAGGACATTCCCATCTTCATCTTTTGGCACAATGTAAAACTTGTAGCCCAAAGCATCGGCGGGACTGGCACTCGAGTGATACGCACTGGCGCACAAGCCAAAGCCACTGGCACACAAAGGAAAGGAATTAAGACACAAACCGGAGCAACTGGGATACAAAGGAACGCGACTGGCATAAACCGATTCATCTACGTTGACGTTTACATACATCTAAAGCCCACGTGGGGGCCACGCCCCTTTACGGGGCTTCCAACTTCGCCTCACGTGGCAGACCGCGCGGCCGACGGGTTGTCAGCCGGTTGCCGGGCCGCCGTGTTCGCCTTTTGCCGCCAGGAGAATTTGGGGTGAAATCCCGACCTGACGGCCCAGCCCGGTCATCACCTCCCGCGCCAGGGCGGGTTCTTCCCGCTGGAGTTGGGCGAGTTCGGCAACCACTTCGTTCAGGATGCGAACGCTTTGCAGCACGTTCGGCGGCGGGTCGGGCAAGGTGAGCAGCAGATTAATCCACTTCCAGCGGGTCAACTGCCGCATCCGCGCGGCGAAGGCGGCTTCGCACGTCAGGCGGTCCTTGTAATATTTATCTTCGTAAACCAGCGATTGGCCATCGAGCGTGGCGAAGGCCGTGGCGGAGATGCTGCCGTTCTGCGCGAACTTCTCGCTTACCTCCACTTCAATCGTCAGCGGAATATGTCCCGTACTGTCGCCGTAGATGTCCATCTCGTCCAGCATCTGGCCGGAGGTGGAATTGTTGCCTTGATCCACAAACGATACCTGGACAAATTTGCTTTGGCTATTCGGCTTGGCCGGGTTCGCGGGATTGTCCAGATAAACGATTTCGGTAAAGGAGATGGTTCCGGCCGCATTAGCCGGCTGACCGTTGATTTTCCATTGGTAAACCGGCTGCCCGAATCCCCTGACCAACGCTGTGGCGCGCAACCGGGCCGCGACGTTGTAGATGGTATAAGCGTACTTCGCGACAGGACAGGTGAAGTAGGGACTGATTTCGACGGTGCCGGAACTGTCCGCGAACAAAGTATTTTGGATTTCCTCGCTCCAGGTAAGCAGGACCGTGCGACTGTTGCCTTGAAGCAACGGGAACGGATCGTCGGTGCTCAGGGTGAATTGGTTCCCCGGCGGGAAAAAGGGATTAATCAGCCCCGTAAATGCCGCGTAGGCGCCGCTTTTGCCCGTCAGATTCTGGTAAGCGGCCTCCAGTGTGGCGCCCGCCTTGGTGATGATGTCATGCATCGAAAAACCCAGTTGGGAATACAAATAATAGATAAACAGCGCGGCACACCCATAACTGTCGCTGTCCTTGTCGGTCTGCTCATTCCGGGTGATCCAGTCATTGCGCGCAGATGAATTCAGCCAGCCAATCACGCGAGGGGCGCCCAGGAGGGTATAATAGGCTTCAGGATAGAACAGTCCGGTGCAAACAATTGAAAGCCCCTCGCCATTGCTGAATCCCGCCACCCAGGTCGTATTTTTGGTCGTCTGATTGTTGTAATCCATCAGCACCTCGGAAATCTCAGCGATAAAAAGCGCGCGCGCAGCGTCATCCCCGAGCTCCTCGTTCACAGTCCCTTGGTACGGGCTAACCTGGACCAGGGTTGTTCCGTCACTGTGGTAACCATGATTGAAGGCAAGGCTGGCTTGATCCACAATCACGGTCACGCGATTGGTGGGGCCGAAACCCGCGCTGACCCCGAACCAGCCGAGCAATTTGGCAAAATCCGTCTCGACGGTTTTTTGCAGGGCCTGGGCGCGGCGCAAGCCGTCGGTGAATGTGTCCTGGTATTGAATGACGAAGTTTTTGGTCTGACCCAATGTCACTATCATACGAGCTCCTTGGTTAACGTTTCCCGGACAGCCGGGAAATTGTTTCCCGTGTGCTGTTCACAGGATGGGAATGTGCGCCCGAGCCGCACATGCGTCAATAGCGAGATGGTTGATCCTCCTTCGCCGTGGGCTTCCGTCTTCGCTAAAGCTACGCTGGACGAGCTGGAGGACAGGGAGTTGTGGGTCAGATAAACGGGGGAACATCGAACATCCAATCCCGCAATGCGGGACTGAACATCGAATCAAAGCGAGCCGGCGCGCACGGCCTGTCCCGCCATAGCCAGGCGACGGCGGAAGTGATGCGCCCTACCTTTCGTGTGTTTCGTGTGTTTCGTGGTTGAAAATTCTTCGAAAGCTGCGTAAAGCGCGATTTAAAAGTCGCGGCTACATGGCTTCACTTCGCTAGGTAATATTTCTCCGTGTATTCCTGCACCATGCGGCCGGTGGTGAATTGCGGGACGAGCGTGAGCATCGCGCGGCGGATGCGTTGAATCCATTTGCGCGGAATGCCCTTTTCGCAACGGTCGAAAAACATCGGCACCACCTGTTCCGTCAGCACTTTGTAAAGATTGGCGCTGTCCACGCGGTCCTGTTCCTCGACGTTGTCCGGTTGGGAATCTTCGCCGATGGCGAAGCCGTTGGTGCCGTCGTAACCTTCGCGCCACCAGCCGTCGAGAATGCTGAGGTTGAGGCAACCGTGGCTGCCGGCCTTCATGCCGCTGGTGCCGGAAGCTTCGAGCGGACGCCGCGGGTTGTTCAGCCAGACGTCGCAGCCGGAAACCATCTGCCGCGCGACGTGGATGTCGTAGTTTTCAATGAACACCAGGTGCCCGGCCAGTTCGCTGTGTTTGCTGAGGTGAATGATGTATTGGATGAGCCGTTTGCCTTCATCGTCGCGCGGGTGTGCCTTGCCGGCAAAAATGAACTGAACGGGCCGCTTCGGGTCGTGGGCGAGATTTACGATGTTGTAAAACTCCTGGAAAATCAGCGGCGCGCGTTTGTAGGTGGCAAAACGCCGCGCAAAACCGATGGTCAGCGCGTCCGGGTTCAGCAGGTGGTCGAAGTGGATGTAATCACTCTGCGCGGCGCGCTGGCTTTGAATCAACAATCGGCGCCGCACGAATTCAATCATCTCGCGCCGCAAATGATAGCGCAGCGCCCATAGTTCCTCGTCCGAAACGAATTCGGGGTTGGCCATGCGCTGCCAGAATTCGCGCGAGTGGACCGCCGCGGCCCAGTCTTCGCCGAACTTTTCGCGGAAGAACGCCGTCTCGCCATTGTGTCCGTCGGTCAATTTTTCCCGCCAGAAATGGCGCACCGGCCCTTTCATCCAGCCAAGCAGATGAATGCCGTTGGTGATGTGGCCGATGGGGACTTTTTCGACGGGCGTGCCGGGATAGAGGTTTTGCCACATCTGACGGCTGACCTGGCCGTGCAATTCGCTCACGCCGTTGGCCGCGCGCGAAAGCTTGAGCGCCAGCACCGTCATGCAAAACAATTCCTGCGCATTTTCCGGTTGCACGCGGCCCAGCGCCAGGATATCCGGCCACGGCACGGTCCATTGTGTGTGATAACGCTGCAACGTGTAATCCATCAGCTCCGGGCTGAACCGGTCGTGGCCGGCTTCGACCGGCGTGTGGGTGGTGAAAATACATTCGTTTTTGGTCTGCGCCACTGCTTCCTGAAATGTTTTCCCGGCCGCCATTTTTTCACGCGTCAATTCCAGGGTCAGAAACGCCGCGTGGCCTTCGTTCATGTGAAACACAGACGGCTGGATGCCGAGCTGGCGCAGCAGCCGCACGCCGCCGATGCCCAGCAGGATTTCCTGCATGATGCGGGTGGTGCCGTCGCCGGCATAGACGCGCGAAGTCAGCTCGCGGACGTGTTGCGGATTTTCCGGCAGGTTCGCGTCGAGCAGATAAACCGCGACGCGGCCCACGTTGACCCGCCAGACGCGGAAACGGACGCGGTCCATGCCGATTTCAACCTCGCCCAGCAGCGGCTGCCCGCCGGCGTCCAGCACGGGTTCCAGCGGCGCATTTTGCGGATCAATGAACGAGTAATATTCGGTCTGCCAATTGTTCGCATCAATCGCCTGCTGAAAATAGCCTTCGCGATAAAACAAACTGACACCAACGAAACCGAGACCAAGGTCGCTGGCGGATTTGGCGTGGTCGCCGGCCAGTATGCCGAGGCCGCCGGCGGAAATCGGCAGCGACTCATGGAAACCGAATTCGGCGGAGAAATACGCCACGGGATGTTCGAGCAATTGCGGCGCGTGCTGACGGCCCCACGTGTTTTTTTCGTTGAGATAGGCATGGAAATCGTGAAGGACGGCGCGCGCGTGGCGCTCAAAATCGGTGTCCTGCAAGTGCACGCGCAGTTCGTAACCTGATACTTCGCGCAGGACGGCGACGGGGTTATGATAAAGGTTTTGCCATGCACGCGGCGAAAGTTCCTGAAACAAATCCTGTGCCTTCTGGTCCCAGCACCACCACAGGTTGCGCGACAACTTGTGCAGGTCGGCGACCAAGCCGTCCAGTTCCGCAACCGTCAGCGGCTGCCGGGTCATACTTCCTGGCTCCTCAATTTCACTGGCGCCGACACTAGCGGGGCGGACAGCACCGGGCAATTAAAATTTCGATTCGGGATGGACGCTCCGGCTGGATGACATCTGAGTTTTATGTCCGCCCTCATCCTTTCCTTAACCCTTGTGATGGCGAATCGTATTGTTGCTCATCAAGCTTGCGGCCGCACAGCGTACTCGGCCCGCCCGCCGCCGGCAGAATATCACCGCCAATGGCACATATACCATGACGCTGGATGCCAGCGCACCTCGTTTACACAAAGATTTGCCTATCGTGGAACCATAGACCTCTCACTTGGAACCACGCGAAACGACGTGCTGATTCGGCAGTTTTCCCGTCTTCGGCACGCGGAACCAAATGGAACCAAATAGCCTCCAATTGTTCCCAACGGAGGTGACCATGCTCCGGTTTGAGGAGCCAAACGACATGGTTTTTTCGCGCGATGAGTCACAAGGCAGTCTGATCAGCAACTAAAACTGCCGCTTCGGGCAGGTAGTCGCGCAGCGGGGTGGCGAGCGCCGCAAATTCAAACCCGAAAGTCAGACAACTGGCTTCCGGATTTTTGTTTTGGTAAAAATGGTGGAATACTTATGGCAATTGCTTCGCCCGGTAGAAGCGCTGGGCGGAGTTCGTTGCGGTGGTGTCAAAATAACGCCAGATGCCATTGGTGTTTTGCATCGTTCCCAGTATGGTCCAGTTCGTCCCTGCCAGGTTGGTGCTGACCAGCACCTGATAATTGGTACCCGCATCGCCCAACATGAGCAGTTTGAAGGCGCCGTTACTCTGGAAGCCGATGGCATCGAGTGTTCGCAGCGGCAGCGTGGTGATGGTCACGGTGGCGTTGGTCGCGCCTTGGGCACCCTCGTTATCCGTGGCCACAGCGGTGAACGTCACGTTGCCAGGGAAGTCGGAACTGAAGCTGGCTTGAGCCGAGCTTCCGGGCGCCGACGCGAGGACGTTGGTGCCGAGCAGCAAGGTCAAGTTGGTAACGGTGCCATCCGGATCCGTTCCAGAGCCAATGACCACGAAGGGGTGACCGGCGATCGGCTGCGAGGACACCGTGACTGCCGCGATGGGAGGGGCGTTGCCGGGTTCGACCAGGACATTCGTGGCGGTATAGATGGTGGCTATAGTGTTGGTCGGGGCGGTGATCGCGGAAAAGAAGCCGGTGCGCGCGTTGCAGGCGAGCACGGTGAAAACATTGCCAGCCGAGGGGGTGAAACCGTTCCAATAGGAAACATCCAGCGTGCCCGCCAGCGCGGCGTTGCCGCCGACGGATAATTGATCATAGTTGGTGCCCGCCGAGGTGCCGCCCAGCTTGATTGCCAGATGCGCATTGGCGCCTTCGGCGTAGGTGCCGCTGATGGTGAGCAAACCGGGGGATGCGCCGGTGCCGATGGCGGCGTTGTTGGAAACGCTGCCGGTAATGGTGCCGGCGCCGGTGAGTGTGCCACCGAGAAGTTGCGCGACTTGCGAGAAGGCAAAGTTGCCGCCATTCAGCACCGTCTGACCGGCGCTCTGAATGAAAGCATTGCCGAAGCTCACCGTGCCATTGTTGACCTGCACGGTGCCGCTGTTGCTGAACGTCGGCTGGATGATCGTGGTGTTGGTGCCGCCCGATTTGCGCACCACGCCCTGATTGACCACCAGTTCCGTGGTGCATTGCCAGGTAATCGAATTATCGCCTTGGACGTCCAACAGCGCTCCCGGCAGATTAACCAGTTCGCCGATGGCACCGGAATTGCAACTGCCACGAAGATTCAAATCACCACCGCCGTTTAACAATTGGATCGTCCCCGCGTTGGTCACGATCCCGAGTAAAGCATGTCCGGAGCCGCTGGCCAGCACCAGCAGCCGGTTGGTGGCCACCGTTACCACGCTTCCCGCGTTGACCGCGCCGTTGTTCCAAGTCAGCGCGCTGTTGATCACCGTGTTGCTGGCCAGCAGGCTCGCGCCGTTCAACACCACGTTGGAACCATCGATGTTTCCATTCAACGTGAACGTGCCGCCATTCAGGAGATTCGTCCCCGCGCCCGTGAGGTCGCTGTCCACTTCGTAAGTCGCGGCGAAAATCAGCGTTGCGCCCGCTTCCGGCAGAAACACCCCGCTGCCCTGGCCGTTGCGGTTCAGACTGACCGTGCCGGTCTGGACATCCAGCGTGCCATTGTTGGTGAACAGGACGCTGATGGCGGTGGTGCCGGTGCCGCCGGACTTGCGCAGCACGCCCTGATTGACCAGCAGTTCTGTGCCGCAGCCAGCCGTAATCGAATCATCGCCCTGCACATCCACCAAGGCTCCCGGCAGATTGACCAAATCGCCGGTGGCACCGGGATTGCAACTGCCACGAAGATAGAGATTAGCGCCGCCGATTAACAGTTGGATTGTCCCCGCGTTGGTCATTGTCCCGAATAGATAATGTCCGTTGCCGCTGGCCAGCACCAGCAGCCGGTT
>DATNHI010000136.1:0-11451 GCA_035605035.1 Verrucomicrobiia bacterium
TGGCCGCCGTGGTGGTGGCCGCGTTGATAATTCTGCTCTATCGCGTCTGGCGGGATTGGCGGTCGCCACCCGTCATCGCCAGTGTACCCATCCAGCCGGCACCGGACATCCGCGATGAAAATGTGGGAGCCGACCAGTTACCGGAAGATGGTTGGACAAAACTGGGCCGCGAGCTGCTCGAACGCGGCGAGTTGCGCCTGGCCATGCGGGCGTTTTATCTCGCCAGCCTGTCGTATCTCGCGGGGCGCAACCTGATCAGTATCGCGCGGTTCAAGTCCAACCGGGATTACGAGCGTGAATTGCGCCGGCGCGGGCATTCGTTTCCCGATTTGCAGGTGGTGTTCGGCGACAACCTCACATCGTTTGAGCGCATCTGGTACGGTCTGCACGAGGTCAACCAGGAACTGGTGAACCGGTTTGTGGCGAACGTGGAAAGGATGAAAGCCGCCGGATGAAAAAATACTTTCCCCTTTTCCTGCTGCTGGGCTGCGCGGTGGTATTCACGTTTGGCCTGGTCCGGCTCTTCCAACTGCGGTTTGAGGTGGGCGATGTTTATCCGGCTTATTCGTCCCTGCGCTCTGATCCGCTCGGCACGATGGCGTTTTACGAAAGCCTCGGCCGCATGCCGGGCATTTCCACGCGCCGTGATCTCAGCACCCAGAACCGCCTGCCAGATGAGCCACACACAGTCTATCTGCAATTGGCCGGTTCTTATTACGATTGGGACCGCGTGCCGGCAGACTTGTCCCACGAGCTGGATGCGTTTCTCGCCAACGGCGACCGGCTGGTCATTACCTTTTACCCGCAAACCTGGTCGTATGAATTCCACCAGGATGACGAAGAGAATACGAATTCGGTGAAGTCGGCCCAGGCTAATGACAAGAAAATGACGCCCGATAAACCCGCGAAGAAGAAAACGAAACCCGACGACGAGGACCTGTCGGTGGATTTGACCGAACGTTGGGGCTTTGACGTGCATTTTATAAAACTCGAACAAGCCGACGAAGTTTACAAACCGGCGCGAGTGGTGAATAAAACGGACCTGCCATTGCCGCGCACTCTTGACTGGCACAGCGGCATGGTGTTCACGAATCTTGCTGCTTCGTGGCGCGTGATTTATGCGCGCGGGACCAATGCCGTCCTCATCGAACGAAGATTCGGCAAAGGTTCGGTGGTGGTGGCCACCGATTCGTATTTCGCCAGCAACGAAGCCATGGAAAAAGACCGGCACGCCGACTTGCTGGCATGGCTCGTTGGCGCAAACCAAAATGTCGTCTTCGACGAGTCGCATTTCGGCATCGTTGAGACTTCCGGGGTCGCGATGCTGATGCGCAAATACCGGTTGCACGGGCTGGCGGCCGGGTTGTTGTTGCTGGCCGGGCTGTTCATCTGGAAAAATGCCAGCAGTCTGGTGCCGCCACAAGCGGAACGGGATCGGCAGGATTATATTACCGGCAAGGATTCGGCGGCTGGCTTCGTCAACCTGCTTCGGCGCAGCATTGCACCGCGCGATCTGTTGCCGGTCTGTTTTGCCGAATGGAAAAAATCGGTCGGGCAGGCCAGCCAATACTCCGCCGGGCGGCGGCAACAGGCCGAAGCCGCGTTCCAGACGGAAAATGCCCTGCCGTCGCGCGAACGCAATCCCATCGTCACTTATAAAAACATTTGCTCCATTCTGGGAACCCACAACGCACCGCCAAAATCATGAGTACTGAAAAACTCAAGGAAGTCCTCGCCCGGGCGCAATCGGAGGCCGGCAAGGTTATCATCGGCCAGCACGACGTCATCGAAAAGGCGCTCATCGCCATCTTCACTGGCAACCACGCCCTCGTTGAAGGCGTGCCCGGCGTCGCCAAGACCCTGCTCGTGCGCACGCTGGCGCGCGTGCTCGGCGCCGACTTTGCGCGCATCCAGTTCACGCCCGACCTGATGCCCGCCGACATCACCGGCACGAACGTGTTTAATCTCCAGCGCAATGAATTCTCGCTCATCAAAGGCCCGATCTTTACTTCGTTTTTGCTGGCCGATGAAATCAACCGCGCGCCGGCCAAAACGCAATCGGCGTTGCTGCAGGCCATGCAGGAACGCATGGTGACGATTGATCGCGAAACGCATCCGCTGCCGTCGAATTTCACCGTGTTCGCGACGCAAAACCCGATTGAATACGAGGGCACCTATCCGTTGCCGGAAGCGCAGAAGGACCGGTTCATGCTCAAAATCACGATGCGCGCGCCGGACCGTGCCGACGAATTATCGCTGGCGCAGCGCACGATGACCAGGGACGCGCCGGAAACGGTGCTGGCCCAGGGCGCCGTCCAGCCGGTCATCAAGGCCGAGGACCTCGTGGCCTTGCGGGAAACTCTCGCCGCCATCACCATGCGCGAGGAGCTGGTCGCTTATCTCGTGGATATTGTCCGCGCCACGCGCCAGCACGAAAGCATCCTCGTCGGCGGCGGGCCGCGCGCCACGCAATCCCTCATCATGGCTGCCCGCGCCAAGGCCGCCATGTCTGGCCGTGATTTCGTTACGCCAGATGACATCAAGGAGATGACGCCGCCAGTGCTGGAACATCGCCTGATTCTCCGCCCGGAATTTGAAATCGAAGGGATGACTGTGCTAGAAGTGATCCAGCAAATCCTCCAACAGATTGCCGTGCCGAGATAGACCAAGCCGAAACCCGAAATCCGAATGCCGAAGGAAATCCGAAATCCGAAACCCGAATCGTGGACGAACAGGGTGGATTGTTTCACGCGTCTGAGTCCGGCCTTCGGATTCCTTTCGGATTTCGACCATTCGGATCTCGGATTTTTGATCCAATGATTGTCCCGCGTTTCAGATTATTATTCTGGGTAGCGGTGGTGGTGCTGCCATTTGCGCTGATGGGCGCGGTATCACCTGCGGCCATGGGCGCTTCCCTCCTGTGCATCGGCGGGCTGCTGCTCGTGGTGGCAGCCGATGCCATCGGCGCCGGCAAAAGCCTCGCAGGCATCGGCGTGGAATTGCCGCCGATTGCGCGCATGTCGAGGGACCGCGAGGCAAAATTGGAAATCCGCATCCGCAACGAACGCCAGCGCCAGCACAACCTGCGCATCGCCCTCGCCTGGCCGCGCGAAATCCAAACCGCCTCGGAAACCTTGGACACTCGGTTGCCCGCGCAAAGCGAATGGTCGCGGCTGACGTGGCCATGTACCCCACGCAAGCGCGGCAATTACCGCTTCGACTCCGCCTACGTCGAAGGCAATTCCCCCCTTGGGTTTTGGGCAGTGCGCAAGACACTGCCGGTCCAGTCCGAAATCCGGGTTTATCCCAATCTCCTCAACGAACGGAAGGGGGTTGCGGCGTTGTTTCTGAATCGAGGCGCTTTTGGTGTGCACGCGCAACGGCAAGTCGGCAAAGGCCGCGATTTCGAAAAACTTCGCGAATACGTCCCCGGGGACGACTACAACGAAATTCACTGGAAAGCGACCGCCCGGCGGGGAAAGCCCATCACGAAAGTTTTTCAAATTGAGAAAACCCAGGAAGTTTACGTCGTTCTGGACGCCTCGCGATTGAGCGCGCGCCTGATTCAAAGTTCAAAGTTCAAGGTTCAAAGTTTAAAGCCAACGGACGAAAGGGATTCTCAACCTGGAACTTCAGTTCTGGACCGTTTCATGACCGCCGCACTGGTGCTGGGACTGGCGGCCGAGCGCCAGGGGGATTTGTTCGGCCTGCTGACGTTCACGGACCGGGTGGAAAAATTCGTGCGCGCCAAAAACGGCAAGAACCATTACAGCCTCTGCCGGGACGCGCTTTACACCCTCGAACCGAAAATCGCCACGCCGGATTTCGATGAACTGTGCACGTTCATCCGGTTACGGCTGCGCCGGCGCGCGCTCCTGGTTTTCCTGACGGCGCTGGACGACCCGGCCCTGGCGGAAAGCTTCGTCCGCAACATGGATTTGATCCGGCGGCAGCATCTGGTGCTGGTGAACATGCTGCAAATGCCGGGAGTCAAGCCGCTCTTCACCGACCCGGACATTTCCGGTGTGGATGACCTGTATGGACACCTCGGCGGCCATCTGCAATGGCAGAAGCTGCGCGAACTGCAAATGATTTTGCAGCGGCGCGGCGTACAATTCTCGCTGCTTACCAACGAACGGTTGAGCGCCGAACTGGTTTCGCAATACCTGAACGTAAAACAAAGGCAGCTTTTATGAGTTCCAGGTTCCAGGTTCCAAGTTCAAAGTTGAATTGCTGTTCGCAGTTTCGTGTATGCGCGGGTCGAGTGAACCGGAACTGCCTGAAGGCGGAGCTTCAAACGAGGCTGCGGCTTCATGAACCTGGAACTTTGAACCTTGAACTTTGAACTGAGTAATGATTGTTGATCTGCAACGTTTCATCGCCGCCGGACGGCCTTTCTGGACCGAACTGGAACGGATGCTTGACCGGCTGGAAGCGGAGCCGGAATTGCGGATGACGCTCCCGCAATTGCAGACCTTCCATCATCTTTACGAACGCACGGCCGCCGACCTTGCCAAAGTCACCACGCTTTCCTCGGAGCCGGAGACGCGCCGTTACCTGGAAAATCTCGTGGCCCGTGCTTACGGAGAAATTCACGAAACCCGTGAGAAACGGCGCCGTTTCTATCCGGTGAAATGGTTTTTCCAGACGCTGCCTCAGACGTTCCGCCGGCATGTCCGGGCATTTTATCTTTCCGTGGCGATTACCCTGGCCGGCTGCGCGTTTGGCGGATTGGCCATCGCCTTCGATCCGGACGCCAAGCCGGTGCTGATGCCGTTTTCACATTTGCTCGAAGACCCGGCCAAGCGCGTCGCCGAAGAGGAAAAGGCCACGCACGACCGGTTGGCGGGTGTTAAAACCACGTTTTCGGTGGAGTTGATGACTCACAACACGCAGGTTTCCATTTTCACGCTGGCGCTCGGCATGACGTGGGGCGTTGGCACGATCATCATGCTGTTTTACAACGGCGTCATTCTCGGCGCCGTGGCGGTGGATTATATTCGCGCCGGGCAGACGAAATTCCTGCTCGGCTGGTTGATGCCGCACGGCGTGGTGGAAATTCCCGCCATCCTCATCGCCGGCCAGGCCGGGTTGATGCTTGCGCTGGCGCTGATCGGTCGAGGCAGCCGCGCCTCGCTCAAGACCCGGTTGCGCGAAATCTCGGGCGACGTCGTCACCCTGATTTTTGGTGTCGGCGTGTTGCTGGTCTGGGCGGGATTCGTTGAAGCGTTTCTCTCGCAATATCACGAGCCGGTCATCCCCTACGGAGTTAAAATTGCCTTTGGCGCCGTCGAACTGATTTTGCTGACTCTATTTCTGTCGAAATCGGGGAAAAGCAAGAAAACCGAAGACGGGAATCTGGACTGATGAAAACCAGCACGCTAGTCATCCGCACGCCGGAAGGTATCGTCTTCTCGCAATTGCTGGCCGGGCCGGTGACGCGCTTTTTTGCGTGGTTCATTGACCAGCTTTGCATCGGCGTCGCGATGTCTGTCCTGGGCATTGCCTTGCGTTTGCTGGAGTTGATCAGTCTGGACTTCGGTTTCGCGTTGTCGGTGATCGTTTATTTTGTTGTCAATATCGGTTATGGGATTTTTTTTGAATGGGCCTGGCGCGGCCAGACCATCGGCAAAAAGCTGCTCCGCTTGCGCGTCGTGGACGTGGAAGGGATGCGCCTGCAATTCAACCAGATTGTCGTGCGCAACCTGCTGCGGTTTGTGGATTCGTTGCCGGCATTTTATTTTGTCGGCGGCCTTGCCTGCTGGCTCAATCCCCGGTGTCAGCGGCTGGGCGACCTGGCGGCCAACACCGTCGTCATCCGCAACCCGCGCGTCGCCGAGCCGGACCTCGACCAGTTGTTGGCCGGCAAATACAATTCGCTCCGGCAATATCCGCACCTGGCCGCCCGTTTGCGCCAGCGGATTTCGCCGTCGGAGGCGGGTATTGCCCTGCAGGCGCTGTTGCGGCGCGGGGAATTTGATCCAGTGGCCCGGGTGGAATTGTTCGGCGACCTCGCCGCGTATTTCCGCGCCAAAGTCGAATTTCCCGCCGAAGTCACCGAAGGAGTCGCCGACGAGCAATATCTTCGAAACGTGGTGGACGTGCTTTACCGCACGCGCGGAGAGGTTCCCGCCCCCGGCGGACCGCTTCAATGAAGCTGTCGCACCTGCACGTCGCGATAGCGGACGACGGTGTGGTTTCCATCGAATGCGCCGAGTCCGACCAGATAACCATTGTCCGACACCTCGACGCCGTCCGGAGGCGTGGCCTGGTGAAAAACTTCCACCCCGTTGACAAACGCTGTTACCCGTCCGTTTTTAAAAATCAAGTCGAACGAATTGGTAACATCGTTCAACTTGACGTGCTGGAGGACCTGTTCGCCTGACCAGCCCAGGCTGAAACTCACAACGTCACCTTCGTCGCTGTTGCGTTTGAGACGGAAGCCGTACCAATTATCGTGGACGCCGTTAAAATCCGGCATACCCATGACCAGACCGGCCTGGAAATTTGTATTGGCCGAACGGACGGCTTCCAACCGGCCGCGAACCTCGAAATTCGTGCCCGCTGGCACCGTCGAAAACAGCATGTGGCCTTTGAGGCTGGATTCCGCCTCCAACGCGCCATCGGCGAGCCGGCGTGCCTGGCCGAAACTGAACACCCAGTTGGGATCATGATCGTTGGCCGGCAGCCAGTCCGCCCACTTTCCGTCGCGCAGGCGCTGGGCGACCGCCAGTTGGGCCAGCCGGAGCTGGACGAATTCCCGGGTGCGCGCATCGGCCCCGGACGCGGCGGCCAATGCGCCATATTGTTTCAGCGCAAAAGTAAAATCACCGGTGTTGCGGGCGGACTCAGCGGCGGAAATTTTCGCCCCGAGCGATCCAGTGCGGGCGGCCACTTCGAGCGGCATGAGGGAAAGACCCACGCCCCAATCGCGCAAATGTTCCGGCACCGGTTTCCAATTCAATGCTTTCAGTTGCTCGGCAGCCACGTCGTATTTCCCGGCAAAACAGGCAACCACTGCATACGAGGTGCGCCACTCATCCAAACGATTCCAGTGGGATCGCGCCGATGCACCAATGTAACCCTGGTACATCTTCTGAATGTCCGGCCAGATATCGGTGCGTCCGTAAATATGCCGGCCCGGCGGCAGTTCCATTTCTGATTCCACATCCGCAACGCAGTCAAAAAATTCGTACGGGACATCGGTGTCAAAGCGTCCTGTTTTGATGGCGGCGCGGCCCAACGCGAGCATGGCGGCTTCACTGCCATGCCAGCGAGGCCGGAGACCCCAGCGCATTTCCTCCCATGCGCCGGGATAATCCACCTGTGCCAGCAGGGCCCGATCAAACCAAGTGCGCATTTCATCGGAATCGCCCAGCGCCACCGTTATCATCAGCCGGGGCGCCATCGGAAAGCCCGGTTGCAGATTCCATGCCTGCGTGAGATGTTGCCGGGACTTTGCCAGATGATCGCGATAACCCTGCCAGCCTTCCTCGCTAACGGTGTTAGCCCACCCGTGACCGCGTACATCCCAGGCCGTCCTGATTTCCCGTTCTCCGTCCAGCGTCAACGCCAGCCATTGGTAAGACGGACCAGCCTGATGAATAATTCGACAGACTGAGTTGGCGTTGCGGGAAAAGAAATCGCTCCCCCATTCGTTCACAAAAATTTCAGCAATCTCCTGCTGGTCGCCCGGTTTGAAACTGCCGTCGGCAAAACATTCCGCCAACAGTTTCAAGGCCGACATATTCAAGGCCCCAACCCGGGGCGAGTTGTCACCCAGTTGAATGATGAGCCTGATCGAACCGTAAAACTCCGGATACGCATGATGGCCGGTCCCGGGATATGCCGCCAACGCGCGCTCAAAACGGTGTACTATTTCAAAATAGTTCAGGCTGTTGTCGGCAACCACGGTCAGCGCCAGCGGATCGGTGCAATCCGGATTTCTGGCGAGCCGGTCGCTCTCGGCTTCCACCGACAGCGTGTTGGTCGCCTCCGGACCGCCGAAATTACGGTCAATCCAGACCCGGATGAGTTGCTCCACCGCGGCGTCAGTGGCCGGATTGTGCCGGCCGCGTTTTGCATAACCGTCCAGCCACTGGCGGATTCTGAATTCGCGCGCCCGCTTTTGAGCGTCGCGCTCGGTCAGCGTGTTGGTGGTCCAGGTTATCGGTTCGCTCGCCGCCGTCACGCCTTCCCGGCTTGATTCGTTCAAACCGTGCTGCACCCGCCCTTGATTAACAGCGGCCTGAAAACCGCGCTGGAAATTGATCACGAAAACGGTAAAAAGCGTGACGCCTACGGCCAGAAAAATCACCACACCGCCTACGATAAGCCAGATGACACGCGGACTTGGGCCGCTTTTTGAACTCGCCGGCGGCAGGGGCGGCGGGACGACGCGATAGCCTTGTTGCAGCACCAAATCCAGCGGTTGCCAGTCGGACCGGCCTTCGGCCTGAACGTATTCGTTGCCGGTCAATTCACCGGTCTCGCGGCGACGGCGCAGTTCTTCCAACGAGAAGAAGCCCAAATCCTCCCCTTGCCGGCGCACTCGGTGGTTCATAGGAATGGTTTCATCCAAAAGTGATGAAATTAAATCTCCGCCGCAAGATTTTATGGTCGGCCCGCCGGCCAGGTCGCGAAAGTTTCAGGCCCGGGATGCGGACGTTTCCCCTTCGCGCGGCGGAAATTCAAAAGTTACTTTCCCGGCGTCGTCCATCACCAGATACGCCGGAAACGGCCGGCCGGTCTTCGAGATGAATTTGCCGAGCAGGTCTGTTTTGCGTGCCGTCAACAGCTTTTGCGCCTGCGCTCGTTCAATCGGCTGCTGTAGAATTTCCCGGTTGATCTTGAATTTGCACGGTTTCTTGTCGGCTTGCGACTTTTCACACAGAAACGCTCCGTCGGTTTCAAACACCCGGCCGCCGCATTTCGGACATTTGCCCAGCGGCTCTTTGCCGGTGAAATCAATCTTCGGCTGCGGTTCCTTCGGTTTCGCGCTTTTCGCCCGCGACTTGCGTTCGCGCGGCTGAAATTCAAACGCGGTCCCACCATCCTTGACGATAAGAAACGCCTCGAACTTGCGGTTGGTTTTCCTGGAGACAAACCCCTTGAGCAAATCGGTTTTGCCCTCCGCCAGGAGTTTCGTGACCTGCGCCGGCTCAATTTGCTGCTGCAAAATAATTTTGCCGGTGCGGAACGTGCAGGTCTTGCCCGCGCCGGTTGCCTTCTCGCAAAGGTAACTCATTCCCGCGTCGAATACCCGGGCACCGCATTTGGGACATTTGCCCAGCGGTTCCTTGCCGGTAAAATCCACCGGCGCGATGACCTCCCCGTTTTCGTTCCTCTGGTCGTTGCCAAAATCGAACTCAATCTTGAACTCCGGCGTGAACTTCAGCACCGCGGCAAACGGTTTGCCTTTCTTGCTCCGGAACCCTTGCAACGGCCCGATTTGCTTTTCGCTGATGAGCCTCTCGACTTCCTCAATCTCAAACATCCGGCTGCACAGCGTTTTCCAAATCGCAAAATCGCATTTCACACATTGGAATTGTTTGTATTTCTCGTGGACCTCGCCGCCGCACTGCGGGCACGGTGTTTTCAACACGCCAAAATCGCCGGGGATGGTGTCGTGCTCGTATTTTTTCGCGCGCTCGACGATGTGCCGCGTCATGTCGGCAATCTCCGACATGAATTCGTCGCGGCTCTTCTGCCGGCGCTGAATCTGGTGCAGTTTGAATTCCCAATCGCCGGTCAACTCCGGTTTGGTCAGCTCGGCAATGTCGAGGCCGTTGAGCAATTCCATCAGTGAAAACGCCTTGGCCGTCGCCTGCAGCTCGCGTCCGTTCCGGTGAACGTAACTCTCGTAAATCAAACCTTCGATGATCGCGGCGCGGGTGGCGGGCGTGCCCAGCCCTTTCTCATGCATCGCCTCACGCAGTTCGTCGTCCTCGATCAGCTTGCCCGCGCCTTCCATCGCGCTGAGCAGCGTCGCTTCCGTATAGCGCGGTGGCGGTTTGGTGACGTTTTCTTTCACCTCGACGCCGCTGGTGTTGACCTTTTCATTCGGCTTCACCGGCACGAGATTTGTGTCTTCATCCTGCGCTTCCTTGCCATAAACGGCCAGCCAGCCGGGTTTGACGATGACCTTGCCGGTACTCTTGAAAGGCTCGCTTTCAACTCGCGTGATGCGGATCGTTTCCAGAAATTCCGCCGCCGGATAGAAAATCGCCAGGAAACGCTTCGTCACCATGTCGTAAAGTTTCAGCTCCGGCTCGCTCAGATTATGCGGCGCCTGCGTGGTCGGGATGATGGCGAAATGGTCGGACACCTTGGCATTATTGAAGATGCGCTTGTTCGGATGCACCCAATCGCTCTTAAGAACCGTATCGGCAAACGCCGCGTAGCGGGTGTCGCCGAGCATCTTCATCACATTTTTCACCGTGCCGACATAATCCTCCGGCAACGCGCGCGAGTCGGTGCGCGGATACGTCAGCACTTTATGCCGTTCGTACAGCGCCTGCGCCAGGCCGAGCGTGTTCTTGGCGCTGAACCCGAACCGCGAGTTCGCGTCGCGCTGCAAACTGGTCAAATCATAGAGCAACGGCGACAGCGACGTGCTCGGCTTGCTTTCCTCGGTGACAATGCCCGGTTTGCCCAGGCACTTGTCGCGAAGTGCTTCGGCCTTGTCTTTTTCCCAAATGCGTTCGGGCTTAAGCTGGTCGTCATCAATCGTGGTGGCACGGGCATCTTGCCCGTGTGATTCTGATTCCAAGTCTCCGCCACCACCGGAACTCACGGGCGGGACGCCCGTGCCACTACGCTGCCTGGAAAATTTCTCGTCGAACCAGCGTCCGGTGTATTGGCCGGCGGCGGCATCGAACGTGGCAATGACCTCCCAGAAATCGCGCGAAACGAACTTTTTGATCTTCGCCTCGCGCTCGACCAGGATGGCCAGCGTCGGCGTCTGGACGCGGCCGACCGTCGTCTTGAAAAAGCCGCCGGACTTCGAGTTGAACGCCGTCATCGCGCGCGTGCCGTTGATGCCGACCAGCCAGTCGGCCTCCGACCGGCTGTAGGCGGCGTCGGCCAGCGGCAACATGTCTTTGTCCTCGCGGAGCCGCTCAAATCCCTCGCGGATGGCCGCCGGCGTCATGGATTGCAGCCAGAGGCGTTTGATGGGTTGTTTGGCTTTGGTGTGCTTGACGATATTGCGGAAAATCAATTCCCCTTCGCGCCCGGCATCGCAGGCGTTCACCAGCGCGTCCACGTCGGGGCGTTTGATGAGTTTTTTGAGGACCTTCAGCCGGTTCTCGGTTTTCTCAATCGGCTGCAAATCGAAATGCGGGGGAATGACCGGCAGATGCGCAAACGACCATTTTCCCTTTTTAGGCTCGACGCCTTCAGGCGGCACGAGTTCGAGCAGATGGCCGACCGCCGACGAAAGGACGTAGT
>DATNHI010000137.1:0-5910 GCA_035605035.1 Verrucomicrobiia bacterium
GCCAGTCACGCCATGATTCGTCGCCTTAATTCCCGGCCCGGATGTTCGCATCCGGGCTGTTTGTTTTGCGCGCCCTTGCTGGCCGGGGCGGCAAACTTTAATTTCGTCGCCGATGCCTCGTGAAACCGGACAAACCAAAGCCGCGCGCCTGAAGAAAATCATCACCGCGCTGGACCGAACGTATCCCGAGGCGCATTGCGAGCTGGATCACCGCAGTCCGCTGGAATTGCTCATTGCCACCATCCTTTCCGCGCAGTGCACCGACAAGCGTGTGAACATCGTCACGGCGGAATTTTTCAAAAAATACCGCTCGGCCGCGGACTACGCGAACGCCCCGCTCGCCGAACTCGAGCAGGCCATCCGGACGACGGGCTTTTTTCGGAACAAGGCGAAGAACATCCAGGCCTGTTGCCGCAAACTGGTCGGGCAGCACAACGGCCAGGTGCCGCGCACGATGGAGGAATTGACGCACCTCGACGGCGTCGGACGCAAAACCGCCAATGTCGTTCTGGGCAATGCGTTCGGCATCAACGCCGGCGTGGTCGTGGACACGCACGTCGCGCGGTTGTCCCATCGGCTTGGTTTGACAAAGCAGACAACGCCGGAAAAAATCGAACAGGAGCTGATGGCGCTCGTGCCGCAGGAACAATGGACGCTGTTCAGTCACTGGCTCATCTGGCACGGTCGCCGGCGGTGCGCGGCCCGGCGCCCGGATTGTAAGGAGTGCGAGGTAAACAAACTGTGTCCAAAGATTGGCGTTGAACAACGCCGGCGAAATTCCGAATGACGAAATCCGAAATTCGAATGAAATCCGAATGCCGAAATCCGATATTCCAGGGAGTGCGGCCCACTTTCGGGCTTCGGATTTCGGGCTTCTTTCGGGCTTCGGATTTCGGATTTCGGATTTTCCCGCAGTGAATCTTCGCCATGCCTTCCAACCATCCAACCTGGCTTCTCCTCAACTCCGGCCCTTGCGCGCCCGCCTTCAACATGGCGCTGGACGAGGCGTTGCTCGAAACGGTATCGCGCCTGGGCAAACCGGTGCTGCGTTTTTACGGCTGGACGGAACCGGCTGCCACGTTCGGCTATTTCCAGAAATACGCGGATGTCGAACAGGCTACGCCGTTGCGGCCGCTCATCCGCCGGCCCACCGGCGGCGGCATCGTACCTCACGACGCCGACTGGACCTACAGCCTCGCCTTTCCGCAGGGCCACGAATGGCATTTGCTCAAGGCCGAGGAAAGTTACCGGCGCGTTCACGAATGGATTCAAAGCGCATTCGCCATGCTCGACATGGTCACGGAACTGGCTTCGGCGCGCAAAAAATCTATCACCACTTCTGGTAGCAGCCGACGTGACGAGGCTCCATATTCAAATGCGGAGTGCGGAGTGCGAAATGCGGAATCCAGTCAGAGCCAACTTACGACGGCTCCTACGGGACAATGCTTCATCGGCCATGAAAAATCCGATGTGCTGTGGCAGGGCAGAAAAATTGCTGGCGCGGCGCAGCGGCGCAACAAACTGGGTTTGCTCATACAAGGCTCGGTACAACCTCCGCCTTTCCAGAAGTCAGAAGTCAGAAGTCAGAAGTCGGAGCGTGTGGCCTGGCAAAAGGCCATGTGCGCGGTCGGGAGCGGGGAATTCGGGATTAAATGGTCAGATTTCGAGCCGGACGCCGCATTACGGGAACGGACGGAAGAGTTGGTCGGGCAAAAATATTCGCAGGCGGCCTACAACCACAACCGCTGATCTGCTGACTTACCTCTTATTGGGCCAAAGGCGGTGCCCCACGTCGTGCACGGTTGGCCGCAGCAATTTACCAGGCGGCAAATTTCGAGCGATCAATTTCCACTCCACTGGTAATCGTATCCCGCAGGCGGATCGTAATAAGCTGCGACGGAGATGCCCCCATTGGGATAGCTAAGTGTGCTGTTCCAATAAATATTGATGTAACTGACATGGCTGTCCACAAGACTGACCATGTTCCTGGCGTCGTTAAACATCGGGAAATCACCGGACACCGGCAGTTTCGGCTGATGCCATGAATAGGGTTGGAGCGCCGGCGCCTCCACAATTAAAACCGTCTTGGCGGAATGCTTGACCGCACTGAGTTTTTGGCCGCCGATGCCGGGCAAGAACCCGTTGTAAGCGAAATTGGGATAGTTGGTGAGGAGAAGATTCCCGCCGTTAAACGCATAACTCGAAAAATCAAAATTCCACTGTTCGTGCCGGCCATGCGGTATGTAAATGGGGGTGGATTCATCGTAACAATAGGTGTCTGCCGGGCAGGCGAAAACTTTGTCCCGTGATGACGACGGCCCGTGCAGGCCGACGTAGCCTTTCACGGCCTCTTTGTAAGTGACATACGTGCCGGTGCCCGTGTTGGGCAACGTATCGCCATTGTCCCCGGCATACGTGTGAACGCCAAGATTGATCTGCTTCAGGTTGTTCAAACATTCCGTTCGCTTTGCCTTTGCCTTGGCACTGGATAGAACCGGCATCAGCAAAGCGGCCAGGACGGCGATGATGGCAATCACCACCAGCAATTCCATGAGGGAAAATCCGGTTTCAAAACCTGAACGTGGCTTCATGCCTGTTTGGAAAATGTTGAGCTTTTAACACCGTATGCCGTTTCACTTTCTGTTCCAACACCGCGAGAATCGTAGAGTTGCCACCTGACATTCTTATCGGGCCAAAGGCTGTGCACCATGTCGTGCACGGCTGGTCTGCAGCGATCTCTTAGGCGTTGTCATCAGGGTAACAGTATGCAAGGAAGAAATAGACCGCCACAAACAAGATGAGTAGGAGAAAACCTAGAATCCGAATGACGCCATGTCCACCATAGGACAAGATCATGCCACCAAAAAACCACAGCACCAAAATCGAGCCACCGGGGATGCCGCGAAGCTTTGAAAAATAGCGACTGAGGAACCGATGAACGCTCCTTGTGACGGAGACGTGAGCGTCAGACTTCTCTGGGCGGTCTGTAGTCATTGTGCGCCCAACATTCTTATTGGGCCAAAGGCTGTGCACCACGTCGTGCACGGCTGGCCTGCATAATCCCTTCTGCTGCCATGCCATTATCAAAGCAGGATTGCGAATTGCTGTCAAAGTTTATCGCCGTCCGGTAACGTCTTGATTGGGTGTAGTGGGCTGCTTTGGTGGAGCGCGACTGTGTGCGAAGCACCAGTCGCAGTGCTGCGGCTGGTCTGCGACACAGCCGCGCTCCGTTCAGGCGGCAAAGTAGCCCGGCATAAGAAAACGATAGGCATTTACAAACTTCTGTAAAATGCGATTATTGGGCTGAACGGGCAGGATGAACAGCCGTTCTGTCTGACTCAGAATTTTTGTGAAAACAGTTGTGCTTAGTATCGCGGCGTTTCTTCTTTCAGCGACCCTGGCGGCAGCAACGGTTTTGTTGAACGATTCCTTTGATTATTCTGACGGGCCATTGGTGACGGGGGTTGACAGACCCTGGACGACTTACAGCGGGACCAGCGGGCAGGTGAAGGTCGTGTCCGGCCGGATTTATTTGAGCAAGGCAAACAGCGAGGACGTCGAGGCGATGTTAGCGGGTCAACCTTACGCTTCCTCCTCGGACGCGATTCTATACGTGAGTTTCACCGTCAATTACACCGGCCTGCCGTCCAGTTCGGGCAGTTATTTTGCCGAATTCAAGAACGGCGGCACCGGCTATCGCGCCCGGATTTTTGCGCAGACCGCAGGCGCGGCCAGCGGCGCCTTCCGTATCGGCATCGCCAATGCCGGCTCCAGCCCCACCGCCGTTTGCAACACCGATTTGCAGACGAACACTGATTATTCCGTCGTGGTGCGTTTTGCGGTGAGCAACGTTCTAAGCACCCTCTGGATCAATCCCACGGCAGAAACCAACGCCGGGGTGACCGCGACCGATGTGGCGTCCGCAATCAGCGTTACGGCGTATGGTTTCAGGGAGGATGGCGCTTCAGGAACAATCGGGAACTTTTTTGTGGATGACCTCCGGGTCGGCACCACGTTCCCCGACGTGGTCACCAATGCGCCGCCGCTGGCGCGGCCGGTCATTATCTCCCAACCGCAAAACCAGACTGTGACGAACGGCGCAAGCGTCACTTTCAGTGTAAGCGCCAGCGCTCTGCCGCCGCCGGCTTATCAATGGCAGTTCACACCCGCGTCAGATGCCGGGGTTGGTGCGACGAACCTTCCTGGTGAGGTGAGTTCCAATCTCACGTTGACGGGTGTGACGTTCGCCCAGGCCGGCTTGTATTCGGTTGTCATTACCAACGTCCTCGGTTCCGTCAGCAGCGACCCGGCTGCCTTGAGCGTCTGGTGTGCCTCGGCGCCGGCGCTTTCATATCTCACTTACAACGCGCATGGCAACGGCCTGACCAATTGGAGCACGAACATGTGGCACGTCCAGGCCATCGGCCGGCAACTGCAATATCTCAATCCCGATATCATCACCCTCAACGAAATTCCGGTCACCAACAATTGTACCGCGCAAATGGTGGATTTTGTCGCGGCCTACCGACCAGGCTATTACCTCGTCACCAACTCCGCGGACGACGGGTATATCCGGAGTGTCATTCTCAGCCGTTATCCCATCATTGCCTCGACCAGTTGGCTGCACGGTTCTGATCTGGCGCCCTACGGTTACAGCGGGTCGGGGTTCACTCGCGATTTGTTTGAAGCGCAGATTTCCGTGCCCGGATTTTCACAACCGTTGCACGTGTTCGTGGCGCATTTAAAATCGGGACAGGACGCCGATTCAGCGGCCAAACGATCGGCGGAAGCGGGTGCCATTTCCAATTTCTTTGCCACGGTTTATCTGCTGGCCAACGGCGGGCAGCCTTGCGTGCTGAGCGGCGATATGAACGAGGACATCGTCCGTCCGCCGGCAAGTAATCCGCAATCCATCCAGCGCCTCGTCGGCACGGCAACCGGGCTACAACTGACCACCGCCGTCAATCCGTTCACCGACAGTGAAATGACCTGGTCCATTCAGGATGCCGGCGGCCCGACGGTGCGTTACGATTACATCCTGCCGTGTGCGATGCTGGCGTCGAACATCGTCAGCAGCCAGGTTTTCCGCACGGATTTGCTGGCTCCCGTGCCGCCCAACCTGTATGGCAACGATGACACAACCGCGTCCGACCATTTGCCCGTGTTCATGGTGTTTGCCAACCCGTTCAACACGCCGTTCGGCCTGTCCATTGTCCTGACGAACCAGATTGTTTCGTTGCAATGGGAATCCTCCAGCAACCGGCAATATCGCGTGGAAACCTCATCTGACCTCATCACGTGGACATCGCTGGCCACCAACCTTGCGGCGACCGGTGCCAATTGCCTGTTCAGCACGAATGCTTCGGACAATGTGAAATTTTTCCGCCTCTACCGCGAGCCTTGAGCACGGTTTCAAGGGTACCAGACCAGCCCCGGGTTGTTGGTGATTCCCTTGTCGGCGGCGAAATTCCAATACTCCGTGTTCCGGAAGCGCGCGACATGGCCATCAAGAAAGAGGAAGAGAGCACCTTTGTTGTGCAGGTCGGTGTGGACATTGTTCTGTTGCGCCACCGGCGCGAGCTTGCCATTGTCGAACAGCCAGACGGTCGCGGACGGTTGGCGAACGGAAGCCATTCTGACCTGATTGGTGCCATTGACGTTTTCGTTCAGGCAATAGTGGAATAAATTATTTCCATTGCTTCGCCGCGTGTTGCTGGGACAAATCCACACGGAATTTCCCGGGTCAATGTCTGCGTTGGTGCGCCATGGCATCGCGGCGTAAATCGGAAAATTCATTACTCTCGGCAAATCCACATACCATCCTTCAGTGGTTGAATTGCCGCCGGATGAACCGTTCCTCGGCAGCAGGTCATCATTATCTGAGGCAAAAATATGTGTTGCCATTCCCCA
>DATNHI010000138.1:0-3527 GCA_035605035.1 Verrucomicrobiia bacterium
CCGACGGACTTTGGCTCAATTGTCTGCGCGTGCATTATTTTCACAAGATAGTTGCACTATAGGCAACTTTCGTGTAAAAATCAACCAGATTTTCGCCCGTCTTGTTCGTTCGGTTCACGCGGTTGCAAACATGTTCATTCCGCCTTCAAGTGATACCCCTTGTGCGGGTCTTTGGCGCTGCTGCCCACGGCCACGATTTGACCAAGCTCCACCAATCGTTTCAGGCGGGATTGGGTGGCGCGCGATGTTCGTTTGATGCGCGCGGCAATCCGGCTGGTGGATGAACCTGGATTTTGGCGCAAGAATTCCACAATGGCATGGTCGAGTTCATCCCGCTTCGGCTTGGCGACCTGCTGCCGACGAAAGGTGACACGAAAGCTGCTGCCAAGCTCCTCAAATTCTGGTTTCGGCAGTCCCGCCTGCTGACAAGCGTTTATCATTCGATGAATGCCACTGCCCCATTGCTCAATCAGTTTCAACTCGTGGAAGACACGACCGATGACACGATTCCGCAGTTTGGAAACACCGCGCAGAATGTCTTCAATCGTCAAACCAGGCGGCAAGTTGCCGGGATTTTCCACCTCAATGCGGTCGCGGAATACCGCCAGCCGAAGCGACGAACCACGCTGGGCATAGTCGGCGTGGACGAAGGCGTTGATGATGGCTTCGCGCAAGGCCACGACTGGAAACTCCCAAACTTCGCGGTGACGGACGTTCTTGATTTCGAGCGAGTGTCGGGTATTGCGTTGCACGAATTGCAATGCCTTTTCCACCGCAAGCACCGGAAAGTCGGTGATGCTGGTGGAATCAAGAATCGCGCTTTTGTCCTCGCCTTTGAAGCAACCGGCGCGCAAATAAGCGTCGGGGAAGTGTTTCAAACGATCCACACCAAACAACAACACTCCGCCCACCGTGGAAACTTCCCGGCCTTGATGAGCAGCGGTGAGTTGAAGCGAGTGCAGTTCGTGCCGTGTCAGCTTGCGCACCGGCGCGAAGCACTCGGAAGCCACTCGGAAGTCAATCGCTTCCGAGTTTAATTCCGGCATGGGTTCTTCATCAAATGAACGTCCGCGCACCACGCGCTGAAGTTCGGCGACTGCGGCGGCATCGGCCTGCCGGTTTGTCGAACCGACGCGGACATAGACACCTGCTGGAAAGCCCAACGCCTTGACGTAATGCGGCCGGCTCGGGCTGGGATAAACTTCAACGGCCAGCACATACTTCTTCCGCCAAGGGATGACGTGAATTTCCGGGACGAGCCGCGGTTCAATGCGGTCGGTGATGAAATTGGCCAGTTGCTCCTCCGTTTTGGCGGTGTCCGGCACACCGAGCACTCTGCGAGTGCCGTCTTCAACACCGACGAGCAACTTCCCGCCCGCACCATTCGCAAAAGCAACCAGCGTTCGCATCACCTTGTCCGGCGAGGAAAGGTCGCGTTTGAATTCCAACGTCTTTCCCTCGTGCTGGCGAATAATCTCGGCAAGGTCGAACATGGTCGGAAATTTACTCGGAAGCTCGCCGTCGTGGCAAGCTTCTGAGTTTGGTTGTGAACACATAAACAATTAGCCCCGGTTGGGACGGTTGCAGAATCCCAAACCGGGGCTTGGCGGTGGTTGGTTTAAACGCTGACACCTTCCGCCCGCTGCTGTTGTTGCTGGCCTTGCACGCGGGCGACGGCGCGGCGCGCGGTGCGGCCGATCTGGGCGATGACGCCCTCCTTTTGGTCTTCCGGCAGGTCTTTGACCAGGAGATCATAGGCGCGTTTCATTTCGGGGTTGCGGTTGATTTGTTTCAGGACGCCTTCCCGGATGCGTTGCTGGCGGTCGAGTTCGCGCACCTCGTTGAGGACGACGCTGCGTTCGAGCCGTTCGCGCGGCATGGCTTGGACGTAAGTCCAATACTTCGGGTTCTCTTTGATGTAGGCATCAATCTTGGCATCCACTTCCGGGTTGCTGCGGAAAGTGGGCTGTTCTGCGGGGGCGGCATTGCCGCCGGTGCCCGGTGGCGAGGGTGTTCTTGTTTTTGTCATAACGACTTGTTTTGTTTGTTTTAGTTGCGCGGCATTTGCCGTGTTCGCCGGAACGAGGCGTAAAACCACCCCGCTGCGACAAAATGTTTCATGGACGCAACGAATCAGGCGGTTCATTGGTCGTGGAAATTGGCGATGGCGGCAGTTGCCCTGGCGCGGATTCGAGCGCATCGAGCCGCTTCTTAATGGCGTTCACTGACGCCCGCAGAATCAGCGTTTCCTGAAGGTTGGTTTTGGTCTGCTGCAACGCGGTTTGAAATTGCGCCAGAGCTGCTGACAGGGTTCGGGCCTGAATCATGATTTGGGCGGTGGCGGCCTTTTGGGAATTCACCTCGGCCAGAATGGCATCGTTGACCGGAGCCGAGGCGAACGTTGAGTCGCGTGATGGCAACGCGGGAAGATTGCCGTCAACCGGGCCGGGATGAAAATTCCAGCGCGTATTGTCCTCGACGCGATAGACGACGTGCCGCTCGTGCATGATTAAATCGTCATTCGGGTCGGCGTAGCGTCCGATGTGATAGGCGTGAAGGACTTCGGGATAACGTGTGCCAGTGGTGTCCGTCGCTGCTGGCGGTTGCTGTGGCCGCAATGTCAGCTTGGGTGTGGTGGAACACGCGGAGAGAAACACCAGTGGAATGAGATAATATATTTTCATGGTCTTGATTTGGATGGTTCGTCTTTTTCCGGGGTGACGGGAATGGCGGTGCCGCCGAGCGAGGCGTCGGCGGCGTCAATGGTTTGCAGGACGTAGAGATAAAATTGTTTTCCACTCGGCACGCGGACGTAGAAACCATTCTTTTGGATCGAGTCGAAGATTTGCTGCGCGTAGGTTTGCAGGACCGACTGCGCGCCCGCGAAGGGCGCGTTATTGAGCGTGGGACTGTTGATGGGGCCGAAAACGGTCTCTTGTTTCTCCGTTAATGCCCCGGCCGCGCCGGACAGGAAGGTCGCGGCAAAAAGTTTAATGTCAGCCAGATTATCGGACTTGATGACTTCGCCGCGCAAACCGGCGCTGCCGTCGGTGATGGCCCAGCCGGTTTGGTTGGTGCTATTCTCAAATTCGCGGTCAAGGGCGATGGCCTTGATTTGCATTTCCAGCCCGTTCTGCCAGATCAGCGTCCAACTGTTGCCGCTGGCGATGCGTTCACGTTGATGGTCGGTTTGCGCCGTCCCATGAATCTCCGTGCCCGCCGGGATAACGAGCTTGCCCCGGTAATATATGTTCTCGGTAACAAGGCCGACGATGGGTGTCTGGATGGAAGCCGAGTCCACCGTGATGACCGTCTCACAGGGAATCAGCCGTCCGAACGGGGCAAACACCGCGCTCAATTTTTTGGCCGGCGGAATTCCCGCCGAACTGTCGGCAAACAAACTGATGGGCGAAAGCACTGACGCCTGGTTCGCGGGAACCGTGGGCAGCGGAGAAGGGTTTGGAAGAGCTGACGACGGCGACGAAGGGTAATTTGTTGGCTCTGACTTGGGCGGCGGCGGATTAAAG